>JAAYJH010000076.1 GCA_012523035.1 Fibrobacter sp.
ATCACACCTGTAGAAGAGATTTCAAAAAGCTCTTTTCCACTGCCAGACAACACACTAAACTCAAGCTCATTGAATGGAGCCTTTGTGTCGGGGTCATTTGCCACTACAGTGCCTACCACACTGCCAGCAGGGCTGTTTTCTTCTACAGAGAAATCTTGGTTGGCTATGTTTGGTGCCTCGTTCACATCTTCTATATTAATGGTGACTGTGGCGGTGTCACTCAAACCACCACCGTCTTGGACTACCACTTCTAGCGTATAGTTTTTTTGAATAGTCAAATCTAATACAGCCCCTTCTTTGACAGTGATCACACCTGTAGAAGAGATTTCAAAAAGCTCTTTTCCTGTGCCAGACAACACACTAAACTCAAGCTCATTGAATGGGGCATTGATATCAGGGTCACTGGCTATTACAGTACCCACCACTGTACCAGCAGGGCTATTTTCTTCGACAGAGAAATCTTGATCAGCTATGTTTGGTGCCTCGTTCACATCTTCTATATTAATGGTGACTGTGGCTGTAGCACTCAAACCTCCACCGTCTTGGACTTTCACTTCTAAGCTATAAGAATCCTTGCTTTCAAAATCCAAAACAGCACCCTCTTTTACGGTAATCACGCCTGTAGAAGAGATTTCAAAAAGCTCTTTTCCTGTGCCAGACAACACACTAAACTCAAGCTCATTGAATGGAGCATTGATATCAGGGTCACTAGCTATTACAGTACCCACCACTGTACCAGCGGGACTGTTTTCTTTAATTGAAAAAATTTGGTCTAGAATAACAGGTGAAGTATTAGGTGAAGCGTCTGCATCTTTTATACTTAAAGTAAAAGAACCAGATTTTAAATTTCCTGGTAAAACAGCTCCCATTAAATTAAACACCATCAATTGAAATGTTTCCAAACCCTCTACAATACCATCTAAACGAGGGTGCACAAAGACTTCATTGTTTAAGTCTGGTTTCAAAAAGCCTTCTTTTATGGTCAAAGTAGCGGTGTCTCTTCCACAGATAGGCATTATTTTTCCATTATTTAAAGGTCCAAAATCACTCCAGTGTGCTACTCCTATTGGAGCCGTTTCAGAAGTATCTATTTCAAAACAATAATCAAAAACTACATCTGTTTCTGGGAGAATATCCAGAGTGATATTCACTTTTTGATCTTCATTGCTTTCAATAAAAACACCACTTCCAAGTGCAGTTGGATCTATATTTAATACAGGGGGATCAAAAGGAACATATAAAAAACCGGAACCATCAAAATTAAAATTAATTGTCACTTTTTTTGCAAGCAATTGCCCCGCCAAAGTCATATGTTGTTCAATGCTAATAGTTCTTGTACTAATAAAAGTCCCTTGTATAGAATCTGAAGCACTTATAGAAGGAACTGCAATATCATTGTCCACATAAAACAAGAGATTGCCAGCATAATCTGAATTTTGAATCTCTTGGTAAGCACCCGTCCAAACACCCGCTTCATTCACAGCGTCAGTCGCCATATAATGAACTTTTATTGTTGGATGTGGACCAAAATTTATATTGTTTTGGATAAAAATCCTGGTCAATCGACCACCACTAGGCATTCGAACAATAAGATTTCCTGGATTATCAAAAGAAATTCCTTCTAAATAATAATCATAAGGCCCCTCTCCCTCTGGAACATCTATATAGGCAGTAGAATTATTGAGTGTTATTTTAGGGTTAAAAACTTTACCTGTATAATCTACTCTTGGAATAGATAAATCCTCTTTAATCACGGGAACAGTTTCGGGACACTCCTCCAAAGGATATTTAGGTCCATTAAGACTTTGTAAATATTTATCTGCAATAGTGCCCCCAACACAATGAATCCCATTAAGAATATTAGGGCCAGTAAAGTTTGAAGTATAAATACTCCCTAAAACCCTCACCGGGCCCGTAGAAATAGTATCTATACCATCGTCAAACTTCATGTCTCCACCGATTAAAATAGGGCCACCCACATTATGATTTGTATTCGCTAAAGTAAAATCTCCATCTGCAGTTCCAAACCAGCCTACTTTGTCTGGAATAGAGATTTTACCACCCTTAAAGTCTATGCCATTTTGACCAAATATCTTATATTTCATAAGATAATCCCACTCCGCTTGTTGAGCAGCTGTGTCATTGAGATCAATGGATTCGAAATAAAAGGGTTCCACGCTTGCAGCAAACAATGCTGTAAGATTCATAAATAAAATCAATAAACTCAATTTTATTGTATTGTATATTCTATTCAAAAACATGCCCATTCCTCCTCACCCCTATGACTACGCAAAGTTTACATTTCACAACAATAAATAAAGATAAAGACAATTTGTAAACTTTCCTTTACAATAATATAACTTGTAATACTTTAAAAAACAAGTTTTATTTTAAATTCTATAAAACAATGTGTAAATATTGTAATAAATCGTGCTTTTTATAATCATTGTTAGCCATTATTTACATCGTTCCATGTATTAAAATTAAATCTTTGAATAATTAAAATAAATAGACACGACAAAAACTAGCTTCAGTATTATAAATAATGTTTAAATTGTAAAAATGAAATAATAGAGTTATCCAGTTTGAAAACTCTAAATTGAAGCGATAAAAATTCACTTAAAACATTTATTCAAATAAAAAAAGCCCTGTTTTTATCAGGGCTTTGAATAGTATTGTAAAATTTTAATCTAATCGATGCATTTCTATGCGACGATTGAGTTCACGACCTTCTGCAGTTTTATTATCTGCAACAGGCTCTTCGTCTCCATGACCATAGGCCTCCATGCGCGATTTAGGGACGCCTTGAGAAGCTAAATAGTTGATCACTGATTGAGCCCTTTGCTGTGATAACTTTTTATTAGCGGCTGGTCTTCCGACATTATCAGTGTGACCATGAATCTCTATTTTTACAGATTTATTCTCGGGAGCTAAAAGCTGTTCTGCAATGCCTTTTAAGACTCGCTTTGCATTGGGTTCTAGCACAGAACTACCACTTTTAAAAGTAACTCCTTCTAACTTCACATTTTCTTCAATTTGTGGCACAGGACAACCGTTATTGCTTACAGCCCCTGAATCTAAGGGACAACGGTCTAGCCCAGTACATACATCTTTGAATTTATCGAGCATGTTCTTTTGAGTGACCCATGGATCGCAAACACCATCACCATCGGTATCTGGATTATCTAGAGGACAACCGTCATTTTCTTTTTCACCTGCTTCTAATGGGCATTTATCGAGCCCTACACAAACTCCTTCAAAGAGTTTATGCAAGCCTTTTTCTGTAACCCAAGGGGCACAAACACCGTCATTATCTAAGTCGGGGTCGTCGAGTGAGCAACCTTGATTTTCTATAGGTCCAACCTCGGTGGGACACTTATCCACACCTTGACAGACTTCTTTAAAGGCATCTTGCATTCCTTTTTCTAGTACCCATGGAGAACAAACACCGTCTTTATCTGGGTCGGGGTCGTCTGTGGGGCAACCTTGACTTATTGTAGGGCCAGCTTCATTAGGACATTTATCAATTCCAGTACATATATCTGCAAAACGATCTGATTGATTTTTTTCACTCACCCATGGATCACAAAGGCCGTCGCCATCGGTATCTGGATTGTCAAAAGGACAACCATCATTGTCTGCAGGGCCAAAATCATAAGGGCATCTATCTAAAGCCTTACATTTTTTGATAGAAGGATCTTTTGCATTTTCAAAGTAATAACCCATTTTCTTTTCTGTGACCCAAGGATCGCACAAGCCATCCCCATCGGTATCTGGATCTGGCCATGGACAGCCACCGTTTTCTTTGGGGCCTGCTTCGCCTGGACAGTTATCATAACCTCTACAAATTCCTGCAAAATCTTGCAATTTATTCTTTTGAGTCACCCAAGGATCACAAAGGCCATCGCCATCTGAGTCTGGATTATCCATAGGGCATCCATTATTAGTATCAGGTCCAGGTTCGTTTGGACAGCTATCCACTCCTTTACAAATATCTTTGAAGTGTTTAGACATTTTCTTTTGTTTGACCCACGGATCACAAACACCATCGCCATCGGTATCTGGATTGTCTAAAGGACATCCGTTATTTTTAACATCTCCAACTTGTGTGGGGCATTGATCAATACCAACACACTGGTCTTCAAATAAATCTAAAAAACCTTTTTCTGCCACCCAAGAGTCACAAACACCATCGCCATCTATGTCTGGTTCTGGAAATGGACAACCCGCATTTCTAGGGTGCCCAAATTCGTATGGACATGCATCATCTTTGTCTAAAATACCATCACCATCGGCATCTTGAGGGAGCAAAAACCCACTCCAAGTCACTCCAGCATAAACGCTATATTCGGGCACGACCCGACCATCATAAGCAAATTCTCTATAAAAATGAGGTTCAGATACATGGTAAGCTCTTAAATTAGAAATATACCTTTCATTCACAAATGAATAAGTCGCCCCTAAATGAAAGTCTAAACCAATGGGCGTATGAAAAACAAGAGCACCAGTTAGTTCTCCCAAGTCTAATGCTTGTTTATTTTCTGATGCTTCTGCATTTGGGTCTAAAAGCGAAAGATTTGTGCGTTCTTCCATAAATTCCACGTAATATTCGGCAAAGAACGATAAAAACTCAAAAAAGAAAAATTCTGTAGCAACACTTGCATGGATAATTTTAGAGTACGGTGAAACATCAGAAATGATTTTATCATCATCATTTGGCAGTACATATCGGTAACCCCCATTGAGATGAATGAGCCATGGCACATCATCGCCTAATTTAGAAAAATCTGCAGTGATACCTAAGCCACCCCTAAAGGTAAAATTAGGGTTTCCAAAAGATTCTGCATTGTTCGTGTTAAAGTTGATGTATTCGGCTTCTCTGACCCACATACCATCTTTTTTGGTATTAGCAGTTCCTATATCGGCACCACCAAACAAAGCAATATCTATAGGTTGATCTTCTGGTAAAGGGAATCTTAATTTCAAATTCGTTTTTAAGTTGCCAATCCCGCCAACCGTAGTTCCACTAATGCCTCTAAAATCGACTTCTGGCTCGAATTGTTCATAATAAAAAGGCAGCGTGACGCCTAGATCAAAGTAATTCCAAATACCAATGCCTAAAGAAATGTAGGCTGTTCCCGCTATAAAATCACCGACATAAGCATTAGAAGGGGCCATCAGATCTGGAACAGCCTCTCCTTCTTCTGAGTTATAATGAATGTTAAAAGCATTTTCGGTGAATTGACGGGTGTGTCCCCTATCTCTAAATAATGTGTTGTCGTTAGTAATGTTTCCAAGTATTGAAAAGCTAAGCTTGGAATGCCCTAGGCTCTGTGCCGATTGAGTTTTATTGACTCCAGCAAAACCATATTTGTTGAGTGTTTTGGTATCATTTGCAAAAACATTCGCAAAGGTAAACACTAATAAAAACAAATAAAAGCGTAGCATAAAAACTCCTTTAAAATCTAAACCAATGAACCAAGATGCAAAATACACCAAAGCACTGCTTTATGTTCATTTAAAATAATAAGAAATTCAATATTCTCAAATATAAATATACATTTTAAAAGCTAAACTAGAGGCAAAATGGGTAAAAAACACCATTCTATTCATAGAGAAAACACTAAAAAGAATTATAACACAAAAAAGAAAGAAAAGAATATAATTAGTTCTTGAAAAGATAGCTTAAAATTTTTCTCTATTCGAATGACTAGACTCTAAACACTTATGTTATTTCACATTTCGATTTTTTATGGTTTTATTCTTCATTTGCTTGCCAACAAAAACTCCTCTCATTCAATCTTCAAATAGATGAGGGCTTTCTCTTTTTAAACTAGTAAAACCTGAGACACTTACTATAATATGATCCAGTACGGGTATAGACAACAATCTACCTGCTTCAGAAAGCCTTTTGGTGATATTTAAATCTTCCATGCTAGGCTTTAAATTTCCAGAGGGATGGTTGTGTGCAAAAATAACCCCGATGGCTCGGTTTTCGATGGCACGAACAAAGGCTTCTCTTGGATGTATTTGAGTTTGGTTAGCAAGCCCAATAGTAAGAGTGTGCACTTCAATAATGTGATTTGCAGAGTCCAAAGAGATCATCACAAAATGCTCTTGCATTGCATTTTTTAAAAACGAAAGCACATTTAAAACTTTTTCTGGAGAAGTCACCTCCACTTTGACTCCAGAAAGTAAAAATCGCCCTGACAATTCTAATGCAGCTAATACTTGAGAAGCTTTAGCAGGGCCCAAACCTTTTATTTTAAGCAGTGTCTCTAAACTTGGTAAACGAGGTTGTGTTTCTAAAAAATCAGAAATTTCTTTTGCTAGTAAATGGACACTTTTATTTTTAGTGCCACGACCTAAAATGAGGGCTAGCAGTTCACTCGTCGATAAGGATTCAGAGCCAAAACGACTTAACTTTTCACGAGGCTGAAGGCTTGATTTTAATTCCTTTAAAGACAAATGCTGAGAGTTTTCATTTATTTCGTATTCTTTAGCCTCTAAAAAACTTTTATTTTTAATTGTTTCTTTCATGTTTTTACCTTTTTGATGGTGCATTCCAAACCGTGCATTCTTATTAACGAATAAAAAAAGTTTTTTTGACTCCCATTAAAAAAAACAATGAAACTTAAACTCTTTAATGAAAAAGGAAGATAAAGACAAAGACTTATATAAGAAAAACAGATATCATCTAAAAAACAAGCTATTATTCACAGACTCCGATACATTTCACTCAAAATAGATACATAAAAACGAATATTCTGCAACAAAAAATAAAGAAAACAATAAAACAGGATGAATTAGACAAATAAAACTTAAAACTGAAGAACCTCTACACCTAATAAAACTAAAAATAGCACACACAAGCAAGAAAACCCTAAAATTCATACAAAACAAATGCTAAAAACAGCAAAGAAACTCTATAAACTTACACATTATATGAAAACCACTCACAAATTCAAAGATATTTTAGAATAAAGCAGAAAACACATTGCTTTTGGGCTTCAAATATGCTATATTATAATAGATTCAACAAAGTGAAGGTTCTAAAATGAAAGAAAACATACTCAATGGTGCAGAAACCATTCTAGAATGCCTTAAGAGAGAAGGTGTTGAGACTCTATTTGGATACCCTGGAGGCTCGGCCATCCCTTTATTCGATGCTCTTTATGACTCTAATATAAAAGTAGTCCTTTCTAGACACGAGCAGGGGGCCACACACATGGCCGACGGCTATGCCAGACAAACCGGTAAAGTTGGAGTTGTTTTAGTGACTAGCGGGCCAGGTGCCACCAACACAATCACAGGTATTTACACTGCAATGATGGACTCTGTTCCTTTGGTAGTCCTCACCGCACAGACTATCACCTCGAATTTAGGTAAAGATGCTTTCCAAGAGTGTGATACTAGTGGTATGACATTCACTACAGTCAAGCACTCGTACTTGGTTAAAGATCCAAACGATTTGCCTCGTATCATGAAAGAAGCCTTTCATATAGCTCAAACGGGGCGTCCTGGACCAGTGCTTATTGATTTGCCAAAAGATGTTTTAGCTGGCCCTTGTACTGCTCCTTTTACTGATGAAATGGATTTACCTGGTTATAAAGTCCCCACTTACGCCAAAGAATCCGATATCGATGAGGCCGCCAAAATCATTCAAAACTCTAAAAAGCCTCTATTATTAGTAGGTCATGGTGCTATGATTTCTGGTGCGAGCAGGCAAGTTAAAGAACTTGCAGAAAAAATCAATGCCCCTGTCACCAGCACTTTACTTGGGCTTGGAACATTTCCTGCCAATCACCCTCTTTCATTGGGGATGCTTGGAATGCATGGGACTGTATTTGCCAACAAAGCCATTGTAGAGGCAGACCTTATCTTTAGTATCGGCTCTCGATTTGATGATCGCATCACCGGAAAAGTAGAAGAATTCGGACAAAACGCAAAAATCATCCACATTGATATTGATGCTGCAGAAAAAAACAAAATTCTAAAACCAGATGTATTCTTGCATGGAGATGTCAAATTGGTCTTAGAACAATTACTCCCAAAAGTTTCTAGCTTAAAAACAGAAGCTTGGAATAAAACTATTGATACTTGGAAAAAAAGATTCCCATTGAGCTACCCCAGGCAAGGTGGGCTTCGAATGCAGCATGTGATTCGAACTCTTTCTGAGATAACTCAAGGAAAAGCCATTTTAACGGTAGATGTTGGCCAACATCAAATGTGGACAGCACAGTTTTTTGACGCCAACTACCCTCGTCAACTCCATAATTCTGGTGGAGCGGGCACTATGGGTTTTGGTTTCCCAAGCTCCATAGGTGCAGCCATTGGAAACACCACAGGATGGCCTGTATTTAGTATTGTTGGAGATGGTGGCTTTCAAATGACTATGTCAGAACTTTCTACAGCGGCTATTCATAAGCTCCCCATTAAAATACTTGTTTTAGACAACAAATACTTAGGTATGGTTCGACAATGGCAAGACATGTTCTACGACAAGCGATACTCCAGCGTCGATTTAGAAGGAAATCCAAACTTTGTCAAGTTAGCAGAGGCTTATGGAATCCCAGGACTTAGAGCCAGACGAAATGCTGATGTTGCAAAAGTTCTACAAAAAGCAATAGACTACAACGATGGCCCCATCCTTGTTCATTTTGAGTGTGAAAAAGAAGACAATGTGTTCCCAATGATACCAGCAGGAGCCTCCATAACCTCTATCATCACCGAAACCCCTAAAGTCAAACTTGAAAAACCAACAGGAAGTACCTGATATGACAAACACAACAGAAAAATCTCATTCTATCAGTCTAAAAGTTGCCAATAAACCTGGTGTTTTAGTTCGTATTGCCTTGGTGTTTTCTAGACGAGGCTACAACATCGATTCTTTGGTTGTATCACCTACCTTAGACTCCAGATTCAGTCGCATGAACATTGTGGCTCGTGGGAACCCCAAAATTCTAGGGCAAATTATAATACAACTAGAAAAACTAGTAGACATTGTCCACGCCAAAGACCGCACCGATATGAGTGTAGTTGAAAAAGAACTCGCATTGATCAAAGTAAAGTGTTCTACAGAAGAAAGGACCGAAGTTTTACAACTTTGCGACCACTTTAAAGCAATCACTGTCGATATGGGAGAAAACTATATCACCCTTCAAATTACAGGCAATAGCGACAAAATCGATGCCATGCGTTCTTTACTCGAAAAATTCGAAATCATAGAGTACATAAGGACTGGAAAAGTCATTATGCTTCGAGGTGAAGATCAAACCTAAAACACTATTATTCACAATGCTCAAACTCCTTTATTAAGGAGTTTTTTTTATGAACCGCTTCAAATCATTCATAAAAAGGTGTTGTGATATTATTCTAAAAACCACCTAAGCAGAATAATTCTTTATAAAAATGAAGTCTCACACACGCCTGGCTAGAAGCGGGCATAGAAGCACTTCAAGAAATAAGGCGTTTTTTAATAATAGATAAATATTAATCCTAAGCTAATGGCTATTGTAGATAAAGTCACGGGGATAATTACTTTTCGCATGGTTTTTGCTCCAAATAAGACGACCATTCCGCCTTTTAAAAAGGTGTTGGCGAGCCCTGCAAATAATATAGCGAGAACTACTTGGTTTATGCCTAATACTCCTGTTTTTTGCATGCTGATCACCGATAATGCGATGGCGTCTATGGCTGCAAAGCCTGCGAAAAAACTCGATATCAAGAGACCGCTGTTTCCAAAATAGGATTGGGCTAGGTTGGTTAAAAATAAGACGAATACAAAAATAAGGCCAAATTGAAGTGCGGGTGTCAATTCAAAGGGGTTTTTGAAGTTGGAGTCTAGATTGTGGATTTTGGATTCTTTGTATTTTAAATAAAACGCATAGAGAAAGCCTGGTATCATTGGTAAAAACATGGGGATAATTAAAGGCACTAGTAGGTTAGGGTGAATTGCCACACACATAATATAAAGCCGTACATACATCATGGACCAAGAGAGTATGATTCCCATCGAGAGTGTTGCTGCGTGTTTTGGATTGCTTTTGCTTTTTTGTGTGAAGTTTAGGGTTAAAGCGGTACTAGAGGCTATGCCACCCAATATTCCTGTCACTCCTATTCCCTTTCCTGGACCAATGAGTTTGACTAAGATATATCCAATAAAACTAATTCCAGATAATATGACAACGAAAAGCCCTATCACAAAGGGATTGAATACTTCTAAGTTTTCTGGTCCATAAGCTTTGTTGGGTAAAAAAGGTAAAACTAAGGCCGCCATCACAGCAAATTTGATGGTTGCAAATATGTCTTCTTTGGAGATTTTTTGTGCAAAAACATGCAATTGTTCTTTGAAGGATAATACTGCTAGTAAGGCCACCATGATGGCACAGGATTCTAATAAACGATTGTACCAGCATAAGACTCCTAGTAAATAGACTAATAGCATAGAAAAGCTAGTGGTGAGCCCTATTTTTTTTGTTTTTTTGGTGTGGTGGTGGATAGTATAAGAAGCTAATAGTAATACACTGACTATGGTAAAACCTAATAAAATAGGGTGTGTTGAGTTTAAGATACTGCTTAAAAAGGCAAGCACCCCTCCTAATAGCCCCGATAAGGCAAATGTGCGTACCCCAATGGGGTGAAATTCTTCGGTGTTTTGATAAGAATTTTCTCTTTGAAGCCCAATAATTAAACCAATGCCAAGAGCTAGTGCCAGTCTGTAAAAAATCGTTATTTCCATTCATCACTCTTTGTAAGGTCCAGTTTCATGTTAATTATACCCATAATCTATATTTCTTTTTCTATATTAAAATAGAATATAAGTTCGCTATTATTCTCGATATTTAAAAATTTTATTTTACAAAAAGAGGTTCATTATGCCTAAACTTCGTTCCCTAACTACTATTGAAGGCCGACAAATGGCTGGAGCTCGTGCTTTGTGGCGTGCGACTGGTACCAAAGAAGCCGATTTTGGAAAACCTATCGTTATGGTGGTCAATAGTTTTACTCAATTTGTGCCAGGCCATGTTCATTTAAAAGATATTGGACAGCTCGTGGCAAGAGAAATTGAGAAAGCGGGGGGAGTTGCAAAAGAAATGAACACTATTGCTGTGGATGACGGAATTGCCATGGGGCATGCAGGTATGCTCTATAGCTTGCCTTCTAGAGATTTGATTGCTGATTCTGTGGAATATATGGCAAACGCCCACTGTGCAGATGCTATGGTGTGTATTAGTAACTGCGATAAAATCACTCCGGGTATGCTTATGGCTGCGATGCGTTTGAATATTCCCGCTGTTTTTGTGTCTGGTGGACCGATGGAAGCTGGTGAAATTAAAACCAAAGGTGGAGAAAACCGTTCTGTGGATTTAATTGATGCCATGATTGACTCGGCAAATCCAGAAGTGAGCGACGAAGAGTCTTACGATATCGAAGCGAATGCTTGCCCTACTTGTGGTTCTTGCTCTGGAATGTTCACCGCTAATTCTATGAATTGCTTGGCCGAGGCCCTTGGACTAGCTCTCCCTGGAAATGGTACCATTGTGGCTACCCATACAGCTCGCCGTGAATTATTTGAAGAGGCAGGACGAGTGATTGTGAAAAATGCCATTCGCTATTATCACGAAAATGACGAGAGTGTGCTCCCTCGAACTATTGCTTCTTTTAAAACTTTTGAAAATGCTATGCGTTTAGATATTGCTATGGGTGGAAGTTCTAATACAGTGTTGCATATTTTAGCTATTGCTCAGGAAGCTGGCGTGGATTTTGGAATGAAAAACATTAATGATCTTTCGCTTAGCACTCCTTGTATTTGTAAAGTGGCCCCCAATACTGTGAATGTACACATTCAAGATGTGAACCGTGCTGGTGGTATTATGGGTATCTTGGGAGAACTAGATCGAATTGGACTTTTGCACACTGATGTACCTACAGTGCATTCTAAAACTCTAAAAGAAGCTCTTGAAAACTATGATCTACTTAGAAATCCTATAGAATCTGCGAAGCAACTTTATTTGGCTGCTCCAAGTGGAAAGTATAGTATTAGTGCTTTTTCTCAAAGTGAGTTATACCCATCTCACGATTTAGATCGTAAAAATGGGGTGATTCGAAAAGGTGAATATGCTTATACAAAAGATGGCGGGATAGCAGTGCTTTATGGTAACTTGGCTCCTAATGGTTGTATTGTGAAAACAGCCGGAGTCGATGAGTCTATTTGGAATTTTACAGGCAAAGCCATCGTTTTTGAAAGTCAGGAAGATGCTGTGAAAGGGATTCTCAACGGCTCTGTAAAAGCAGGCAATGTAGTGATAATCCGATACGAAGGTCCAAAAGGTGGCCCTGGGATGCAAGAAATGCTCTACCCTACTAGTTATCTTAAAAGTATGGGGCTTGGCCAAGCTTGTGCTTTGATTACCGATGGTCGTTTTTCTGGTGGGACTAGCGGTTTGTCTATTGGACATGTGAGCCCAGAAGCTGCCAGTCAAGGGAATATTGCTCTGGTTCAAACTGGAGATATTATAGAAATAGATATCCCCAAACGACAAATCAATATTGGTATCACCGATGCCGAGATCGAAGAGAGAAAACAAGCTATGATAGCCAAAGGGAAAGAGGCGTGGAAAGCTTCAGGTCGAAATAGAGTGGTTTCTAAAGCTTTGCAAGCCTATGCAGCCATGGCTTCTAGTGCAGACAAGGGAGCAGTGAGAGACCTTTCTTTGATTGGTATTGACTGATTTTAAAGAGACTTTGTTTGTTAAAATCTTTTTACTTTTATTTGCCCAGTATTTATATTATATTGTTGTAATTAATACATTAAAGTTCAACCTATCATTTATAAAACATAGCAAAGCTCTGCTTCATTTCGAGGCAGAGTCTTTTTTTTGATAATAAGCACACTTTAAGTAAGCCCCTTCTTTAAATTGTACTGGATGGTCTATATCGTGCTCGGTTCGTTCTATTAAAAAAAATCCTTTCTCCGTACAGACTTCGTGAACCAACTCAAAAAAATCACTCGATGTGACTCTAGAACTGCAAGAGGCTAAAACCAGAACGCCTCTTTCTTTGACTAAGGGTGCGGCTAGATTGGCAAGCTCTTTGTATTTTTTGAGTGCAAGTTTTACTTCACTTTCTTTTTTTGCAAAAGAAGGAGGATCAATGATGACCATGTCGTAATATTGATTGGAATCGCTGAATTTTTGCAATTGCTGGAAAGCGTCTCCGATTATTACTTGATGCGATGCATGGAGTGAGTTGAGTGAAACATTTTTTTGAGCTAGTGCTAGTGCGTGTTTGCTTATATCCAAACTAGTGACTGATTTTGCTCCGCCTTTTAATGCGTGTGTAGAAAAGCCCCCTGCATAAGAGAATACATCTAAGACACTTTTTTGATGGGCTAAGTCCCCCACTTTGCGTCTATTTTCTCGATGGTCCAAAAAGAATCCAGTCTTGTGCCCTTCTATGACATTTGCAAAAAATTGAACTCCATGCTCTCGAAACAAAACATCATTTTTTAGAAGTTTGCCATAAACAACACTCCCCTCTTTAAATGTTGGATTCTGGAGGGCCTGGAGCCTTCGACTCAATCTTAAAACAAGGGCAGAACAATTGGTGTGTTCCACCAAAGCGGTGCACAGCCACTTCATATAAGGAAACCAAATTGCCGAATAAAGCTTTACTACGCAAACACTGTCGTAAACATCTACAATGCACCCAGGAAGGCCGTCGTTTTCTCCAAAGATCAGTCGATAACTATTGGTATCGGTTTGAAGCAATGGAACCCTTATTGAAGCCGCTTTTTGAATCCGTTCTCTAAAAAAATGTTCATCTATAAAAATAGACTCATAATAATGGATCATTTTAATAAGGATAGGTGAATGAGGGTCGTAGAGACCTACTCCAAAAACTTGATTTGATTTTTGTCTAAATAAAACACAAAGATCACCAGGATTTCCTTTTTTATTTATTTTTTGAATGCTATCAGAAAACAGCCATGGATGTGGAGAACTCAAAAGTCGTTTTTCGGCCCCTTTTGTAAGTTTCACGGCAATCTTTTGAATAGTAGCGTTTGGAAATTCAATGTTAAACATAGTGTAAAACTACTAAAAAAAACGCCCTTCAAATAAAAGAAAGGAAAGGAGTCTCTTTTTTATAAAAAAATCTATCTTATGGACTATATATTTTTATTAAGAAGGTACTATGCTACACAATCGATTGAAAGGTGTTAATTTAGGTGGCTGGTTCAGTCAAATTGACGCTATCAAAGAAAAAGACCCCCAAAAGTTTCCGGGAACACTGCAACATATAGTTGATTTTTTAAATGTGAATGATTTTAAACGCATTCAAAAATCGGGCTTTAATCATGTGAGACTCCCAGTAGATTATTCTACTTTGTTTGATGAAAATTCTCTTCAACCCAAAAAAGAATATTTTGAATTATTAGACAAAGCCATTCAAAACATTTTAGCCGAAAATTTAGTGGTGATACTTGACCTTCATAAATGTCCAGGGCACGATTTTCATTCTGGAACCTCAAAAGAACAAAGTTTTTTTACAGATTCAAAAGAACGAGAGAAAACTAAAAAGATTTGGGCTTATATGGCCGAAAGGTATTGTGATGATTCCCGTGTTTGGATGGAACTTTTAAATGAACCCACAGCCCAAGATTCAAAACTTTGGGATCAATATAAAGATGAGCTATTTTGGGAAATTCGTAAACACGCTCCTAAAAATCCAATTGTAGTCGGTTCAAACCGATGGAATAGTGCTAGTGAATTTGCGAATTTGACCCCCATAGACGATGATAATGTCCTTTATAGCTTTCACTTTTATACTCCGATTGGCTTTACACACCAAAATGCAGCCTGGCTAAAAGATCCGTTTTTTCAACAAAAAAGAGATTGGCCAGGAGACTACCCTCCGCCCAATGATCAAGAAGGGCTTCGATTAAATCATGAGTACGGTGTCTGGAATAAAACTCGATTAAAAAGTTCTATGCAAAATGCCTTAGACTTTCGAGAGAAATACAAAGTCCCTGTAGCGTGTAATGAGTTTGGTGTTTATGTGCAAACCAAAAGGGAACACCAACTGAGTTGGCTTCAGGATTTTTTAAGTCTATTGAAAGAGGCTGATATTGGTTTTAGTTATTGGAATTACAAAAACTTAGATTTTGGAATTGTTTCTAAAGGCGAAAGTTTACATCAAAATTTAAGTCAGTATCAAAATCCAGAAGGCTTAGATCAAGAGTTACTGAATTTATTAGCCAATTCTTAAGGCATTCAATTGCAAGTTTGCTTTAATAACACATTCTCCAAAGTCTTATTAGCATAGTATTTAAAAATAGACTGTGTCCCTTTTTGAATACGAAATGCACATTTGTTTTCAGAAATACTTCTATAATTCTAAAAAATTGAAAGGAATGCTTTGTTTTCTGATAAGCTGTCATTTTATAGGATAGAAAGAGAGTGAAAAGCACTAGTATTTTTTATTATTATGCCAAGTTCAATTCTCTGTTTTGTTCGCTTTTTAAATGGAATGCGTCATAAATTATATAAAGCAATGATGAAACCTAGTCATGTATTTTTATTGGTTTTTTGTGTTTTTTTTGTTCAAATCCATGCAAAAAACCTTTTAGCCCATGAGAAAATCTCTATAGAGTCTCCTTCTATTCATATCGATTCCAACCAGGTCCTTCCATTGTGGCTTCCTCTTAGTGAAATCATACTCCAAAACACCGTGGTTTGGGCTCGAAATCACTATATTATGGATTACAACTATGCAAAAATCAGCCTGAGCACATGGAAAGCTAATTTAAATCATAGTTGGACATGGGATAACAACCATTTTGCTATTAATTTTTTTGGACACCCTTACCAAGGAGTTTACTACCATGCTGCCGCTAGAAGCTCTGGATTAAATTTTTATAAATCATTGGTTTATGATATGTTTGGTTCTTTTACATGGGAGTTTTTTGGAGAAAGAGAAAAACCTTCTTTAAATGATTTTGTGATCACTAGTTTTGCGGGAGCCATGTATGGAGAAATTTTATTTCGATTGGCAGAAAGGCTGCTTGCTAAAAAAAGCCCGAGTTATTGGGATCATTCTTTGGCTTTTGCAATGCAACCCTACTCTTACATTCACCAGCAAGTATTTGGAAAACGCCCCAACAATCCAGGTTATGTGCCCATAGAGTTTTCTATTTTTGGAGGTATAGGTTCACGATTTGAGAGTGACTACCGCTACGATAAGAAGCCCGCCAAAAGGCTCGATGACAACTGGAAAGATGTATTTGGTGTGGGTGGATTCGATTTAGTTTATGGCAAAGCCAATCGTATTATAAAAAAACCATTAGAGTATTTTACTGTCTCTGCTTCTCACGAAGAAGGGAAAAAGAATAGACTTTTTCAAATGGAAGTGCTTGGAAAAATAAAAAACTCACACAAAAGTGCTAAAAATGATTTTTTTGATATCGCTACTTATAGTGCCTATGATTTATTCTACGGGAGTTTGGTCGAAATGAGTGCATTTTCTTTGGGTTTAGGCACCGACATTAGCGTCCATTTAATATCTAAAATCCACTTTAGAGTCTATAGCATCTCTAGTATAGTGGTGTTGGGGGCCACCGATTTTAATTATGATGACATTTTAAAAGAGTTTTACCCAGAATATGAGCCTACTCGAACATACCAAATAAGTTATGGTTTGAATTACAAGACTGGCTTTTCGGCTCGATATAAACAATTAGAGTTTATGCATAAGTCCAACATTTTTTTACTTAAAACCATGCCTGGTTCTTTACCCCACTACGGAGCCGATGGATGGGATATAGTGGGTTTTAACTATTCTGATCTTAATTTTTATTTACACCAAAAATTTAATTTTGGAATAGGACTCAAACACTATTTTAAAGTTTCTGCATATAGTGGAGAATATTTGGAGCCTATGTCTAGGACAATGCTATCCACCAATGTCCATATTCGCTATCATTTTTAATTTTTTTTAGATGATTTTAGCTGCCTAGTTTTACTCCTTAAACGCTCAAGTGGCATAAAAGAAAAGAAAGGCGTGAGCACAAAGTAATAAGAAATCCAATAAAAAACACAAAGCAAAACATATGGCAAAATGGCATCTAAAGTCCATTCGTTGAGCATATAAAGCACTAATAACAGAGCTAAAAGGGGGCTCACAAGCACATTGAGGTTTTGTTTTAAAGAGGCTTGGATCAATGAACCCGTTTTTGGAGATCCACTTTTTAAATTTGCTCCTACACTATACGCCAAAGTCAAAGAATCTGCGAAAAACAAAGAGATAAAAAAGAGATAAACTGTAAAATTCAACTGAAAATAAGTGGCCACAGCAGTGACTAAAGATGCACTCAAATAAAAAGGAAGCAAGATTTTAAAAGTTGCTTTTGGAATAAAAAAAGAACCGAGAAAGCTAAGAATGAGCAAAGACACATAAATAGGAATCACCACATTATCGGAACCATCTAAAATAAAAAAGGAGCCCAAAACCAAGAAAAGGGAAAATAAAGAAAATAACACCGAAAACAAAGAAGACAAAAAGAATCTGATGATCAATACCACAACAAGCCCACCCCAAAGAGGAATCCATGATAGAAAAACCTTAGGTTCTACCATGATCTGTTGTATTTGCATGGATATATCTTCAGAAGCTCCCACTAAAAAAGTGAAAAAATCGTTTTTATAACTATAAGTACCACCCAAAGCGGCTATAAAAAGCAAAAGAAACACCAATCTTAATCGAAAAAGAATTTCAATAAATCGTTTAGAAAAAGAAGCTTTTTTTCGTAATTCCATTTTTACCTCGAAATAACTAATTTTTGTTTAGCAGAAAACACTTGTTTTGAGTGAAACTCTGTTGCAGAAACATCATTTTTAACAGAATAATGATATAAACCATTGGCTAAAAGTCGCCCATAAAAATCTCGACCATCCCAAGTGGTTTTACCCGATTTAGCGTTTTTAAGGACTTGAACCAAGCGGCCATTTTGATTGTAGATATAAATGTTTATTTTTGTTTCTCGCTCGACGGCTAAATTTTTGAAATGAAAAGTGGTTGTTTTTTTCATTGGATTGGGTGCATTGAAAACATCCATTAGTCCTTTTGTCAAGGCGTTGGTCAACTCCACAAAAACAGACTTAAAAGCCCTGTTACCCATCACATCATAGGCCTGTACCTTAAACTCATAAACACCTGGTGAAAAATCTGTCTCAGAAAAAGACATTCTCGATACTACTTTTTTACTGCTTTGTTCTAAAAAGGGCCATGGGTGAAAAGGTGTCATCACGCCCACTACTTCAAAACTAATGCCTTCGTCTGCCTCTTCTCTAAAATCCAACGCGGTGGAATCTTCTACTACAACTTCTAAGCAAGCAGGTAATTCTAGCTGGATCTTTCCTCCATCCATAATTCCAGTAGAAGAAGACTTTAAACAAGAACGAATTTGAATACTAGGAGGGCTTTGATCTTGGATGGAATCGGCATAAGCAGAAGTGCCCGAAACTTTTATTCCGTCAATTAAAGCTGTGCCTACAAATGGATTTTCAGCAGAATAAGCCCAAGCATATACTTGAGCATTGGTATCTCCAAATGCTATTTTTCTCGGCGTGATAAATTCTGTATTAAATTGCCCTCGCTTCACTTCTATGATTTCTGAATAAATAGGATTTCCTGAGTAAACTACATCAAACCAATCTTCTATCCCATCGTATATTTTTTTGGTGTAATCTCCTTCTCTCACACTCACATATATTCTACCATTAGGCATATCAGAAACTGTACCAGAAACTTGCATTTTATCTAAAGCCATGATCGTGTCTATTTTTTCATTCAATTCCACTTTTAATTTAGCTTGAGGAATGGTCAAAACAGGCTCACCCAGCAAAGCATAGTGTTCGTTATTGTAGCGTTGCCTTGAATAAGATCCTCGGTGATATCCTTTGGCAGCCCAATAAGCATCTCCCAATAAAGCACTTTCATTAAAAAGAGAGCTCATTATAAATGTTTTTGCAAAAACTTCATTATAAGAGGCAAAAGTCTCTCTTGTGGCTCCCACAGAAGCAATCGCACCTTTTTTGCTAGCCCCTAAAAAAACTTCGGATAAGGAAGTCTCGTCGCCTTTATCAAATCGCCCTACAGTACAAGAAAAAGAACCCAAAATAGTGTAGCGATTTTGATTGGAAATTTTATCTATATAAGAAGGTTTCATAAGCCCTTCACTAGCCCAATCTGTGATGGAACCATGACCAAAATACAGAGTAAAAAGAGCCCCTTGATTGATATTATCAATCAAATCACTGGCTGCTTCTGGTTTTTGAAATAAAGCATCTGGCTTATAATCTAATAAATACACTTTTTTATAGTCAAAACGAGTGCGTTTTAATTTCGCTTTTTGATTTATTTCTTTAGCAATTTCTTCGTGAATTTTAGTGTGATTGGTATAATCAATAGAGCCACTATTCAAAGCATCGTCGGCAGCCAAAATAAGTGTGCTACGCCAAGGGCCATTATCAAAAACACCGATTTTTTCATATTCTTTTACTTTTTCGTTGTAGGCATGAAAGGCTGCTACCGAAGAAATAGAAAGACGACCCACAATCACATCTAAATCATAAGTACCATAAGTAATAGATTCTCCTGGGTCTAAAACAGCAAAGAAATCGTCGGTGGCCATCGCTTCTTTTTCAAAAGGCGGCAAGTGAATCTCTGGAAGTTTGGAGTTGATGCGTCGATAATCGTAATGACCAGATCCTCCAAGTAAAACATATTTTAGATGGGGGCATACAGAACGAGCATAGGCAATATAATTTCGAATGGCAATAGGGTCTAAACTCCCTCCATTATACAATCTATAAATATCTTCTGCCAAAACAATGGTGGTTGGAATAGATTGGATACTCTCTCCACTGGCTCTAAAAGAGGCTAATTCTAAAGCCGGGACTTGAAAAGCTTCAGGTGCAATGATTAAATATTCAGTTTTGGAAGAAATAGCCTCCAAGTTTTCTAAAACACCTTTTTGTCGAGGTATTATGGCCTCTATTTGTAGATCCGTTTTAAAATGCCCCTCTTTGTAAAGCAAATAACGAACATCCTCTCCCTTGCCGATACTATCGATAGCGAAACCATTTTTGGATTCTAAAACTCCAAGAGCCTCACCATTTTTAAATTTTATGATTTTATTTTTCGAAGGGACAGGGATTTTTAATAAACCTAGGTGTGTTCCGGGCAACAACCACTCTGTACTATCCGTTTTAGGCTCCCATTCATAGGCTAGACTATAACCCTTAAATCGATCAAAATACCCTTCATTAGGAAGCATTTTTAACGAGAATTTATTGTCTTTTTCGTTTAATTGATTTGTTTTGAAGTAAAAATTACCACCTGGAAGTAAAATAGGATCCACCAAAGGAACTCCATTTAATTCTGCATTAAAATTAATTTTTTCCATTCTTTGTGAATCATGGTATCCAGAATAAGATGGATTTACAACTTGTTTTAAATCACCCACTTTAGAAATAATCGTGGAACGATGTGGTAAATAAGAATAGCTGACATAAGCTTCTGTTCCCTTTTTATAGGACTTTAATTCTGAAGTCGAAGGGCTATACAAGTCTGAACTGGAAAGCTCTAAAGTGTCATTAAAAGAATGCCAATACCAAAACCACTCTTTACCAGTCGCTGACTCCCAAAATAAAGGCTTTCCAAAATATGTGTCTCGTAAAATCGATTCTTTTTCTACTCTTGTATAATGCAACCAATTTATTTCTTTTGCATTGGTGGACTTAGAAACCGAAAAAGGCTTTAAGTTTTTTGTCGCAGGACTATTAGACCAACCTAATTGAAAATACTGGAAGTAACTATAAGGAGAATTTGAAAAGTAATAAGGTGCCGACACAGAATCACTCATCTTTTTCCAAATAGAAGTTCCATAGCCAACAAAAATCAATGTATCTCCATCATCAAAAATTCCGTTTGATTTAGGATCTCTCCCATTATGGTCTCGAATTTCTATGGGAATTTCAAACAATTTATTGGGGAAGACTTCTTCTATATCTTGAAAAACATCCGACAAAGTATCTGCAATGGCACCATACAACTTCCATTTAGAAATGGGAACGCCACTGAAATTATCAGGAACACCGGCAGCCATTAAAACATTTTTGATTTCACTAAATGGGACCGCATAAAGCCCATCTTCATTTAAAGAAGAAATTTCTTTGTCTCCGACTGCAAATCGTGCCACCCACTCCATTGAAGCCATTTTTGAAGCCGCTTTTTTCCGTAAAACACTTCCATTGTGCTTTCGAGCCCATTTCGACGCACTTTTGGGGTTTAAAACGGTAGATAAAACTCTTTTTCCAGGCCTTTGTCCTCGATGATTTGTCTTTTTAAAATGAACGACAACTTCAAAAATCTCTCTAAACTTTGGATATAGCAACAAAGGCACAGCAATATCTGTGAGCCATAGTCCATCTTTGAAAAAAGGAACCCCAACTTGTAATTTTGGACTTGATAAAGAATCTTCTTGACACCATGGAAAGCTCATTTGTTTGCTTTGAATCTCTTTGATTTCTACCCTTGGGGGTGTGGAATCTGGAAGTGCAACTCTATAAATTCGATAAGGCAAAGCAGAATCATCTATGAATCGAACCTGTTCAGGGCTCAGTTTATAACCTCCAGTCTTACAAGATTGCACCGAATAATTCAGCACGGAGTCGCGATAAATAAATTGAGAAGTCTGGTCTTTTAAAACAGATGCAGAAAAACTGAACTGAAATAAAAAAGCACCCACAAACAAAAAGATGTTAAAGTTAAATTTAACATTTTGAAACATTTTTAAGCTTTGTCTAAAAAAAATCATGCTAGCTATAAGATAATAAAATCACTTTGGTAAAATAATTTCCATCAGGTAGTACCCAGAACCATTGCTTAAAAACTGCACTTTCTCGCCATTTTTCATAACTTTATAAAATATCCTATAAAAATCTGGATTCTTTTCGGATTCAAATATAGCAAAAAGCTCTTGACTAGAAATTTTAGAATCTTTTATCCAAGACTTCATATACCAATGCCACGGTTGCCAATTGAAAATAGAACGCGTCGATTGAATAAAAGAACGAAGCATTAAAGAATATTCGTACTCAAAAAAATCTAAAAATTGAAGGACAAGGCCTTGTTTTTCAGCATTTGATTTTTTGGAAAAATTTTGAGGGTAAAAAAGAGTGGTTGCGTCTGGATTCTCGTAAATAAAACGAATCCTATCAGGAAAAACCTTGATTTTCAAACGAGAATCATCTCTATGTTCATAAGAATTTTCATCTATTGGCTTGTAATCGAAAAAAATCTTTTCTGCATTCAACACAGGGTGCATTTGCAAATCCACTGGCGAAGTTGAAATATTTTGAACTCGAAAAACTCGAAGTTTTTCTGCTTTTTTATCTCCATCTAAAACAGCCATCAAAAAAGTGTTTTCAATTTCTTTTAAAACCCAAATAGACTTCGAATTTTTAAATGGAAGGAGGAATTCCTCTTGAATACCATTAGGATCATAATGCATCCAATTCCCTCGTTTGCCAATAGAGTCTAAATAATGGTACAACTCTTTAGAATTAAAGCCCTTATTTGTTTTATGTGTCTCAAAGATTAAATCCTTTGAAAAGGCATAGGAGCATAACAACAAAAAGAAAATAAAGAACTTTTTTTTCAATGGATAACCTCTTGAATTATTTTCTCGATTTGATTTTGTGTAGGGACACCGGTCCAAACTTTTTGTATATAACCATTCTGATCTAACAGCATCAAAGTAGGGATAGAAGAAATTCTATAATGATTCGAAAACCGCCTATCACTATCTTGATATAAAGGGTAAGGAGAGGCTTGTTTTTTATTAAAACTTTGTAAAGTCGATAAATCCTCAGTAGAAACGCCTATAATCTCTAAGCCTTGTTTAGAATATTTTTGATACAAAGTCTCTAAAATAGGGAGAGTTTGTCTGCAAGGCATGCACCAAGTGGCCCAAAAATCTAAAATCACCAGTTTTGGCTTCTTTTGTCTTTTGTTTTGATTGGCATAAAAATTAGAACCAAACTCCACAATTTGACTCCCTATTGCAGAACCCATCCAATTCGAAATATCTTTTGGCCTTTCTCTAAGGCTAATAGAAACATGATGAGTTTTATTTTCTCTTTGATAAGTTAATGAAACCTTTTCTCCCACTTTTTTATTTTGAAGCTCTTTTTTTATATCGGCGACGCTTTTTATCTTTTTATTGTTAATGGCTATAACTTTATCTTCACTAGAAAGGCCCGCTTCTATAGCCCCAGAAGAAGGATGCAAACCTTGAACCACAAGAGCGATCTGATCTTGGTAACTTTCTTTTTTAAAAGAAAAACCGAGCCATACTTCGGCCCATAAAGATGAAACAGACATAAAGAGCAGGAATAAAACAAAGGAAAAGCTTTTTTGCATCACAAGACTCCAATAAAAAACTAAAAGAATAAAATAGAAAATTCCCAGTGCAATACCACTTGATTTGTCTCTGAAACACCAAAAGAATTTTTAGAGCTTTCTAAATGCTCAAAAAACAAATAAGACACATAAATTACACCCCTCCAATAGAATTGAGCCTCTGGCCAAGGCGTAAAATTCTTGCCATAGCCCAAGGCCACTCTTGGAGGGAACTTCCATCCAGCATGATTTTCAAATAAAAGACCAGAAACAGAACTCATAAAAAAATCTTCTGGTTTAAAATAATAATGAAGTCTGGATCCAAATTCAAAGCGAGACTCTAGTGGATCGGTAGAAAAATAAAGCCCTGCCGAAAAACTTGGATGGAATTGATACTGACTCGAAGCATACAAAGACCAATCGAGCTGACTGAAAAGAAAAGAAAAGCCTGTTCCTAATCCGTAGCTAAAAGATTTTGATTCCGCTTTCTTTTCAAAATAAGTTTCTTCAAGAAAAAAATGTGACGAATAAGTATTAGAAATACAAAAAAAACCACGAGAAAAAAAACTCGAACAGCACTTATTTTCAAGTGAAAAGCCAAGACTTTCATCTGTCTATTTTTTGCTTTAATGATGATTGAACTCCATGACACTGTCTATATTATGAAGCCTTAATTGTTGTAAAAGCTCTCGATTCATCGCATGGGGGGCCATCCAGCGAAAGGCCACCACCGAATACACTTGAACTGCATCTACTCCTAACTTTAACAAATCAAATATTTTATAACCATGATCTATACCACCAGAAGCCATCACACTGAGCGTAGGGTAGTTTTCTTTCACAAAACTCACAGACCTGCACATGTTTTCATAAAGAGGCCTTCCAGAAAGCCCTCCCTTATCTCCATCCTCTCGAAGCACCTCTAGCTCTTCATAAGGACTCATTAGTGCAAGCGAATTTAATTTAGCTGTAGGGTATGTGTTTCCTAAAACAAGCCCATTGACTCCATTTTGAAGCAGCATCTCTACCATCACTTGAAGATGAGGTGTAGACAAATCTGGACTCAACTTGGCATAAACCGCTTTTCTTGTTTTTTGAGTGCTTCGAAATTCATTAATACTCTTAAAAAGTTTCTCTGCAAACGCAGTATCTAAATCCAATCGATCTTCGCCCGTATTGGGGCAGCTAATGTTCACTTCTATATAATCGGCCACAGCATAAGCCATAGCAAAAGTTTCTAAAACATCTTTTAGCTTCTCATTTTCCTCTGTTAAGCCTGGAGTCTCAGCTATAGAAATACCAACAGAAAGACCTTTTTTATGTGCTTTTGAAAGCTGCATTTTGACTCGCTTGGCTATTTGCTCCACGCCATCATTATTCAAGCCCATGCTATTGTGTATGGCTCTATCTTTTTCTATAAAACCTAAACGAGGCCGATGCGTATTGCCTATTCTAAAATGCCTAGTCGCCGTGCCCACAGAAATCCCACCAAAGCCTACATTGGCATAATCCGAAATGCGTTTAGCCCCTTTATTCGCTCCAGCCGCCAAAATAATGGGACTACTCAAAAAAATAGTCTCGCTTTGATCTGCAAAAGCAATCTCTTTTTTAAGAGGAAGATGAGAAACAGCCTTGGCTCCAATGCATGGAATCCATGGAGAAAAGCGTGCCACATATTGAAAAGAATGGTGTCGAAACTCGGGGTATTTATGAAACACTTTTCGAATTAAAGCGAGAAAACGATCGCTTTTAGACAAAGGATAATCGTGATTTATAGGACTCTTCATATTGAACTAAAATAGCAAAATAAAACACCGAAACACTATAAAAAAATTAAAAGCTCACTACAATAAAGTCTCACACACGCCTGGCTTTTTTTTAAAGTGAGAAGTGGAAAGTGGGAAGTTTTTAGTCACTAAAGATAAACAGCTTTTTTTTGGGCACGCATTCCAGCATTTCAAACACAATTTTCACATGGATTACCACGGGCACGCACTTCGACAGGCTCAGTGTAGCAATTTTCGCATGGATTGCTACGAACAAAATCCTGCTTTTCAAGCACGCTTCCCACCGTCATGGCGAATACAGCATGGTAATCCACACGAGATTTGTTTTTTTTGCTGTATAGCTCCAAACCAGGCGTGTGTGAGACTTCTATACCTTTAGAGTTTATTCTCAATTTAAAGGTGGAGTTTTTTGTTTTGCGTTTTGTATTTCAAGTTTGTCTTTGACACAAAAAGCGTAATGTTCTTGGTCTCCTTGTTTAGGAGGGTAAATATCGCATTTTTTTTCGTAATAAGCACATCTGGGTGAAAATCGGCAAGTATCTATGAAGTCTTTGGGGGCAGGGACATTGCCTGGAATGCTTTGAATGCTCTGTACACCTCTTTCTCCGCGTGGGATAGCGGCTAAAAGACCTTGAGTGTAGGGGTGCAATGGAGAGTTTATGACTTTTTTGACGGGACCCATTTCTACGATGCGGCCCGCATACATGACTGCAACGCTGTTTGCATACTGTGCTACTAAGCCCATATTGTGAGTGATTAAAAGTACAGCTGTATGGGTTTCTAAGGCCATTTTTTTTAACAAGTCCATGATTTGAGCTTGTACTGTCACATCTAATGCGGTGGTAGGCTCATCGGCTATGATCAAGCGAGGTTTGTTTAAAAGTGCCATGACAATACAGACCCTTTGGAGCATCCCTCCCGATAGTTCATGGGGGTAAGCATTCATCACCCGCTCTACATCGGAAAGTCCCGCTAAATGCAGATATTTTTTTATTCTATTTTCTCTGTTGTTTTTGTCTTTTCGTAAGACTTCTAAAAGTTGTTTGCCGATGGTCAAAACAGGATTCAATGCCTGCATGGGTTCTTGAAATATGGTAGTGATAGAAGTTCCACGAATTTTTTGCATTTCTGAAAGAGCTAAAGTCAATAGATTTTTATTTTCAAAAAGCACTTCTCCTGTGATTTTTGCACTGGGCACAGGCAATAAACGCAAGATGCTCATAGCAGTTACACTTTTACCACATCCAGACTCCCCTACCAATGCAAAAAATTCTCCAGGTTTTATAGAAAAAGACACTCGATCTGTCACTGCTAATGGATTTTTGAGCCCAAAAGAAACGGATGAATCGCGAACAGATAAAACACAATCATTCATAGCGGTCTCCAGATTTGGGATCCATCGCATCTCTCACCCCTTCGCCTATAAAAGTGGCCAAGAGCAGAGTAAAAAATAAAGCTAAAACTGTGCTTATCGATATCCAAGGAGCATACAAATGACTCAAGCCCTGGCTTAAAAGTTCTCCCCAACTTGGAGTTGGAGCCTGAAGCCCAAATCCTAAAAAATCCAAAGAGGTCAAACTCCCTATTCCACCAATCAATGTAAAAGGAAACAAAGTCACCACTGGTGTCAAGGCGTTGGGTAAAATCTCTTTGAAAAACAAATGTCTGTGCGACAAGCCTAGTACTTTAGCAGATTCAACATAAGGGAGTTTTCGAAGTTTTAAAAACTCTGCCCTCATATAGTAGCTCAATGAAATCCAGTTGAATGCAGCCATGATTAAAATTAAAAGTATGAAACTACGCCCATAAATACTCCCTATTAATATGACCACATAAAGGAAGGGCAACGAAGACCACACCTCTATTCCTCTTTGAAAAAAGATATCCCAAAATCGCCCCAGGTAGCCTTGAATGCCACCTATCAAAATACCCAAAAATGTCCCTATCAGAGTGAGTAGCAAACTAAAAGAAAGGCTTATTCTAAAACCGTGAATCAATCGTGAAAGCACATCTCTTCCATTGGAATCTGTGCCTAACCAATGCGTTAAAGATGGAGGAAATGGAGGGGTTCCATCTAAAGAGAGGTTTGCTTTGAGTGGATTGTGTGCAATGGGTGGCATCCACATCCATACTGAGTCCCCCAGTTTTTCTTTTAACTGTTTATAGTCAGCTTCTGTATTGTAGCTCCCGCCAAACTCGGTTTCTGAATAATGTATTAGACTTGGAAAATACAAAGAGCCTTGATAAAACATCAATAAAGGCTTGTCATTGACCATCCATGGGCTTGTTAAAGATAAAAGATATGCCGACAAGAGGATAATAAATGAATAATAAGCCCTTTTGTTTTTCTTAAAATGCTTCCATTTGTTTTTGCTTTCTTGAGAAAATTTCATAATCCATCAATTGAAGTGAATACGAGGGTCCACAAAAGTATATAAAATATCACTAAATAAACGCCCAAACATGGCCATCAAACTCGAAAGGAAAATAATCCCAAGCACCACATTATAATCTCGATTGACCATAGAGTTGTAGTACAACAAGCCCATACCGTCGATGTCAAAAACTTTTTCAATTAAAAGTGCACCTGCAAACATGAGTGTGAAAATTTCTGACATACGAGTGGCAATAGGAATCAAAGCATTCCTAAGAGCATGTTTAAACACAGCTTCTTTAAATGAAAGCCCTTTGGCTAGAGCGGTTCGCATGTAATCTTTTCCTAATTCTTCTAAAGCAGTGTTTTTCATTAAAAAAGTCAAAAACGCAAACTCCCCTATCATATAACAAAACATAGGGAGCACCAAATGCTTTAAAAGATCAAAAACTTTTCCAAAAAAATGCAAATCTTCAAAGTGATCCGATACTAAACCCCCTAAAGGGAAAACATCTAAATAAGAGCCTCCTGCAAAAAATATAATCAATAAAATACCAAGAGCATAACCGGGCATCACATAACCAGAAAAAACAAGTCCAGAAGAAATCACATCAAAACGAGAACCATGTTTTACTGCTTTTAGTAAACCCAATGGGATACAAATTAAATAAGATAAGAAAAAAGAAGTGAAACCAAAAAACAAAGAAATAGGAAAACGACTGGATATCACCTCCCACACCGGCTCACCATAAGTATAAGAAGTACCAAAATCCAAAACCATCACATTGGAGAGCCATTGCAAGTAGCGTTTCCAAGCGGGCTTATCAAAACCAAAATACGCTTCTATTTGAGCAATTTGATCTGCTGATAAGGCTTTGGAAGCGTCTGCCCCTCTACCTGCGGCAGACTGTACTTTGGCTATCATTTCTTCGACAGGTCCACCTGGCACCATTTGAATCAATACAAAACAAACCAAGCTTATCCCAATCAGTGTGGGTAGCATCAAAAGCAATCGTCGTACAATATAAGCTTTCATCGAAATTACTTTTTGGGCATTAAACGCCAAACTCCTTTGGGATTGAACTCTAAATCCTTTTTGTTAAAAAGAACATTGGTCTCTTTTAGTAATCGATAAGATTCATTTTCTCCTAGCTCTAAAATAACACCCGTATCAAAAGTAGATTCTTCTAAAAACAAAGATTCTGCAAGAGTCAAAAGAGTGTCTTGCCTGCTCTCTAAAGATTCATCCCCTATACGGATACACAAGTCAGCCCTATCAAAAGCCGCCATCCCCAAACTAAATAAGGTGTCTTCTTTTTGAATAAAGTTCAACCACAATGAAAAAAAATCTTCTTCGTTATAAGACTCTATAAAGGCTTGTTTAGACCATGCTGTCCCAGAATGTTCCATATAAACACCCAAGGCACCTTCATTTAATATATTTAAAATGACTTTGTTCAAAGCATTAAATTCTTCTAAACTTTTAAAAGAGCCCTTCAAAAAATATAGCGATTGATGCTTTTTAAAGTCAGCGATTTCTTCTGCTTCTAAAGGAGAGTGCTCATGAAACAAAACATCTATATCAGGAGCAGCATTCTGAATTTTCCCCAAAAAATCAATAGAAGAACCCGGGAAAATAAAACTTCCTTCTGGAAAAGAAATTGAAGCCGTTTGGAATGGAAACATAAGGATAAAAGATTTCATATTAAACCTCTTTTAAAATATGATGAACCGCATCTTTTAAAAGACTCGCATTTTCAGAAAAATTGATTTCTAGTTTTTTTGCTTTTTCTAAAGACTGTTTTAAAGTATAAGAATTAAATAATAAATCCGAAATCACCACATGCCCCAAGTGCTCTAAAGACTCTCCCAAATACTCTTGTTCTGTTTGCCCCGGTGTAGGGACAAATACACACTTAGCCCCTAAAACACTCATATCCATAACGGTACTATAGCCCGAACGAGTGATCACATATTCTGACTTTTGCACCATCTCTTTAAAATCAGGAGTGGATAAATGTGGATACACTTGATAAGCTAAAGACTCTTGATTTGTATTTTTTTGTTTTGGTTTACCTAATATTAACACATGATTTCCCGGAAGTTTAGAGAAAACATTTCGAAGTTTTTTTTCAAATTGTGTGCGCATCGGCTCTACCCCAGAGACAATACCCAAAAACCGAACTTCTTTTTTTAATTCTTGGATTTCCTCTTGAAAACGAGTTAAAACACCCACATATCGATATCGTTCTGGCATCTTAGAAACATGAGACAATCGCCCCGCCATTCCTGGAGCTTTTTGAAAGTCAGGGATCCAAACTTCTGTATAGCGTTTCATATAAGAAAGATGCCAATAAACTCCTATCATCTCAAATATTTGAAAACCTTTGGGAAAGGCGATACGGAGCTGATGCGTTACATATATAGACTTCACTTTTTTAGAATAAAAGCCAAAACGATTGTCTGATACAATCAAATCATACTGGTGTTTGTCTGCCATTCTTTCTGCCAAAGCTTGTTCCATTTTGAACATTTTAGAGAAACGCACAGCATTTTTAAGAACCCACAAGGGCATAGTAAAACCTAATTTTGGATACACCACCTTATAAGACGGCACTCGATGTTGCACTAAATTTGGAAAAACCTCTTGGTACAACGAAATCATTGGCCCAGAAGTCGCCAATTCTACCTGTGCCCCTCCATTCAAAAACTCTTGAATAATGGGAATACAGCGAGTCGCATGGCCTAAGCCCCAGTCTAAAGGAGCCACTAAAACCTTCATTTATTCACCCGCCGAAGCCAAGCATTTGCCCATACAGCATGGTCACAATCCATATTTTCACCTTCATCCACCACTAAATCCAAACTAGAAGCTCCAGAAACAGAGATCCAAATCTTTTGCTTGTCTCTGGAATAAAGTTTTAGAGATTGATAGCGTTTTACCCCATCGGTATAAACATTAAAAACAGCCCCATCTCCGCAAGCACTTTCATCGTCTAAGCCAATCGTCGCCTCAAGCCACTCAAAGTTTTTTTCTAATTTAAAAGTGTTTTTGGAATACGCATGAACTCCTAAACCATAACGGAATTCTTCTCCATCTAAACTGATAGGGCGACCCTCCACAGTTTTATTCACTTGCAAAGCTCCCCAAGCTTGCTCCGAATGTACATGCTCTAAGTCGGTGAGCAAAACAAAATTAGAATCCTTCACAAACAAATCCCTTTGAAAATAAAGTGTATCTCCATCGGGCATATAAAATAAAAATTGATTTCTATTCAAACCTGGCTTCATCTGAAGTGAATCTAAAAACAAGGTATCTCTGGACTCCAAAACAACTCGTCCTTCATTCAATGAATCATTTTGAATAAAGTCATATCGGATAGACTCATTAAAGTGCTTTTCCAAAACTACATGATCATTTTCTAACTGAGACAGATTCATGTTTTGGGAGTAATGAGAGAAACCTTTTTTGGATATTATTTTATGTATTGTCAAAGGGTATCCGAAAGATTTATTTTCTAAAAGTATTCGTTCAGATTTATATTCTTTTAAAATCAATTCTATTTGATTGGTTGTTTTAAAGCCAACCACCCTAGATTTTAGGTTTACCTCTCCATAACCATCTTGCCCACGGACTATATAAATATTTTGATTAGATTTTTGCATCCACTCTAAAAACTCATCATGAGTCCAGTTCATAAAAGTCCGCTCACTAAAAGAACTGAAGCCAGAAGCCAACATCTGCCAAGGCCTGGCATATATAAAAATAGAAGAGTCCGGAAAGGATTTAAGATAATCATTTAAAAAATCTTCTTCGTATAAAAGTTTATTCCGATAATAAAGCATATTCGACTTATAACTAGAAACATGAACCATGGCTAAACCACAAGACATAAACAATGCCAAAACTAATGTGATTTTAGCAGCTTTTTTAGAACTAAAAACAGGTAAAGTACTTAAAAAATCTTGAAGTCCAAGGGCCATCAAAATGGCAAAAAGTGGCAATGCCACCAAAACATAGCGTTGATTAATATCTATTTCAAAAGTACCAGAAACATTGAATAAGATCACAAATATTTGAAAAGAAAACAAAAAGGCAAGCAAAGCTCCTCGTTTATATTTTCGACTAAAAATCAACCGAAACAAAAGCCAGAGAGTAGAAAAGAAAAGAAGGAGTGTAAAAGAAGAATAAAATGGATTTTTAAGAATCCCACCAAACGCAGAATCACTTTCAAAATTCAACATGATACGAATATTTGAAGTTAAATTATACCAAAAATTAGCCAGAGAGTGAGCAGCATGTTCACCGCCCTGAAAGTCATAACCTCTATACGCGGCCATAGTATTAATAGAAGGCCAACTGGCTAAAATGACAGCCAAAGTAAAAACAGGAAGTCTATAAAAACGCTCTCTAAAGTAAGACACATAATAAAGAGCAAATGGAATAAAAGCAAAAACAGTTTCTTGTCGAGTCTGGGCAAAAAAACCTAAAAGAGGAACGCTCAACATAAAGTATTTCCATGAAACTTTATGTGAAGGGATAGCGGCATAAAAAAACAATAAAAAAGAAAACAAAAAGATATAAAGCACTTCGGTAGAGGCTGACCTAGCCTGCATCAAATAAATGGGCATGCCCGCCAAAAAAGCAGTCGAAGCTAAAGCCAAGGCCTCACTTTTAAACCAAATCGACAAAGCCAAAAAGAAAAATAGCAAACTAAATAAATAAAAAAAGTAGTTCACAAAAAGAGCGGTATCTCGACCTGGGTCTGCAAAAATAAACACTATAGAATAAACAAAAGCCAGTGCCTTGCCCTTAAAATTATTCACTTCTACATGACACTCTAGTTTTTCTTGACTCCACACACCCTCGTTGCAAACTCCCCCCGACTGGTTAAAATACATTTGAAGTCCCATAGACTCCCAGCTTGTCTCATCACTTAAAACACGGTGAGATCTTGAAATATTTGAAAACATAAACAAGGAAAAAAAGAGCATGATACCAAATAAAACAAACAAACTCTTTCGAGAAGGCGATATTTTTTTTATCGCTAACAATATGTCTTTAAAATTTACAAGCAGTCCGACAATCAAAAAAGAAAACAATATCAACAAAAAATAATAGCCATAAGCTATATCCCATTGTCGAGCGGTTTCTACAGAAGTCGAGTTAAAAACACCAAAAGAAATGCCCAAAACCACCAAAAGTAAAATCAAAGCCCAAATTTCAGTTTTTATTCTAATCAAAAAATTTAACATAAAACAAATCTAAAAAAAATGAATGCACAAAACAGAATTCAAACAGAATAAATCGAAAGAATCCAGTATTTTAGGCGAATCAAAGCAAAGCAAGTTGAAGGGTACAGTATTTTGAAAAATAAAACAATCCAATAAATTGCAAATTCAATTGACTAAGACATTTTTCTTTTTTTTTAATGGTATGAAGTTTCAGAAGCGCCTGGCTTCTAAAAAGAAAATAATGGTGAAATCACTTCTTAAAATCGACTGCAAACCCAAAAGAAAAACTTAAAGCCTTTCTTCTAATGGAATATAATTTCGGTGCGTTTCACCTACATAAATTTGTCGAGGCCTGTATATTCTTTGCTTTGTATTTTCAGTAATTTCTTTCCAGTGGGCAATCCATCCGGGCATGCGACCTATTGCAAACATCACAGTAAACATATTGAGCGGAATCCCTATAGCTTGCAAAATAATGCCTGAATAAAAATCCACATTAGGATAAAGCTTCCTTTCAATAAAATAATCATCTTGGAGTGCAAACTCGGAAAGCTCGTGTGCCACTTCTAAAAGCTCATCCCCTTTACCCAAAGTTTTTAAAAGTTTGTAGGCAGCATTTTGCAGAATTTTTGCTCTTGGATCGTAATTTTTATAAACACGATGACCAAAGCCCATCAACTTGGCACCACCTTCTTTGTTTTTCACTTTTTCAATAAAATCTTTAACAGTATAATCTGCATTTTTAATTTTAGTGAGCATTTCAACAACAGCTTGATTGGCCCCACCGTGTAATCGCCCCCAAAGAGCACACACTCCTGCTGAACAACTCGCATGTAAATTAGCACCGCTAGAAGCCACTAATCGAACCGTACTAGTAGAACAATTTTGCTCATGATCCACATGTAAAATCAAAAACAAAGTCAAAGCATGCAGCACCAGTGGATCCACTTCATAAGGTTGATTGGGCAAGCTAAACATCATATGCAAAAAATTCTCTGCATAGCGTTTATTTGGGTAAGGATAAACCATAGGTTGACCAATACTCATTTTGTAAGCAGCAGCAGCGATCGTTCGTACTTGTGAAATCAATTGAGCCGCACTTTTATCAAAATTAGAAGTTTCTCCGCTCCTTTCATCGTACAAATCAGACTGATAGCAACCCATTGCATTGATCATTGCAGAAAGCATGGCCATGGGGTGTGCATTATTTGGAAAACCCTCGAAATGGTGTCGAAAGCCCTCATGAAGTATCTGTTGTTCGGTTAATAAATTTGAAAAATTTTGATATTCGGACTCATTGGGAAGTTTACCATAAATAATCAAATAAGCGGTTTCAGTAAAAGAACTTTTTTCTGCTAATTGTTCTATGGGGTATCCCCTATAACGCAAAACACCTTTATCTCCATCGATATAAGTGATAGAAGATTTACAACTCCCCGTATTGGCCAAAGAATCGTCCAATGTAATATAGCCCGTTTGTGCTCTTAAATTAGAGATATCGATGGCTTTTTCATTTTCTGTACCCACAATCACTGGGCACGATAAAACTTTATTTTCTATTTCGATGCGAGGCATATAAGGTTCTCCTTGAATCTTACCGGGTTCTAAAAAATTCTTCTAAAATTTAAATAAGACTTCTTTAAACTTTATGGAATAATTAGTTTGTTTTAGAAGCACCCATAAAAGCTAAAGTAGTTATTTAGTTTTTTAGACGCAAATTTCAAGGTTTATTTTTATAATTTTACAAAAGAATAAAAATCAAGACATCCACCCGCGATCCGAAGTTCCAGAAATACCCCTAATTTTTAAATCAAAATCATCTGGATTTGTAGCAGCACTCATTGCCGTCTCCAAAGAAATCAGCTCGTTAGAATACAATCCCAAAAGAGCCTGGTCAAATGTTTGACTACGATATTGCATATGCCCTTCGGCAATAGCTTGCTCAATTAAATCCACTTTCGTTTTATCTACAATATAATCTTTGATGGCACCGGTATTCACCAAAATCTCGGCGGCAGGCACGCGTGAATTTCCATCTACCGTAGGGAGCAATCGAAGCGAAATGATCCCAGCCAAACATTCGGCAAGCAACAAACGCACCTCTTCATGTTGATGAGGGGGGTACATCGAAAGGATTCTATGAATAGTTTCAGTCGCATTGGTAGTATGGATGGTAGCAAAAACCATGTGACCTGTATCTGCAGCAGTAAGCGCTATTTGCATTGTTTCTAAATCTCTAATTTCTCCTACAAGCAACACATCGGGGTCTTGACGCAGAGCAGAGCGAAGTGCAGCCTCATAAGAGTGTGTGTCCACACCAATTTCTCGTTGTGAAACAATAGACACCTTATCTCGATGTAGATATTCGATAGGATCTTCTACAGTGATAATATTCGTAGATTGAGTGCTATTAATATGGTCAATCATCGCTGCTAAACAAGTGGACTTTCCTGAACCTGTAGTCCCAGTGACCAAAATAAGCCCTCTTTTTTTAAGGGCTAATTCTTTAATAATTTCTGGTAGATTGAGCTCATCAAAAGATGGAATAGTCGCTTTAATATGACGAATCACAATAGCAATAGTCCCTCTTTGTCGAAACACATTCACTCGAAAACGCCCCAAATCGCGAGCTCCAACAGCAAAGTCGCATTCTTTATTTTTTTCAAAACGATCCTTTTGATCGCGATTCATAATATCATCTAAAAAAGAGTCCATCGCCACCGCATCCACTCTAACGGTTGTTATTTTCTTTAATAAACCGTTAATTCTATATATAGGAGGCACTCCCACACGAATATGCAAATCAGATGCCCCGTGTTTGACCATTTCTCGCAACAAATGCTCTATTCGAATATCACTCATAAAATGCTTTAATTTTCTCCATATTTTTCGTTAACAAGCTTTTCAACCTCTAAGATACGAGTTTCTAAATCTTTATCGCCTGGATTTTTATCTAATAAATCTTTATAAATGGCCAAAGCCTTACTATAAAGGCCTTGTTCCACATGAATTTCTGCCAAGGTTTTTGTCTTTAATTTTTCATCTATATCCGACGCACTGTCTTCTAAAGACGAATCTGGATTTTCTATCAAAGCTGCTGAAATCTCATCATCAGAGTCTCCTGACATTAAAAAATCAACTGCATCTCGCTCCATAGACTCTTCGAGATCCTCATCTTCACTTAAATCAAACAAAGAGTCAAAAGCACCCGACACCTCTTCTTGAATGTCCACAGAATTTACTTCTTGTCCTTCCACTTTTACTTCTTGATTGGATGGTGTCTCTAAGTTTAAATCCTTAGTGCTTTTAAGTTCTTCTTCTAAAACCTCTAAGTCCTCATCTTCTTCGCCAAACAAAGAAGCAAATGAACTTGAAATCTCGCTTTCCAAAGAATCGTCCTCGGACTCATCTTCCAAAGGCTCGGC
>JAAYJH010000077.1 GCA_012523035.1 Fibrobacter sp.
GCAAGTCAAAAACAAACTCAACACCTTATAAAGATAAATATAAAAGCAAAAACCGACAAGAAGCCCCTTTTATTTGAAGTCTCACACACGCCTGGCTTTTAGAGCTTATTCAATCTCAATCTTATCAATCTCTTTCATCAGCATGAGGCCCCTATCAGTGTTATTGCAAGATGGACAGGGCTCTCATGGAGTCAAGTGGATGGCATTCAGTCAAGAGCCGTTTCCCGTGGATTAGCGAGAAAGAAGAAAGAGCCAGTGCAAGATATAGGTGTTGATGAAACCTCGTCAAAGAAAGGACACAACTATTTGACGATTGTTCATGACAAGGCTACTGGAAATGTAATCCATGTTGGCATTGGTAGGAATACAGAAACAATAGACAACTTCTACGAAGCATGGCAAGATCATTTATGGGCTTTGCAATCTGTGAGTATGGATTTATGGCCAGCGTTTATTGGCAGTGCAAAAAAATGGTTGAAGGACGCTGACTCCAAGATATGTTTTGATAGATTCCATGTAGCTGGCTTTTTTGGTAAGGCCGTAGATCAGGTTCGTAAACGCGAACACCATGATCTAAAGGCAGATGGAAATGATTTGCTAAAGGGGACTAAATATGACTGGCTTCGGAATGGAAATAATCTTGATGGCAGATCACGTCGCTGGTTTATCAAGCTTAGCCGTGAGAATCTAAAAACATCACGAGCATGGACAATTAAAGAAACAGCATCAATGATATGGAAATACAAATCGAAAACATGGGCAGAGAAGGCGTGGCGCAATCTTTTTGGCTGGATGTGTAGAAGCAGGTTATCACCAATGGTTAATCTTGCAAAATCACTTAAAAAGCATTTTTATGGAATCATGAACTCAATTATGCTTGGCATTGATAATGGAATGGCTGAAAGCATAAACTCGAAGATTCAGAAGGTGAAGAAGATGGCGTGTGGGTTTAGGAATATCGAGCGTTTCCAGAATGCGATAATGTTTCACTTTGGTGGACTTGATCTCTATCCCGCTTTACCCACACAAAAATTGGAAGCCCCTTCTTTTCTTACGCTCATTTTGTTATCTTATTACCGCTATGATTTATTATTTAATTTTAATACTTCTGCTATTAACACCTGTTTCAGCAAATCCTCTCTCTTTACAAGAAGCCTTAGAAAAAGCAAAGTCGGGGAATTTTCAGATTAAAGCTGAAAAAGAAAAAGTGGAAATGGCAAAGAATGAAAAAAATGAAGCGAGGGCTCGTTTTATGCCAACCGTTTCATTATCTGCAAGTGTCACCAGAATAGATGATCCCATTTATATCGACTTAAATCAGATCCGTTCAGGAATGATTGGGGTTCACGGTGCAGAGGCTTATCAATCGTATTACAATGAGTATTATAAAGAGTTTTACAATAACTTCACCGCAAGTGGTATGAGCGAAGCAGAAGCTACTGCAAGAGCCGATGCCGCTGGTAAACAAGCGGGAACAAATGCGCAAGAAAAAACGGAATCAAGCTTAAACGAGCAACTACCCTCTTTTGAAAAACAAGTTCAAGATGATTTATTTTTTAATGCAAGGCTTTCTGTTGTTTGGCCTATTTTTACGGGGTTGAAAATTTTATCAGCTTACGATGCCGCCAAAGAAAATATTGATGCTAAAAAAGCCGAATTTGATATGGCACAAAACACCATTTTAATGGATGTCGCCACAAAATATTTTACTCTTCGTTTAACTGAAGAATTAATTGTTTTAAGAGAAACCACAAAGAAAAATTTAGAAGAGCATTTAGATCGTTCTAAAAAATTAGAAGAAGGTGGGCAAATCTCCAAAGCAGAACGTTTACGTGCCGAAGTGGCCTTGGCAGAGGCAGAAGATGCCCTAAGTGATGCCAAACGTGATGAATCGCTCGCTCGTATGGTTCTTGCTAGTTTGCTTCAAACAGATACTAATTTAGTAGCGGTCACTCCTGTAGAAGTTCCTGTTCAAATGCGTTCTAAAGATGAATATAAGCAATTGGCTTTAGAAAAGCATCCTGGTCTTCGTCAGTTACAAACAGAACGGAAACGCAGTAAAAATGCAATTAGTGCGGCTCGGGCAGATTATTTTCCGACGGTGGCTTTATTTGGCTACAAAGAGTTGTACACTAAAGATTTAACTATTTTAGAACCAGAATGGGCCATAGGAGCAAAGGTCCAAATGGATTTATTTAAGGGCGGCGATACTCGTGCAAAAGTGAATAACGCGAAATCTTTAGATCGTTCTCTGGCAAGTTTAGAAAAGCAAACGATGGAGAATATTTCACTGTTAGCGGAAAAAAAATGGAGAGAATTGGAAC
>JAAYJH010000078.1 GCA_012523035.1 Fibrobacter sp.
GGCGGTCAAAAACCCTAGCAAAGTATTTTTACAAAATGAAAACAACCCACTTCCTGGAAGTGTAATTAGTTGCACTTTAGAAGGCTCTAGAGCGCTTCTTTTTGAAACTCAGGCCTTGGTTTCTCAAAGCAATTACGCCGTGGCTCAAAGAGTAGCTGCTGGCATTGACCCTAAAAGACTCACCATTATACTGGCTTTACTCGAAAAATTTGCAGGCATTCGCGTAGGAAATTCCGATGTGTTTTCTTCCATTGCAGGAGGGCTCAAAGTAAAAGATTCTGGAACTGATTTAGCTTTGGCTTTAGCAATTGCTTCTAATATACTCAACATTGCCATGCCCAAACAAAGTTTAGCTATTGGAGAACTTGGTTTATCTGGAGAGTTACGCTCTGTAAGCCTGTTGGAATGGCGAATCAAAGAAGCCATCCGTTTGGGATTTAAAAACATTTTAATTCCAAAATCTGGCAAGTCTCCTCCCCATAGTTCTGATTTAAATTTAATTAAAATAGCAGATATTCAAGAAGCTATTGCATGGCTTCAAGATCAAAAATAAAGCCCCTTCCATAAGAAAGAGGCTTTTTTAGAATAGCGTGTACGGGGTTCGAACCCGTGTTACCGGCGTGAGAGGCCAGCGTCCTAGACCACTAGACGAACACGCCAAATGGACAAAACAAAGATACTAAAACTAGTTCCTATAGTAAAGGTCTAAATTATCCTGAATTTTGGCACTATGTTCCAAATTATTAATAAAATCATTAAAAACAAAATTCGTTTCAAAACGAAAGGCATTTAGAATTTCTGAAGCTACGGTCTCGTTTAGAGTTTCTTCTGAAGCTTCTGTTTTGTTTACTAGTTTTAACATAAAAGCCGAAGATTCTCCAGGAACTACAGAGCTCCACTCTCCTACTTTTAATCCTTTTAGTGCCTTTACAAAAGACTCACTTCCAAAACCAACTCCTGGCACATAAGAATCTATAGAAGCAGACAAGTTCTCAATAGAAACCTTATCTATAGAAAGGCTAGAATCTAGAGAAATTGAATCTTTTTTGTCTAATGCTTTAACTTTTGCTTCTACTGATTTTAAATAAGTTGCTGCAGCTTCTACGGCCTTTTTTTGAACTAAGGATTCTTCTATGTTCTTATAAAAAGCACTTAGACTTCTAGTTCCAGCTTTTAGACTATCTTTTTTTGAAGCGAGAAAAACATAACTTTTATTCTTTAAAACATTAGAGATGGGTCCAGAGTTCACCTCGGGGCGTTCCTTGTTTGCAAAAGCATAGGCACTTAGACCAGGTATAAAACCCAAAGATGAGATCGAATCTTCTTTGGTCAACCAGTCAGACTCTAAAACACTCAAACCATTGGATTGAACTGAAGCACTAAAGTTTTTAGATTTTGAAAAATCCACTTTAACTTGCTCTAAAATCAATTCAAGGCTATCTATTGTTTCTGAAGAAGGCGTGACGGTGAGCAAAATATGAGAAACTTTCACGAGTTCTGCATCTGAAGAATCTAGTTTTTTGCCGTGAGATTTAATGATATGAAAACCATACTGAGTGCGAACAGGCTCTGATATAGCACCTGAATCTAAAGAAAATGCAACAGCTTCAAATTCTTTGACCCAAACTCCTTTGGCAGTATAATCTCCTAAAAGACCACCTTGCTCAGCACTCTGTAAATCTTCTGAACTGATGCGAGCTAAATCCTCGAAGTTGGTCCCTGTAGAAGAGTCTGCAAGTTGATTATATAAGGTCATCGCATAATCTTTCACTTTTTCTTCATCAGAAGGAGTTGGCTTTAGAGGGATTATAGCATATTGAAGTTTTACAAGATCTTTTTCAATATAAAAACTATCTGGATGAGATTGGAAATAAGCCTTAACCTCGGCACTATCCACCACATGATCACGATTAAAATCAGAAGCCTTAACAGATGCTACTTCTAATTCATACTCTGTCAGACGGCGTTTTGCATTGTACGAAGCTTCTAAAGAAGTTGGATGCAAAGCTGCAGATACAAAAAGTTGCAATTGCTTTAAAGGAATGGTGGAATGTTTTAGCTCCATCTCGTAATTCATCATGGATTGCCATTCATATGCTTGAGGTGTCTTCAACCAAGCCTCAAAAGACTCTTTATTAAAAGCAGTATCTAGCAAAAATTGTGGAAGAGTAGCGATATAATTTTGCACCCTTTGATTGGCTTCTTCGGGATTGCTTGCCCCTTGTTGAATAATGTAAAGCCGTTGCTGGGCTTCTTGACTCACAATACTACGAACCACATCTGGATTATGACTGATTTCTTGCTGCATTTCTGTAACAGAAGCCACTAAACCCGTGTTTTCAAAGATTTTTGAAAGTAAATGTTCACGAACAAAAGACTGAAAAACATCGTTCCTTAATTTGGCATGTTGTTCATCGCTAAGAGATTCACCTTGAGAACGGTTTGCAGTAATTTGTTTTAACCTCATATCAAAAGTTTCGTGAGATAACTTTTCACCGTTAATAGTCCCTACAGGAAACTGTGTAGTATGCTCTGGCAATCGATCCATTGCAAGCAAGCCAACGGTAATACCCACGGCAAAAACTACTATAATCCATTTTGCTTTTTCATTTATCCAGGTTAACATTAAAAAACTCCATAAAAATTAACTTGCATAATTTAGTAATTATCAAAAGTTTCTGTGAAAGAAAAGAAAAAACAAAGTATAAAACACGATATTTTTTAGTTAAATCTCTAAAAAGTTGTTTTTTATCAAAAACACACCAAAACAGAGTGCTCTAATCAAAGTCTAATCTATTTTATTAAAAACATCTAGCTTTTAGTTTAATTTTTTTCTATTTATTCTTTCAAATCACCCTTTTACATGGGACTATTTTGTACGATGTATTAATTATTGGTGCTGGTATTTCTGGATTAAGTGCCGCCATTTATGCAGCGGAAAGAAAGCTTTCTGTATTGCTCCTCACCAAAGGGTATCGACCCGATGGTTCTACTAATTATGCCCAAGGTGGCATTGCCACTGTCACTAGTAAAGAAGACTCTTTTGAATATCACATCGAAGACACTATCTTAGCAGGTGCAGGCTTGTGCAAAAAAAATAGAGTTCGAATATTAGCACATAATGGACCTCAAACCATAGAACAACTTATAAAATGGGGCGTTCGCTTCACCACAAACCCTTCTCAAAAAAAATCAAAACACTTCGACTTGCATTTAGAAGGTGGACACAGTCACAAACGCATTTTACATTCGGCTGACCTTACAGGAAAAGAAATGATGCGTGCTCTTTTACTAGAAATAAAAAAACACAAAAACATTCATTTTTTAGAAAACTCTAGCATTCACGAACTGATAGTCCAGGACAATCCCAAACGCTGTATTGGGGCTCAAATCATACACCAAAAAACAGGTGTGTTAAGCTCTATATATGCAAAAACCACCATCATCGCTACTGGAGGGGCGGGTCGTTTGTGGCTTCATAGCACCAATCCCGTCGATAGTACTGGAGATGGAATGGCTGTTGCCGCAAGAGCAGGAGTGGCTTTACAAGATATTGAGTTTATGCAGTTTCACCCCACTTCTTTGCATGCCCCTCAATTAAAAAAAACTTTCTTAATTTCAGAGGCTGTTCGTGGTTTTGGAGGGATTCTTAAAAACAAAAAAGGCCTTCCTTTTATGGACACAGTCCATCCACTAGGCTCTTTGGCTCCTCGAGATATAGTAGCCAGAGAAATCCACAAAGAAATGGAAAAAACAAAAGAATCCAATATGTATTTAGACTGCACTCACAAGAGTGAAAAAGATTTGCAAAAACAATTCCCTAATATTTTTGCAAAATGTTTAGAAATCGGGATAGATATGAGTAAAGACTGGGTTCCAGTGGTACCTGCAGCTCATTATATGTGTGGTGGAATCCTGGTGAACTCTGAATCAAAAACCGAAATCGATGGACTCTATGCTTGTGGAGAAGTCGCTGCCACTGGAGTTCATGGAGCCAATCGATTAGCCTCAAACTCACTTTTAGAAAGTGTGGTCTTTGCAATACGAGCCATTCAAAACATCATCAAAACTAAGCAAAACGAAATTACTTTTAGTGTTCCCCAAACCACTCCTCAAACTGTAAATTTAAGTGAATCCAAATATTGGAAAGAAAAAAAAATCACACTACAAACAATCATGTGGGATTACTGTGGAATTGTACGAAACACTCAAAAATTAAAAACAGGCTTACAAAAAATCAGAGATTTAGAAGTGGATATAGACAAGTACTTGTCAAAAAACGAAGTTCCAAACATCCATTTTTTAAGTTTTAGAAATGCAGTGCAAAATTCGAAAATGATTTTTCAAAGTGCCTTAAAAAGACGCGAATCCAGAGGTTTACACTATACTCTAGACTACCCTCATAAAAACAAACACCCCAAAAGGAATCGGATTTATCTAAATTCATAAAGCCAAAAACAAGCGAGTGCTTTGACTTTTGATCAATGGTTCATAGAATATTTTTTTCTTCATACGAATAATAGAGCTACTGTGTTTTACTTCTACCCTCATTTTCTCATTTCAATTTATTTAAACACAAATTCAAATGACTAACACAATAAAAAAACATTTAAACAAAGTCTATTTTAAAAACCAATGATTTTTTGACTCCAAACAGGAAGTTTTTGAATAGCAAGCAAAATGTTTTTACAAGCCTTACTATATTTATAAAATGAATTCAGAACAAAGATCATCCAAGGGAAACAGAAAACCTCGAAAAATGGGGGCTTACACGCCAACGCAAAAAATAGGGACAGGAGCCATGGGCGAAATATGGCTGTGTCATGACCCTTCTTTGGACAGGATGGTCATCGTAAAGCAAATGATTCCAAGCCTGACTGCATACGAAGAATTGAACCTTAGATTCCAGAGAGAGGCTGCTTTACTCGCTCATTTAAGGCACCCAAACATAGTCCACGCCTATTCCCTTTGGCAAGAACAAACGGGGGCTCTTTCCTTGGCCATGGAGTTTGTGCACGGCAAAACACTGCGAGAAATTTTAGATATCCAAGCCACTCCTCCTCTGTTTATCACACTTCACTTTTTGCACGAAATCTTGCAGGTTTTAGCTTATGCACACGATCGTAAAATCATACATCGAGATTTAAAGCCCAGTAACATGATGATCGACAAAAATGGCCATGTCAAACTTTTAGACTTTGGAGTGGCTAGAAATGAACACGCCAATCAAGACATGACACAGCCTGGCAGCCTTTTGGGCACAGCCGCCTACATGAGTCCAGAGCAAATCACAGGCCAAGGAGTGACCAATCAATCCGACTTATTTAGCCTTGGAATTGTAGCCTTTGAAATGCTCACCGGCAAGCATCCTTTTAGGGGAGAAAACTTAGAACTCACTACACAGTATATTTTAAATGTGAAGATTCATAAAAACTTTTTCAAAAAAAACACACCAAGAAAACTACGAACTTGGACTTGTAAAATGTTAGAAAAAAGGCCTCAAAAGAGATTTAAAACCGCTCAAGAAGCTGCAGACGCACTAGCCATTATCATGCAAGGTTTACCAAGGCAGTTAGATCATCACGCCAGTCACTGGTACCACTCTTTAATAGATAGTAATTTTGAGTTTTTAGCCCCCACCATCAAAACGAACAAAAAACTTTGGATACTCGGCTTTCTATTTATTTTAAGTGTTTTACTTCACTTTTTAATTTTCTTTTTAAAGGCCTAATCTCCAATGAATTGGATAGACATTATTTGCCTCAGTCTAATTATTATTTTTAGTTTATTAGGTTTTATTTCGGGTTTTGTCAAAAGTTTTTTTAAGCTCCTTGCTTGGATTTTAGGTTTCGTTGGTGCCTATTTTGCCTTTGATTTATTTGGTGCTTTTATATATTCAAACATAGAAATCTCTATGTTATCACTACGATTGATTTGTTGGATAGCGGGCTTTTTGATTCCTTTTATAAGCATGCAAATTTTATGCTATTTTTTAAATCGAATCATCAGCAAAAGTTTTTTTAGTAGCTTCAATCGTATCGGAGGCCTTGCATTTGGCTTTTTTAAAAGTTTGATTGCATGCTATTTACTTTTAAGCGTGATACACTTGATTCCTGCAATCCATGATTTCAAAGAAAAAAGAGACGCCGCCGTTGCTTCTCAAGTTTACCAGTACATCCACCAAGAAAAACCTATCGATTTCTCCTTTTAAAAAACCTAAATTCAATGCATGCTACTATCCAAATAGCTTTAACATAACATTGTTTTGAAGTCTCAGAAACGCCTGGTTTTTAAGGGCTCAAGCTCCAAAAAACACTTTTTATTTTTTTTCTAAAATATTCTTATCTAAATAGAAAAGCATCGTTCAAACGCTATTCATAGCCAGGCGTGTGTGAGACTTCTATCCAAAAAAAACGATGCTTTTAAAAATGATTTTTCTATTAATGCCTGTTTTTTAAATCGTGATGCACTCTTCGAATATTTTCTAAAATTAAGTCTTCATCTTTTACTTTTTTATTTTCAATTAAAGGTTTGCCATTACAAATCACTTGATGGATAGCCCTAGAGTCCGCCGAGTACACCCAATTCGAGTGCAAGTGATGCATTGGGAGCATGCGTTCATTATTTAAATCCACTAGTATAGCGTCGGCATCTTGTGTTTCTTTTATTTCTCCAGCATTCCATTGGTAAGCTTTTGCACCAGCAAGGCTAGCCATCGAAAACGCTTCTTTAGCATTTAAAACTTCTGGATCTCCCTCTGTTTTGGCTAATAAAGCTGCGATTTTCATTTCTTCTAACATGTCTAAGTTATTATTAGAAGCCGCACCATCTGTGCCCAAAGCCACCGATATTTGAGCCTTTTGCAAGGCTTTCATATTGAGTTTTCCGCTAGAAAGCTTCATGTTAGAAACAGGACAATGCACCAAAGAAACTTTTCTTTTTTTTAGAATTTGGATTTCTTTTTCATTCAAATGCACAGCATGAGCCAACACCACATTTTCATCTAAAACACCTAGGCTTTCTAAATACTCTACCGGTCGCAGGCCAGTTTTTTTAAGACAAGTTTCTACCTCTTCCTTTGTCTCCGATATATGAGAATGTAAAACTAAACCTAGATTTCGAGCCTCTCTAGCGCAGCGCTTCCATAAATCACTTTCGACTGCATAAATAGAGTGTGGCATTACTGCCAGTTTTATCCTAGGGTGCACCGATTTCATTTCTTTTAAAAAATCAAAGTTTTTTTCTATTGCATTTTTGTCCATCAGATTTTCTGCAAAAGTCACTCCAATAGTGGCCTTGACCCCCGATTCTATCACCGCTCGAATTGTTTCTTCTCGGTGCCAATACATATCAGCAAAAAACACCGTGCCCGAATGGATCATCTCTAAAATAGCCAATCTAGAAGCCCAATAAATATCCTCTTTTTGGAGTTTGGATTCTTGCACCCAAATGTATTCATGGAGCCACTTGAACAAGCTCATGTCATCGGCATAACCTCTAAGTAAAGTCATCGCAGCATGCGTATGGGCATTGTAAAAAGCAGGCAATATGGCTTTTTGAGAAGCATCTACAATTTTTGTGTCCGTATCTAAGCTATTTAGAGGGATGTGAGTGGATATTTTCTTAAAAATTCCATTTTGAATTAAAACATCTACAATTTCAGAATCTTTATAAACTGAGTGGATTAAAAGTGATGACATTGATGGCATAAAACGACCTTGAGGTATTTATAACTATTTAAAAACTTTGAGAAAACAATCATTTTTATAACTTAATCCATAAAATCTTAAAAAAACTAGCAATTGTTAAAATAATATCTTTACTAAAAACTTCTTTTTTTGTGTTTTTCTTTAAAAACATAGCAAAGAGTATTTGCAAAACCTATACTATAAATATGAACAATCTTCAACCAGAAAAACTTCCTTTAACTAGACAAGAGTTTTCTCGTTTAAAAATATTTCATAATGTTTGCTATGAAAGCATCGCTGGCTATCTACTCCACTCTCATATAGAAACTTTTGATGCTGGCACCACACTTATTTCTCCCGATAATTCAGTAAAACGGCTCATTGTACTACTAAAGGGCGAATTAGAAATTCAAATCACTTCTGATAAAAAAACGACTATCAATACAATAGAAGAAGGGAACTGTGTAGGAGAAATTTCTATTTTTGATAACTCTAATCCTAGTGCTTGGGTTAGATGCTCCAAAAAAAGCTCCGTCCTTATTATTCCAGGCTATACTATCCTTGCTATGCTGCATGCTTCCCACGATCTATGCCTCAATTTTTTACACCTTTTGAGTCAAAGAGTTCGTTATAGCAATGAAATCGTTCGTGACAATGAATTTCACATTCGATGCATCGAAGAAGCCTCCAAAATAGACTCTCTCACAAGCCTACACAATAGACGATGGCTGCAAGAAATGTACTCCAGAGAGCTCAAAAGAAGTCATGCAGGAAACTTTAAGTTGTGTGCACTCATGCTAGATATCGATCACTTTAAAGCAATCAATGACACGCACGGCCATATAGCTGGAGACTCTGTTTTGGTTCAACTGGCTAGTATTTTAAACGAAAGTTTAAGGCCTTCAGATATGCCTGTTCGATTTGGAGGAGAAGAGTTTTCTGTTTTCTTGCCTGGAACTCATACAGATAACGCCAAAGTGATAGCAGAAAGGATTCGGAAAAATATGGAAAAAAACATTTTTATACTTCCAAATCAAAAGCAAGTGAAAATCACAGTGAGTATAGGCTTTGCTAAAAGAGAGAGTACAGACACAGTGGAATCTCTGATCGAAAAAGCAGACCAAGCCTTGTATTATGCCAAAGAAAATGGCAGAAATAAAGTGGCTATGTACTTAGAAAAAGGAGAATTCTTTTTGTTTTAATTTTAAATGGATCACAAAAAAACTGTATGTTAAACTTTATTTTTCGATTTATTCTCTAAAAGTCCCTGTACTTCTTTTGCAAAAGAAGAAAGGCTTGGATCTCTTGCCCCCATTAATAAAATAGTGTCTTCTGCTTTTGCCATTTCTACCATTTTTAGAGCAGCATCTTTTCTATCTTCAAAAAAATACGCCTCGACTCCCAACTCTAATAAATCATCGACTAAATCTGCACTAGAAACATCTTTTTTCGCTGTCCCTCCTGCATAATATATTTCAGAAAAAAACACACAGTCATTTTCTATGTCTGTACTTGCTTTTCTGAGTGTTTTATTAAATGTGCTGACAAAATCTTGACGCAAAAAACGAGTGGGCCCATAGCCATGAGGTTGAAAATAGGCAATCACCCTTCCTTCTGTAAAAGCTTGAACACTTTTTAGACTGGCTTCTATTTTTGCTGGATTATGGGCAAAATCATCCATCAAAGTCACACCCGAAAAGACGCCCAAAACTTGATGCCTGCGATCTATCCCAGAAAAAGAAGACAAAGCTTCTGAAATAAGCTCAATGGGGACCCCTATTTGAAGAGCCACCGTACTTGCAGCCAATGCGTTTTCCATATTGTGTTTTCCTGGCATATTCAACTCAAAACGGACCAAAGAAGCTTGGTAACGCACTCTAAAAGATATTTTATGACCGTGTACCCTTAAGTCTGTGCCCTGCACTGCGATATGATTTTCGTTGCCAAAATCTAAGTGCCTTCCCATGCTCAACGACTTGGCATGGTCATTTGCGTCGTTTACAATCAAAATCCCTTTCTTTTTTTTGATATTATCAGCAAAAGATTTGAATATTTCTAAAAGTTCTGGAGTTTCTTTATGGTCCTTTTCAATGTTTAAAATAAGCCCTATGTCTGGAGCGTAACGAGCAAGTGTGCCGTCGCTTTCATCGGCTTCGATCACCAGCCATTCCCCAAAATTGGAGACCGCATTCCCTATTTCACCTTTTTTTTCTAGTGAGACCAAAGGAGCCCCTGTGATTAGAGATGGAAACAAATTTGCATAATCTAAAATATGATAAATCATTGCTGTGACGGTGCTTTTTCCACTAGTACCACTCACTGCGATAGTTTTTGTGGTTTCTGAAATATAAGATAATATCTCACTTCGATGGTATATTGAAAGCCCCATTTTTTTTGCTTCGATTAAATCTTTATTGGTGTCTTCTATAGCCGAACTCACCACCACACAAGAATAATTTTTGAGGCCAGACGCATCTTGTAAAAAACACTCTATACCCAATGCTTCTAATTGCTTTTGAATTAAAGGTGGACTGTTTTTATTAAAAACTCGATCGGAACCACCGGTTTTAAAAGACTTGCCATTTAAATATTGAGCTATAGCACTCATTCCCACACCGGCTAAACCAATGAAATAAAATGAGTTTGTTTGATTATGGACTGGATTCATAGAATACCTATTTTAAAAGATTTGGATCGATCGTAGGTTCAAAGCCAGGTGCTACAATTTCTTCTGGCTTTTCACCTTTGCTTAAAGCTCGTTTTTCTTCTTTTTTCTGGAGCTTTTCTAATTCAATTTCTTTTTTTCGTGCTATCCTTTCTTTCTTTTTTTGTAACCTTTCTGCCCTAGTTAAACGCGTTTTAATAGGCGGAGCTTCATAAGCCTCTTCAATATTAGTGTCTTCTTCTGGGATTTCAAAGCGCCTGTCGGATTCATATGTCTTAAAGAAACTTTGACTAAAACTTGGTAAATCACTTGGGGCTTCTTTTCTTAAAAAAGAAAGCAGGTTTTCAAAATTTTCTTCTAAAGGTATTTTGAAATCCATTTGCTTTTTTGTGTTCGGATGGATTAAAGACAATTCTACTGCTTGTAAAATCTGAGACGGTGCTAGATTCAAAGCATTTTGAGCCACTTCACGCATCAATACAGGGATTCGCGTTAAGCTGGTCTCTCTTCCTTCGTAAATAGGATCACCTATAATAGGATTTCCAATATAACGGCTATGCAAACGAATTTGATGTGTTCGACCTGTTTCTAAAGAAAATTCAATAAAAGAAGCAAAGCTAAAAAGCTCTAAAACTCGGTAATGTGAGATAGCTTCTTTACCAGAATCATCGACCATCATTTTTAATCTATTTTTAGAGTCTCTTATTATTGGAGCCGAAATGGTAGCTTCTAAATCTCTGGGATGTCCCCAAACTATAGCCTTATATGTGCGTTTTAAAGTCCGTTTTTCAAGCTGTTCTGCTATAAATCTATGAGAGTAATCATTTTTTGCCACTAACATTATCCCGGCAGTATCTTTATCTAGTCGGTGTACAATGCCTGGTCTAAAAGGACCATTAATCAGTGACAAATTATTTTGAAAATGATACAATAAAGCAGAAGCTAGAGTTCCTTTTTGGACACCACTCCCTGGATGAACGACCATCCCTTTGGGCTTATTTATCACCGCCATGTCTTCATCTTCATAGACAATATTTAAAGGAATGTTTTCGGCTTCTAGATGACTAGACTCTTGAACTGGGAGTTCTAAGACTTGAATTTCAATGTCTGGAATTATTTTAAAATTCTTTACCAGAGCTTTACCATCTAAAAGGACTAAATCATTTTGAATTAACTTTTGAATTTCAGTCCTTGAAAAGTCTTTTAACTCTTTTTGTAAAAATCGATCCAAACGCTCCCCTATATCTTTGTGAGTGACTCTAATGGATAGCATTTTTCAATTCTTTTTCTTTTTTAATTAATGAATGGGTTCTCTTTAACAAAATGGGAGAGATAAAAATCAAAACGAGCCCGATAGTCACATAACTATCGGCCACATTAAAGACCGGAAATCGAGTCATGATAAAATCAGGAAAGTCACAATCAATAAAATCTACCACTTTTCCAATACGCATTCTATCCACAAAATTCCCCAAAGCACCAGAAATAATCATAATCACCCCTAAACGAGACAACCAATCGCGTTTGTCAATAGATTTAAAAAACCAAATTAAAACCCCCATAGCCACCACAGAAATCAAAAGGTAAAACAGCCAAGAAGGCAAAAAAGGCATTAAATCTTGAGGGCGTAAACTAAAAGCAGCTCCTTCGTTGTAAACCAAGCGAAATCGCAACCAATCTCCATTTGGACCGAGAAATGGAATTATTTTATTCCTATCCGATCCAGAAAAATAAGAAACAGCCCATAATTTAGTCCATTGGTCTAAAATTAAACCAAAGACACCAAAAGCAATTTGAAAGTATAAATGTTTAAATCTTGAAAAATTCATTTTCATGAGTTTCGAAGCCTCGAGTATTTTCTTTGAATCCAAAAGTTAGAAAAATAGAGTACAGAAGTGCTTCTGACTATTTTTTTTACCGTATTTCTAGAAATTTTAAGCTTGTCTTTGGACTCAAACACAAGTGCCCCATCCTTCATTATTCTAAGGTTTTCTGCAGCCATAAAAAGCGGCCACAAACAAAACAAACGAATGCGTCTATCCAAGCGCGGGAGCGTGAGCACATACTGGATAGCATCGTCTAAATGCCCCCAAGCTTTTTGAATTAAAGCCTTTACTACAGAGCTTTGAACTTCTAATGATGCATCTTTTTCGAACAATTGCCAAGAATATTCTAATCCATGCTCTTTGAGAAGATCATTGGGTATAAAACAAACTTTTCTTTTAGCATCTTCTTGAATATCTTTAATAATATTAGTGATTTGCAAAGCCAGTCCAAAAGAAATTTCTAGAGATCTTAAAGTTTTTGCATCTTTATCCTTTAAGAAACGACTTTCTTCACAGAACAGTTGAGTCAAAAGTTTCCCTACTATCCCAGCCACAAAATAACAATATTCATCTAGCTCTGCTACGGAGTCTATCGTAAACCAGCCTGTTTTTAAGTCGTGTTCTTGCTTTTGTGCAAATTTAGCCATGCCAAAACTCATTTCCACCACCACTGCAGAAATGGCACCTTTGTGTTTTTGAGGGAGTTGCGTGCAGAGGCTGACAATGGTGGCTGTTTCTCGACAAAGGATGTGATTTGGATCTTTAGACTCAAACCATTCTACAGGCAAAGCATCTGTGAATTCTTTCACTAAATGCTTATCGTAATTGGCAAATATATTAGAAAATGCATCTAACAAGCGTTTTTTTTCGGAGGCGGTCATTTGAGGATCATCTTCGACAGTATCTGCAATACGCAAACACAAATATGCAAGCAAAACAGATTGTTTTAAACGCCCCGAAAGCACATTGATGTTTAACGCAAAAGTTCTTGAAACTTTTAATAAAATATCATCAGCAAATTGAAATTCTTTAGATTTTTCATCTATCATTCTTATTCCTCTTTGCTTTGTTGCTTCTTTGAGTTTTATTAAAATTTAAAAGATATGTCAAAAAACGTCCTTTTTCATCGGCTTGTGATAAATTAGACTGAAAATACCAAGCACATTTATTACGAATATCAGCATCGTCCGTTTGTCGTCCTTCTTTTTGAGCCACTTCATACTGTTTGTGATATTGTAAATAATAATAATCTAATTCAAGAAAAGCGACATATCGAATCCAGTATCTAGCCGATATCGATACTAAAAGAACAAATAAGACAAAAAACAATACAAAGTCTAGATTCGATAAGACAACAAAGTGATTCAATGCCATAGAACTAAAATAACCTGTCAACAGTATTAATAATAGAGAAAAAAGCTTGACTTGTGTTTGATATTTTGGGTTTTTACGCCATTTTAGCGGTAAATACACCCAAACTTTGCCAGAAAGGAGCATTTTTTTTAAATGAATAGGGTATGCTTTATAACGAAACCAAAAAAAAGTAACAAACCACAAAAATAAAGCAATGTAAAAATGAAGACCTAAAAACAAAATAAACGACATAATAAAGCAATAATACTAAATTAATGTAAAGAAAATCACATTCCAAAAAATAACTTTAAAAAAATTAGTAATATATTATTATCTATCTATTCAATAAAAATCTCATTAAAAAGAGAATCTTTTTATCTTTATTGTTTAAAATAGCTTATAAAATGAAAGGTATCCTATATGCAGACTCACTGGCAAAACACACTCAATGAATTACAAGGCAAAATCGATCCTTTTACCTTTACTCAATTATTTTCAAAATTAAAAATAGCCTCTCTTTTAAACAATGAGGCCACCATCCTCATCCCTGCAAACAGCGATATCAAAGAATTCACTCCTTATAAGGTTTTGATTGAAGTCTGCTGGAAAGAAGCGAATCAAACACCTGTTCAAATCATTTTTAAAGCAAAAACACTGCCTGCACCAAACCCTCTTCCAGATTTTATACAGGAATTCATTCAGTCCACTGAACTCAAAGAGGTTTTTCGTTTTGAAAACTTTGTTCCTGGAGACAAAGCCGAATTAGCTTTTAATGCCGCCTTTTCTGTAGCTGAAAACCCAGAAAGCAATAAATACAATCCATTATTTATATACGGAGAATCTGGACTTGGAAAAACACACTTGCTCCATGCTATCGGAAACTATATTAAAGAAAACGATGCTAGCAAGCGAGTCCTTTACATCACAGCTTATGACTTCCAACAACTCTATCTAAAAAACCTTCGAGATCAACGAATTTCTGAAATGTCCACTTATTTTAGAACTGAAATCGATGTACTCCTTATTGATGATATCCAAAACTGGAGTGGAAAAGACGAAACACAAAACGAGTTTTTCCATATATTCAACACCTTGCATCAATCTGGAAAGCAAATCGTGCTCACTTCTGATGCTCCTGCTGGAGAAGTCAAAAGTTTATCTGATCGTTTAGTCAGTCGTTTTTCTGGTGGACTCACCGTGGATATTCAACCTCCCAATCAAGACACAAGAGAAGCCATCCTTAGGAAAAAAGCCGAAGAAGCACATATTGAACTGGAAGATGAAGTGTTCTCTTATTTAGCCGAAACCATCGAAAGCAATGTACGGCTTTTAGAGGCGGCCATCACCAAACTCACTATACAGTCTAGTGTATTGAATCAAGACATCAATTTAAACTTAGCTAGAAAAATGGTGGCAGAAATCATCCCCACCATTCGCAAGCGAGTGAATATGGATTCCATATTAAGCGTAGTTTCCAAACACTTTGAAATACCTGAATCCAAACTTTTGGCTCCAGGCAGAGGCACCAAAGAAGTGGCACATGCTCGTCAAGTCGCCATGTATTTAGTCAAAGAATTCACCACTTTCAGCTTAAAAACCATTGGCATTCGCTTTGGAGGCAAAGACCACTCTACTGTAGTTTACGCCAATAAAAACATACAAAAAAACATCGAAGATGACCCTGTATTTAAGCGGCTTATAGAAAATTTAAAATCCGAAATTCTCAGTTAAAATCACCATTTTGCAAGTGCGTTAGTGATGATTAAATCTTGAAGTTTTTCAATGGCACGAGCTTGACCGTGTCTATCTTCTGTTTCGTTGGCTTGCACATCATAAATTCCATCGGCAAACAAACTCTTTTCTTCATAAATAAATCGCTCTTTCACATTGTCATAAAACTCTACGCTCACTCGTATAGAAACCCTATAAGTTTCAACTTGATCGGCCTTATTATAGTTATCTGGTTTATTTGAATAACTCAACAAAGTCATTTTAAAATCTGCACTGGCCTCCCCATTAACAACACGAATGGAACCGGCATTTTTTTTAAAAAGCTCCAAAACTCCCACCCTTAAATCGTTGGCCAAAACAGGATTCAAAGATTTATCTTCTACCTCTAAAATTTTTACTGTTTTAATATGAGAAGGCAAAGTACTTGCTGTAAAACTATAACAAGAAAATAAAAAGGGCAAAATAAAAAAAAGTAACAAAACACGAAAACTCATAAACAGAAATTAGAAACTTTAGAATCTTTTGGCTTGAAACTCTAAAAAACAAAGCCATACAAATCACAAATACAGCTTTAATTTTTAATATATGAAGTCTCAGAAGCGCCTGGCTAAAATAAAACTTCTCTTGCGAATACACTCTCCTTATAAAAATGTGACCTATTATCTATTCTAAAAATCTTTTTTTAAAAGAATGCAGCGTTTTCAACCACACATAAACCCTCTATACCCTTAGGTTTTATAGGGTAAATAGAAAAATTAAAATAAAAAAAAACATCAATTTTGATTCAGAATATCATTATATAAAAAAACAAATTCGCCCTTTATGTTTTTAATTTCTAAATTATTCTTATATGAATACGGAATTTAAAGAATTATGGATTGGTGTTGATGTTGGATCTACTACTGTAAAAATTGCGGTGGTAAACCCCATCGACTCTAAATTGCTCCACTACTCATACCAACGCCACAATGCTATGCAAGCTGCAAAAGTTTTAGAACTTTTGACCGAAGCTCATGACTTATACCCCAAGAGCACATTTAAAGTTGCATTTTGTGGTAGCGGTGGGTACCCTTTTGCAGAAGCCACCCATTCCTTTTTTGTACAAGAAGTAGTGGCCAATGCACTTGCTGTTCGAGAAACAAACCACAACACAAGAGTAGCCATCGAACTAGGGGGTCAAGACGCCAAAGTTATATTTTTTGAAAAAGACCCTACCACCGGTAAACTCATTGCCAGTGATATGCGCATGAACGGTGTTTGTGCTGGTGGAACAGGTGCATTCATAGACCAAGTCGCAGAACTTCTTAGGATCAAAACCGAAGACTTTGAATCTTACGCTGTTCGTGGAAAAAAAGTCTATGAGATTTCTGGTCGATGCGGTGTTTTTGCAAAAACCGACATCCAACCCATGTTGAATCAGGGAGTGGATAAAACAGACATCGCCTTGTCTAGCTTTCATGCCATAGCCAAGCAAACCATTGGTGGATTAGCCCAAGGTATGGAGATCAAAGCCCCTGTCATGTTCGAGGGCGGACCGCTCACATTCAACCCCACTTTGGTACGCGTATTTAAAGAACGATTAGGTCTCACAGACGAGCAAGCTATTGTCCCTGAACGATCAGAAGTTTTGGTGGCTTGGGGAGCAGCTCTCTCTATTGGTTCTATGTATATGGATAGTGAATCCAAATACTCTAGAGAAGAGGCTATAGAAACCTTAACACATTTCAATGAAAGACGACAAACCGAAATTTCAAAAGAAAACGAACGATTTTTTAAAAGTCCAGAAGAGCAAAAAGCCTTTTTAGCAAAACACCCTTTGGCAAGCTCTCACTATCCACAGCCAGCTTCTGGCAGTGAAATCAATGTCTATTTAGGGATAGACGCAGGTTCTACCACCTCCAAACTGGTTTTGGTAGATGAAAACGAGCAAGTACTCGATGGATTTTACGCTAGTAATGATGGAGAACCCTTAGTAGTTCTAAAACGAGCACTAGTAGAACTCGCCGATCGCTACGAAGAATTTGGTTGCAAAATCAATATTTTAGGAGTGGGCTCCACTGGTTATGGAGAACAATTAATAGCCAAAGCCATACATGCAGACTACCATACCGTAGAAACCGTAGCTCATGCAACAGCCGCCAAACATATCTGCCCCGATGTCAGTTTTATTTTGGATATCGGTGGACAAGATATGAAGGCGATTTCGGTGCAAGACGGTGTAGTCACAGGGATCATACTCAACGAAGCTTGTTCTTCTGGGTGTGGGTCTTTTATAGAAACTTATGCTAAATCCCTTGGAATCCCCATGGAAAAAATAGCAGAACTTGCATTTAATGCCAAAAACCCATCTAAACTAGGTAGCCGTTGCACTGTATTTATGAATAGCTCCATTATCACTGAGCAAAGAGACGGTAAGCAACCCGAAGACATCATGGCAGGAATTTGTCGTTCCATTATAGAGAATGTTTTCACCAAAGTCATTCGTATTCGAAACTTAAAAACACTAGGAGAAAATATAGTAGTCCAAGGAGGCACTTTTAAGAACAATGCTGTGCTTCGAGCCTTTGAACAACACACAGGAATTTCTCCTATTCGACCAGAAAGGCCAGGCGAAATGGGGGCTATTGGAATTGCTTTACTCACCAAACGATTTATAGAAGAAAAAAGAAAGGAAAACCCTGAGTTTAAAACTTCTTTTATTGGTTTAGATGCCATGCGATCCTTTAGTTGGGATAACAAACCTGGACAAATTTGCAAATATTGCACCAATCACTGCTCCAGAACCATCGTCACTTTTAGCGACGGCTCCAATTTTGTGACCGGAAATCGCTGCGAACGAGGTGAAGTCACTGCGGATCCAAACGATCCAGAAACTAAAAAACTCGTTGCAGAAATTCATAAAAAAATGCTTTCTGTACCAGATATGGTCAAAAGAACCAACCTACTTTTGGTCAAAGATTATCACCCCAAAAAACTACTGCCAGCTAATAATATCACCATTGGTATCCCCAGAGTACTCGAATATTGGTCTAGCCTTCCTTTTTGGAAAGCACTCCTCACCTCCATAGGCTACAAAGTAGTGGTAAGCAAACAAAGTGATTACCCGCTTTTTGAAAGAGGTCTCAACAGTGTTCCCTCTGACACGATTTGCTTTCCAGCCAAGCTCACTCATGGGCACATATTAGACCTTGTGGATAAAAAAGTCGATAGGATCTTTTTCCCCATGATGATTGCTCTTCCTAGCGATCACGAAAAGTTTGACTCTACTGCAGTTTGTCCTGTAGTTCAAGGTTACCCAAACATATCCCAAAACACAGATGCTCCAGAAAAAAACTATGGTATCCCTATGGATCAACCTCCCTTTCACTGGTTCAACCATAAAATGAGACGGGATCAAACCATCGATTGGTTTTCAAAAAACTGGGGTATTTCCAAAAAAATAATGAAGCATGCGGTCACCGAAGGTGAAAAAGCTCTAGAAACATTTAAAAACACACTTTTAGCTGAAGGTAAGCAAATTTTAGATGATGTCCGCCAAAAAGGTGAATTTGCGGTGGTCATTTCTGGTCGTCCTTATCACGCCGATTTACTCATCAATCACAACATTGCATCGCACTTTACCGCTATGGGTATTCCAGTGCTCACAACCGAATCTCTACCCGGAGTTTATGAGCAAGACATTCCCCCACAAACGCGTATGGAAACCAAAAACTCTTTTCACTTGAGGATGATTGGAGCCACGCTCATAGCAGCCAAAGACCCCGCTATAGAATTGATCCAAATAGTGAGTTTTGGTTGTGGACACGATGCCATCTTGACAGATGAAATGAGTCGTATCTTAAACGCACAATCATCTAAAGAGCTTTTAATGCTTAAATTAGATGAAGGAGACGCTAGAGGTCCCTTAAGTATTCGGATTAAAAGCTTTATCGAAACAGTGAAGTCTCGAAGGAACGCTAAACTAAACGATAAACCAAAAACAACCGAAGCCCTGTTTGACCCACCCTTCACTAAAGACGACAAGAAAAAAAGAAAAATCTTGATCCCTAACTTGTCTCACCCTTTTAGCGTTTTAGCTTCTGAATATTTTAACTCCATTGGCTATGACACAGAAACCCTACCTCTCGCCAATGAAAGAGCCATTGAACTAGGCAAACAATATGTACACAACGACATTTGTTACCCCGCACAGGTCAATATTGGTGAAAACCTTTTATGGTTAGAGCAAAACCCCAATGTAAAACAAGAAAACATATCTATAGGCCTTGCCAAAAACTGTGAAAACTGCAGAGCAGGCCAATATTCTGTATTAGCCCGCCGCGCTTTAGATGAGGCTGGATACGATAAAATTTCTATTATCACAACGGGTAGTGATGAAAAAGGCATGCACCCAGGTTTTAAAACAGGTTTGGATTTTCGTTTACACATGCTTTGGGGATTAACTGTGATGGATGCGGTAGAAACCATGTATCGTGCTACACGCCCTTACGAAATTCACAAAGGAGACACACAAAAAGTCTATGATCAATGGATTTTGCCTCTGATGAAAACCTTTGCCAATATCTCTACATCAAAAATAGCTTACCCCAAAAAAGCTCTAGAAGAATTTGATGCCTGTATTGCAGACTTTAATAAAATTGAAATTGACCGTAGTGTTCGAAAACCAAGAGTGGCTTTGCTCGGAGAAATTTTAATGAATTATCACCCCAGTGCCAACGGTTATATCGAAAATTATTTAATGGACAATGGCATGGAGGTTTATCTCCCTGGAATGGTGGACTTCTTTAGAGTCGATGAAGTGGTGAGTCTAGAAAAAATCAAAAGAGGTTTTTCTGCTAACCCTATAGGAGATGCGCTCTTAAGTGGAATCACCAATAAAGCTTATACTTTTGCTATAGACACTGTTCAAAAAAGACTTAAGAATTTCAAATTATACGAACACCATGCAGATTGTACTGAACTGATCCATTTGATCAAAGACATTATTGATCCCAGTTACAATACAGGAGAAGGATGGCTTATCCCAGCAGAACTTCTTTACAACGCAGAGCACGGCATCAATAGTTTTATCATAGTGGAACCTTTTGCTTGCCTTGTGAACCATATTTCTGGAAGAGTACTCACCAAAGCAGTGAAAGAACGCTACCCACATATTCAGGTGCTTTCTTTGGACTACGACCCAGATACTAGCTTTGCAAACATTGAAAATAGACTCCAAATGCTCATCATCAATGCTCGAGAACTAGAAAAATCTGCTGTACTTGCTTAAAAAGCCTTTTCTTTTTGAGTAAAAAAAAGAGTTTTAATTTTTGAGTGTAAATATTAAAAAAAAATACTAAGTTTGCTTTATGTTAAATGTATCTCAAGTTAGCCTACAATACGGTAATCGTGTTTTATTTAAAGATGTAAACCTCTCTTTTCAACCGGGAAATTGTTATGGAGTGATTGGTGCCAACGGTGCAGGTAAATCTACTTTTTTAAAAATCCTTTCGGGCGAAATAGAGCCAAACACGGGAGAAGTCAGCAAAGACTCTCAAGAAAGAATCGCTGTCCTCAAGCAAGATCACTTTGCCTATGAATCCAACACAGTCATAGAAACTGTTTTTATGGGACACCCAGAGCTTTATCAACTCGCCAAAAAAAGAGATGAACTCTATGCTCTTGAAAACATGACCGAAGCACAAGGCATGGAAGCTATGGAAGTAGAAACTCGATTTGGTGAAATTGGTGGCTACGAAGCAGACTCTAGTGCATCTGTTCTACTCAGAGGGCTTGGTATTGCAGAAAATCTCCACCAAAATCTAATGTCCGATTTAGATGGAAGTCAAAAAGTTCGAGTCCTTTTAGCTCAAGCTTTATTTGGAAATCCAGATATACTCTTATTAGACGAGCCTACCAACCACTTGGATATTGAATCCATTAGCTGGTTACAAGACTATTTAGAACGATTTGATAACACTGTTATTGTGGTTTCTCATGATAGGCATTTTTTAAATCAAGTGTGCACCCATATTTGTGATATCGACTACGCTAAAATTAATATTTACGCCGGAAACTATGAGTTTTGGTACGAAGCCAGTCAATTGGCTCAAAAACAAAGAAAGGATCAAAATCGTCGATCCGAAGAAAAAATAGAAGAGTTAAAAGCCTTTATCCGTCGTTTTGCATCTAATGCTTCTAAAGCAAAGCAAGCCACCAGTCGAAAAAAACTTTTAGATAAAATGACTGTGGATCAAATGCCCGCATCCAGCAGACGATTCCCGTGGGTAAACTTTAAAATGGAACGAGAACCCGGAAAAATTGTCTTAGAGGTTCAAAATTTAAATTTAGACGGTGGTGACAATCTAAAACTCCAAGATTTAAATTTTTCTCTCGGAGCTCAAGACAAAGTGGCTCTAGTGGGAGAATACGATACACTAAAATCTGCTTTTTTTGAAGCTATCACTTCTAAAGAAACTCCAGAAAATCAAGTCAAATGGGGAACCACTATTCTCTATAACTACTTTCCCAGAAACAATGATTCATTTTTTGATAGCGACCTCTCTCTAGTCGATTGGCTAAGACAATACAGCACAGAACAAGATGAAACATTTATTCGTGGTTTTTTGGGCCGTATGCTTTTTACTGGCGAAGAAGCTCTTAAATCGGCACGGGTTCTATCTGGTGGAGAAAAAGTTCGTTGTATGTTGAGTCGCATGATGCTCTCTAACGCAAACACCTTGCTTTTAGATGAACCTACCTCTCATTTAGACCTAGAGTCCATCACCGCTCTAAACAACGGTTTAAAAGCTTACGAAGGTCCAGTTATATTTTGCACTCATGACCATGAATTTGCACACACTGTGGCCAATCGAGTCTTAGAGCTTAGTCCTAGTGGGTATTTTGACCGTTCTATTTCTTTTGAAGAATGGCTCCAAACGAAAAAGAAAAAACGGATACAATAATAGACTCCACGCCATATTAAAAATATTTTTTATTAATTTTTATAGAAGCATTTGCATTCTTCTCAATGCAAACACTTTTTTATATCATAGTTCCTGGAGATATTATGCTGGATTTTTTTACAAATGCGTGGCCACTTTTACTCGGTATTTTTATTGTCATAGTCATAGTCGCCATTATTCGTGGTGTCAAACGATTTTTACGAGATGGTGGTGGAGCCTTTAGAATGGAAACCATCATGCGAAACACCAACGCCAATTTAGAAGCTTTAAAACAAAAATCCGAAGCCCTCTTAAAAGATGCCGACATGGTATGTCCAGTCACAGGCGATTTAGTAAGCCCTACAAAAAACGACCTTAACCTATTTAAAACTGCTGTAGCAAGGCGTTATAAAGTGGCTATGTTTTTAATCCCCAACACCACCCAAGTGGCTTACTTTTTTTGCAAAACAGATGCGGGTCTCACTCGACGAATTGAAAACTTACTCCCCAATGATCGTAAAAGAAACTCAAAGTGGCCTTATCAAGATAAAGCCACTGGCCTTAAATTAAAATTCAAAATTTAATTACTCGTAAGCCACCTCACTCCACCTGGTCGCTATCATTGGAGTAGAGGTATCCAGTTGCTTTATAAAAAGTGAGTCCGAATCTAGATTTAAAACTTTCAATAAACTAGCCCTTGCACAAGTAGCAGGGTCTGAGCAGGTCATGGTTTGTAATACTAAATAATCTTCAAGCATTAACCAATTTCCACTTCGATATTCCACTTCTTCTTTTTTAGAGCGAGCCCTCAAAGTGAACTCCGAAGAGCTTAGGCCCAGTCTCCACTCTAAACTATCCATAGCAATCCAATTTTTTGACAAATCTTTTTTGTTCACCTTTATTGTTTCCATTGGATTTGTTTCACAAGAAAAATCACCCCATTGAGATAAATCCGAAGACACCTTGTATGAATTTAATTGCATAGTAGAAGCGATTGAAGTCAAAGGGTATAAGAACAGCCGACTCCGATGCACATCATAATGCCCCACACTCCAATGGATTGGATTCACTTTATCCATCTTTAGATAGTAACCATTTGCAAAAAACTCCAAGTCAAAGCCGTTTTCTGAATCAGTTGGACTACAAGAAACACGATTAGAAGGCAAAACATCTGCTTTAGATAGAACTCCTGGCTCTAACTCTACTGAAGCGAGTTTTATTTCTTGAAGTTTGCCTTTGTCAACAGAAAAGAATAGAGTAGAATCTTGATAAACAAAATGAATTCGAATCCCCTTAGAATTGATTTGATCCTTGATTGCAGTGGCAATCGGCGTTCCTTGATAAGCCCCCAATGCAGATTCATCTACGATAAGAGTCGCGTTATCGAAGTCAGAAGAAAAGACCAATCGTGAAAGGTAATAATCGGAGCTAAAAGACTCTCCTTCTTCAAAAAACCACAAAGAAAACAGGGAGTTAGGCCCAGACACCAACATCATTTTTGCACCCAAAAAAACACCCAAATCCAAGTTTTTAGGAAGTTCTTCTATGCTAGGGTACCGAGCATCCCCATTCAGATCGGAAGAGTCTGGATTCGTTGCAGTAGAATCAGTCGAACAAGCTCCCAAAAAAACAAGGAAAAAGAGGACTACGAATATTAAAAAACGACGCATAAACACCTCGAAATTAAAGTTATAATTTAAAGATAATTTAAAACCAAGAAAAAAAGTCTACGAAATAAAAACAACAATAAAGCGAGAGTTTTAGCACATCAATTCAAAAAGTTTTATAAATAAGTCTAAAAAATAGATTTTGGCATATAATTAAAATCCTTTTGTGCCTTTTCAATAGAAGGATTTGCATCAAAAATAAAACCTGCTAATGCCTGTTCGGGCTTTAATTTCATTCTTTTAAACACCAACTGAAAAAAGACAAGCAGACGGCATAAAAACAAAGGGAATAAAACAATCTTCTTTTTTCTTTTAAAATCTATTAAGATATTTTGAGCCATTTCTGCCAGTGTATAAGGTTTGGCACCTGCAAGAGCATAAGTTTTATTCAAAGTATTATAAGAAACACTTGCCTCCACTATCCCTTGTGCCAAGTCAGATGCTAATACAGGTCTTTTTATAGCTCTACCCTTTAAAGGTAAAAAAAGAATTGGAGTTTTTAAAACATAAGTTTGAAACGCCAAATACTCTACTCCATTTTTAACTAGAGTCGGACGCAAAATAGTATAAGGAATCTTAGAGTTTTGAACAACCTGTTCTGCTAATAACTTTGATTTTCCGTATGGGGTGAGGCTTGGATAAGTCACAGAAAAACTCGACACATAAATAAATTTTTTGAGGTGATACTTTTTTGCTAAATCCACTACATTTTGTGTGCCTTTATGATTGACTTTATCAAAAACCTCTTTATCTTTTGAAATCAAAACCGCCGCTAAATGACAAATTAAATCTACATTTTTAAATGCTGCTTCTATTTCTGAAGGATTTTGAATATCGCCATAAAAAACCTCTATTGTGGGATCTAATAGAGACACTCTTTTATCTTGAGGGAGCACTAAAACTCGAACTAAAAAACCTTTTTTTTGAAATGCCTCACAGAGACTCACACCTAAGTGACCCGCTCCCCCTGTAATCAACACCATTTTTTGAGACATCGCTTTTACTGCGTCAATAAACCACGAAGCTCGTTCATCTGGTGTTGAAATTCGACACACGAGTTCAGTTTGTTATTGACTTTCTTTATACTAGAAATAACCGTTGAATAGTCTCGTTCAAAAAAATCTCCAATATTTTTTAAAGTTTCAGAAGTAAGTTCTCTACACAAATACATGGCAATTTGACGGGGTGAAGATATTTTCTTACTTTGCTTTTGTGAACAAATATCACTGGCTTGCACAGAAAAATAAGAAGAAACTACATTTAAAATGCAAGGAATATTCAACTCCTGATTTGTAAGTTTTATGGGTTCACCCAATGTCTGCAAAAAATTCAAGCACAATTTTTTATTTAACAGCTCTGCCCTTGCTTGTAAGTGTTTTAAAAAACCTTCAAATTCGCGAACATTAGAATGCATAGTAGAAGCAATCCAATTTAAAATTTCTTTTCCTTCATCGCTTTTTTCAATAAGAGTCGAAAGATTTCTTTTGGCAAACTCTAATTTACCTTCATAATCAAAAGTTTTCAATTCGGCACTGAAACCTCGACCTAAAATATGAATCATTTTTTCAGAAAAACCGACCAATTCAGACAAAGCTTTATCTGCACTCAACACTACACTTTTTCCGTTCATTAACAATTTTTCTATTAATAAACTAAAAGTCTCTTGCGTTTTTTGTTTATTTTCTAAAAGTTCGATATCATCGATGATTAAAACATCTACCGTTTCATATACATCTGAAAATTTTTGAGTTAAAATCTTGTTATCGGGATACTTCACCTTGTAACGCGCAGTATAATCTTCTATAAACTGACCTGCACTCCTATAAAGGCTCCTTTTTTGAGGTTGTTTTTCGAGTAAGCTACGCAAAATAGATTGTAATAAATGAGTTTTTCCTAGCCCTGTTTTACCATGTACATATAAAACTCTCATATCTTCGTGATCCTCCATTAACGCTAAAGACGCTTTATAAGCATCTAGATTATGGGGACCTAGGACTAAATTATCAAAAGAATAATGTGGATAAAGTGTTTCTATTTCACTTACAGAAGTGCTTTTCTTTTTTAGAGAAATTAAATTTTGAGGGTCTAATTTGGGAATTTCTAATGTTTTTTTAGATTTTTTTACTTGAATCTGATAACCAAGCAAAGAAGGGTCTATTTCTTGAATAACTGCATTCACCAAATCTTTATAATTGGAATCAATCCAAGTCATTCGAAAAGAATCAGGTGCACTTAGCAAAACATAAGAATTTTCAATACCTAAAAAATGAAAAGCTTCTAAAAAAGCAGTAGTCGCATTATCTTTGTGTTTAGATTCCAGCTTGTCTAATACACTTTGCCAAATGTTATTCGAATATAATAAAGATAAATGTTCCAAAACGGTTCCTAAAACAAGAGAGTCAAAAACAAGATCTTTCGATTTAATAAAACAAACTAAAGAGCAAATTAGCTTCGAGTTTCAATTTCAAAAGTTCTTTTAATATTAAAAAAAAAATAGAAAACCAAATTCTTTTTTCAGTAATTTCTGCAAAAACCGCTTCTAGCCTTATAAAATCAATGTTCTTTTTTTTTATGTGAATTAAAAAGCTTTTAC
>JAAYJH010000079.1 GCA_012523035.1 Fibrobacter sp.
ACTTATTTGCTAGGTAACGACAAGTCGGCTATCGTTTTAAAACCCACCCCGGCTGGTTTCAATGGTGTTTATACAGCTGGAGTGCGGCTTTCTTCAAAAACTCGTGTGAATCCACTCCATGCACTCAATTCGGGTTTGGTGTTTAGAGCCACAGAAAACGCTAGTTCTTATTATTCTCTATCGATTTTGCCTAATAAAACAGACAATGTTTTGCAACTTTGTTATGCCATCTCCTCTTTTATCGAAAACGATTCTAAGTGTATTACAGGGGGTTCTATTTCAAACACTTCACCTCATTTGGACCCAGTAGAGCTTTATACTCTAAAAGCAGAAATTCACAACGATAGCCTGGTGGTAGCGGTTTTTGATAGGGTGGGCAAACGAGTGATTGGGCCCGTGACTTTTAATCTGCTCGACACTAAGTTCAATGCGAATACCAGTGCCACTTACAATGAATATGTGGGTTTTAAACTATATGGAGACCATTTTAGTATTTATTCTTTATCGTGGGATTCCGACACCTACCTGTGTTTGGACCAAGCTCAATTGGCTTGTTCGTTTCATGCGAACTATGCTGGAGGGTGGGTGCCCTTGAACGAACCCGTCCAGCCTTGGGCCTATGTGAGCAATGCTTGTGCCACCGGTGACGATGCTTGTTGCACCTATGAATTTAAACCTTCTTCTTATATGTCTTTTACAGAGGAGGGGCCCCAACCCGAAGACACTGTCACGGTGAGTGCTGTTTGTAATGGAGTCTCTGTGGGTGAAGTGAATTGTGGTCCTTTTAATGTGGGGAAGCGAAGCCAATGTGTAGAAGATGTGTTTTTGGATCAAGAATATTCTTGTTATGGGGCCGAAGAGTGTGAAATTGCTTTTCCAAAGACGCTCAATTTGAGAGAAGCTAGTTTGGGGCTAAACTTGAATTTACAACCAGGCGATGCTGTGGACATGTACTTGCTCGATGAAAATGGAAATGCGAGTCAAATTGTTTATTTAAAAGGCAGTGATTCTTTATTGTCGGTGAATGAATTTTTGGATATACAGTCTTTTAATCCAGAAAAGGTGCGCTCGTTAAAGTACAAGTCCAAAAATAAAAACTCTGTGCAAATTTCAAACTTTAAAGTGATTTGCCCTTATATGGTTCAATTGTCGAATTGTGCTGTGAGTTATGACGGGCACTCTATACATTTTGCGGCTAATGTTAAAAACGCTTCTCGATGTGTGATTTCGGGGACAGGGATTGAAGGCAAAGATTTTAACTCTTGCAATGAGTCTTTTACTTATACCGAGCATGTGGATCTTTTGCCTGCTTATGCCGATCAAACCGGAGAGTGGAGCATCAAAGCTTATGGCTTAGATGGGAGCGTGCAAGTGGACTGTAAAGACACACAAACTATTAAAATGCCTTCGGGTGTGTGCGAGTGGGACCGTGCTAGCTTGAGGACTACGCAAAAAGCTTCGGCTACTTTCAAAGTGACCTTTTCGGATTGCCCTCCAATGGGGTGTGACTACAAGATTAAAAATCACTCAGATTCACTTGTTGGACAAGGCCTTGGTAGTGAGGGTACAGCGAGTTTTAAGACTCCCGCCCCAGTGGGTGAATATACTTATACGGCCTATATCGGAAGTGAAGAGATTTGTAGTGCCACTTTAAAGGTGAATGATGCTATTGCTCCTCGTATCACTGCTTGCTATGATCCTACTTCGAATGGGCTGTTTAGAGCGCGTGTGAGTGACCCCGATAGTGTGGGATATAACTATCAGTTTGCAGTGACAGATGACAAGGGAATGCCTGTAGATTCTACTGAATTGAAACAGGGTATAGGGAGAGAATATTTATTCTGGAGATTCATCCCTAGTGTGGAGGGGATGTACATTTATTCTATAAAGTTAAATGGAGAACTAGCGTGTTCAAATCAATATGAGGTCACAGGCAGTATAGATACTTGCTCCTTAAGTCGACCCACCATCACCGAAGGAGAAGCGGTGACTTTTAATGTGACTACAAACAAGATAGCCGATGGCACGCCCTGTGAAATCGAGCATTCTGGAGGCACTAGACCCACCACTCACTCAACCATAGACAATAACTCTTGCACAGGGAGTTTTTACCCCGCCTTATCTGGAGCTTATAGTATAAAAGTAGCTGAAAAAAGCATGAGTTGTGGAAACATAACTGTGAACCCCATCCCCAGTAGCAGCAGTGAAGTGGTGCTGAGCTCTAGCAGTGCAGAAGTTCCCTGTGAGTACCAAGCGAGTTGGTGTAATAACATGTATGCCACAGCAGATTTGGTACCGACA
>JAAYJH010000080.1 GCA_012523035.1 Fibrobacter sp.
CGTTTCTGAAACTTCAATCCTTTTTAAAAAGTGAAAATACTTTGGATTTTGTTTTTCTTTTTTGATATTAAAGCTTTGAATCGCTCCTGTTATTGAACCAGTTTTCATTAGCCTTCGAGTTAAAAAAAAAGAAAGTTTTCAAAAAAAAAGACTCCAATTAGAGGATAATAGCTGTTTTTTTCAATTCTAAAAGAGGTTTTTAGGCATAGCCTATTGACAACACCCCATAGACCTTGTATATTTGCCTTTACCTTGAAAATAGAACTTTTACAAAGTATGCTGGAGCCCTGCTCCAAAACATTGACTTGGAAAATAGATTCCAATAACAGTTTGACCAAAGAGCTTAAACTCATTGGTGAATTAAAAGCCGAGCTGTTGTTTAGCCCTAATGGTAAAAATAAATACTTGTTGACAGGTTCTGTTTCTGGGGTACAGGTTTTAACTTGCGTACGCAGTCTAGATAGTTTTGAAAGGCCTTTTATGGTCGATCTAAATATAGAGGCAGAGCTTTCTCAAAGCGTTTCGCAGCAAACTTTGGACGACGAGGACGATGAAATTTTTAAGATTTTGCTCCCTGTAAACCAAAGTGAATTAGATGTAGCTGAGTGTGTTCGTCAATTGGTATTGCTCCAAGAACCGCTTAGTCCAATTAAAAACCCCAACGAAGACTTTGTGTTTTCTGATAAAAAAGAAGATTCAAACACTATAGACCCTCGTTGGGAACAACTCAAAGCGCTTCGGCGTAAAATGGAAAACAAGAACAGGAGTTCGTAATGGCTGTTCCAAAGAAAAAAACGACTACCGCTCGTCGAGATAAGAGACGCACCCATTGGAAAATGGAAGTGCCTGCTATGGCAACTTGTGATCACTGTGGAGCTACCAAGCGTCCACACCGAGTTTGTCCCGTTTGTGGTTTTTATAAAGGGGTCGAGATTTTAAGCCCCGATACCGTATAACACTTCGTAGGAGGCTTTAATGCTACGAGTTGCTATAGACGCTATGGGTGGTGATCACGCCCCTCAAGTAGTTATTGAAGGTGCGGTCAGTGCCGTTCAAGCCAATAAAGGCAAGCTAGAAGTCGTTCTTTGTGGGCCCGAGTCTCTTCTCAAACAAGAGCTAGAGAATGCAGGCTACCAAGGCGATTCTATATCTATTATAGATGCTCCAGATGTGGTGGCTATGGACGAACACCCCACCGAGGTCCTCCGTAAAAAACCAAATTCGGGTTTGGTCACTTGTGTGGCTTTGCAAAAAAAAGGCTTAGTCCATGCAAGTATCAGTGCCGGTAATTCGGGTGCCATGATGGCTTCTTGTCTCATGTTGCTTGGCCGTTCTACAGATACTTTTACTCGACCACCAATTGCTTGTGCTATCCCTACAGCCAAAAATCGAACTGTACTAGTAGATGCTGGTGCCAATATCGATGAAAAAGCGTCTGTATTAGTGGATTTTGCAATAGCAGGTTCTGTCTTTGCCGAGAGCTACTTAGGTTATGAAAATCCTAGAGTGGCTCTTTTAAATATGGGCGAAGAAGAGAAAAAAGGCCCTGTAGTGGTTCAAGAAGCATATCAGCAACTCAAAAACACTTCATTAAATTTTATTGGTAATGTCGAAGGTCGCGGTCTCATCGCGGGCGATGCCGATGTGATTGTCACCTCTGGCTTTACTGGCAATGTGGTCTTAAAAATGCTAGAGGGCTTTTATGAGCTCCACCAGAGCTTATTTGGAACCATTGATTCTCCAGAAGGCAAGCGATTTGCCGAGATGTGGGATTATCGTTCCACCGGAGGAGCTTTACTTTTGGGCTTGAATGGCACAGGAGTCATCGCTCACGGTTGCTCCGATGCAAGGGCCATAGAGCAGGCGATACTTTCTGCTAGCCAATTTGCTGAAACTAAAATTGCTGAGAATGTGGGCAAGAAACTTGCCGACTTTAAGCGGTCTTAACTTCTTACGGATAGGTTTTTATGTCTAAATCCATTTTTTTATTTCCTGGGCAAGGTTCTCAATACATAGGGATGGGAGCCCAACTAGCAAAAGAATTTGAAAGTGCTCAAAAAATGCTCGAGTATGCCGATGAAGTTCTTGATTTTTCTTTATCGAAAATCATGTTCGAAGGGCCAGAAGAGCTCTTAAAAAGCACTGAAAACACTCAACCTGCTCTATTTGTGAGTTCCATGATGGTTATGGAATTATTAATATCCGAAGGCATCACCTGTGACATGGTTGCAGGGCATTCTTTGGGAGAGTATTCTGCTATTTGTGCTGCTGGTGGCTTGAGTTTTGAAGACGCTCTTTTGCTGGTTCGTAAACGAGGCGAGCTCATGGCACAAGCTGGTTCTATGGCTCCTGGCAAAATGGCAGCTGTTTTGGGTGTCGAAGATTCTGTTGTGGTTGAGCTTTGTAACGAAGCCTCCAAAAAAGGTGTTGTGGTTCCAGCTAACTTTAATAGCCCTGGGCAAGTGGTGGTTTCTGGCAGCGTCGAAGGTGTCGAAGCTTTGGTCGCTCTGTGTTCAGAAAAGTCCATCAAAGTCATTGTGCTCCCTGTTTCTGGAGCTTTCCATAGCCCTCTTATGGATTTTGCTGTCGAGGGTTTGGTGGATGCCCTTTCCAAAGTCAAGTTTTCTGATTTAAAATACCCCTTAATAGCCAATGTCACCGCAGAACTAGTCAGTGACGGTTCTTTGCTAGCCGATCTTTTGGCCAAGCAGCTAGTGAGCCCAGTGCGTTGGAATGCTTCTATGCAAAAAGCAGTCTCCTTGGGAGTCACTTCTGGAGTAGAAGTAGGCTCGGGCAAAGTATTAATGGGTTTAATGCGTAAAATCGACCGTCAGGTAAAAGTAGTGCCTGTCGAATCCGTCGAAGACCTCACTGCACTAAAGGCATAATATGATTCAATTAACAGGTAAAACAGCCGTTGTCACAGGAGCCTCTCGAGGGATTGGATTAGAAGTTGCACGAGTTTTAGCTTCTCGTGGAGCAGCCGTAGCCATCATTGCTACCAAAGAAAACACTGATTTGGCAAAAAGCCTTGCCGACGAACAAGGTGTCAAGGTTCTTGCTTATGCTTGTGATGTATCTTGTGCAGATTCAGTGAAAAAAACTTTCGACCAAATCATTGAAGATTTTGGAGCCATCGATATTTTAGTCAATAATGCAGGCATCACCAGAGATGGTCTTTTGATGCGCATGAAAGATGAAGATTTTGACGATGTCATTCGTGTGAATTTACGATCTGTTTTTATATGCACCAAAGCCGTTGCTCGTCACATGATGGGCAGACGCCAAGGCCGTATCATCAACATGTCTAGTATCAACGGTATCCGCACTCAACCAGGACAAGCTAACTATGCAGCCTCCAAAGCTGGCGTCATTGGCTTGACCAAAACTAATTCTTTGGAATTAGCCCCTAGAGGGATCACCGTCAATGCCATTGCACCCGGTTTTATTCAAACCGACATGACTGCAAAGTTAAACGAAGATACTATTCAAAAATTTAAAGAAGCTATTCCCTTAAAAGAATTGGGGAAACCGGCTGATATAGCTAATTTGGTGGCTTTTTTGGCCTCCGAAGAAGCCCGTTACATCACTGGACAAGTCATTGGTGTAGATGGAGGCTTGAACGCCTAATTAAAATTACTAAGTTTAATCTTAAACCTCATAATGGAGTAAAAAAATGAACGAAGAACTTATTGCAAAAATCACAGAAGTCGTAGTGGACAAACTTGGTGTCAAAGCCGAAGATGTGACACTCGAATCCAATTTTGTGAATGACCTAGGTGCAGATTCTTTGGACCGTGTCGAACTCGTCATGGCTCTCGAAGATGAATTCGATCTCGAAATTTTAGATTCCGATTCCGAAAAATTCTTAGCCGTTAAAGATGTTGTTTCTTATATCGAAAGCAAAAAGAACGCCTAATTTATTTTTGATAAAAACAATGGAAGGCAGCCCGCTCTGGTTGCCTTTTTTTGGAGATATTTCTTGGATAAAAAGTTAAATGTCATAAAGAAAATATTTCGAAAGAACCCCAAAAACTCTAAAAGTTTAGAGATAGAAGGGAAGATTGGCTATTCTTTTAAAAATAAATCCCTCTTAAAAAACGCACTGGTCCACCGCTCTTGGAATATATGCAACGACTTGCCTTATACCGCCAACAATGAACGACTGGAGTTTTTAGGAGATTCTGTTTTGAATATGCTTGTCACAGAACACTTATACAAAACAAAACCCGATGCCACCGAAGGAGAAATGTCTAAATCCAAAAGTGTTGTAGTTTCTGGCCATGCACTAGCTCAAACGGCTCAATTGTGGAGTTTAGGAAAGTATTTATACATGGACAAAGGCGAGGCTCGAATGGGAGGTCGCCAAAAAGAAAACATATTAGCCGATGCCTTCGAGGCTGTACTGGGAGCCGTATATTTAGATTCGGGAATTTCGGCGGTTCGTGTGATTTTAGAACGCTTTCATTTTCCACGCATAGCCAGTATTTTAAAAGATTCAGAATTTGTCAACTACAAAAGCCTACTCATAGAGTGGATGCAATCGCACTCACTGCAGCCACCAGAATATGTAGTGGTGAATGAATCGGGACCTGGTCATCAAAAAGTTTTTGAAACAGAAGTTCTATTGAACGGCAAAGTTTACGGTAAAGGCATCGCCGTTTCTAAAAAAAAAGCAGAGCAAGAAGCTGCAGCAGTGGCACTCCAAAAAGTCCAACAAGAGGGAATCCATGAAACTTAAAACTTTACTTTATTTGTCTTTGTTCCTTATTCTATTAGTCGCTTGTCGGGGAGAAAAAGAGTCCAAGGCCTCTTATGACTCTTGCCCCGAAACTCCAATTCACAATCCAGATGCCACTGGAGAATTCGACCCCATAGCATCTCCAGAGGCTGTCCCTTGTGGAAACATTAGCCTTTGGGGTGCATCCATGCCTAAATCGTTTAACATGTGGCAAGACTACAACAGTTTTTCCTCATCATTAATGTCTTTAATGTTTGAACCTTTAGTGGCCTTGCACAGCACTGAAGACCGAGAAATAGGGATCCTCGCCGATTCCTTTAGTATCTCCGAAGACGGCAAAAGTTTTTTCTTTCGAATAGATTCTAGGGCTAAATTCAGTGATGGAAAATCCATTAGTGCAGAAGATATTCAGTTTTATTACGATGTGATCATGGACCCCAAAAATCTAACCCCCATTTTCAAAGTTGGATTGAGTCGTTTTGAAAGGCCAGTGATTCTGGATTCTTTAAGCTTTAGCATCACAGCCAAAGAAGCCCACTGGGGTAATTTTTGGGAAGCGGCGTCTATGCTTGCCTTTCCTAAGCATATTTGGAAAGATAAAGATTTCAATGAAATCCGTTTTGAGTTCCCGGTAGTGAGTGGCCCTTATCGCATCAAAAACTTTAGAGAAGACCGATTCGTAGAATTAGAAAGGCGTGCCGATTGGTGGGGTTTCAGCAAAAACTGGAATCGTGGCAAATACAACTTTTTAAGCATCCGTTACCGCTTTATGGAAGACAGAAACAAAGCTCTAGAAGCCTTCAAAAAACAAGACTTCGACGCCTATGCCATCTACACCTCTTCGATATGGATGAAACAAACCGATTTCGATGCCGTTCAAAAATCATGGGTAGTCAAACAACGCATATACAACAAAGAACCCATTGGCTTTCAGGGCATGGCCATGAATTTAAGGCGAGCTCCTTTTGACAATCTAAAAGTCCGTCAAGCCCTCTCCATGCTAATGAATCGTGAACTCATGAACGAAAAGTACATGTACAATCAATATTTTTTACTCAACAGCTATTACCCCGACCTATGGGAAAATAACCACAATCCAGAAGTCACTAGCTTCTCTTATCAACCAGACAGTGCTCGTCGATTGCTCTTAGAAGCAGGTTACACAGAAAACGAAAAAGGACTTTTAATACGAGATGGAAAACCACTACGGGTCACTTTTATCACCCAAGCCGAAGACCTTCGTCACCTCACATTATACCAAGAAGACCTTAAAAAAGTGGGAATCACAGCCGAAATCGATCAAATATCACAAAGTTCTCTTCGAAAACGCTTAGATGACGCCGATTTCGACATGTATTGGGTCAACTGGGGGGCGGGCAGGCTTCGCGATCCAGAAGCCTCATTCCACTCTTCTACCGCCAATCAAAAAGGCACCAACAACCTCACAGGCCTTCAAGACTCCATAGTCGATGCCCTCATAGAAAAACAAAAAACCGAATTTAACCTCGGCAAAAGAAACGAAATATTAAAACAACTAGACAAACGCCTCAGCGAACTCGTCCCTTATGTCTTGATGTGGCAAAGCGATCACCATCGACTACTCTATTGGAATCGATACGGAACCCCTGCATCTGTGTTAGACAAATACAATCGAGAAGAAGTGATCCCAATTTACTGGTGGTTAGACTCCAAAAAAGCAAAAAAACTAGACGAAGCTCGTCAAAAAGGCCTCTCCCTAGAAGCTCCAAAAAGCGACATTTATTACAAAGATTAGTATTATTGTGGGCGTTCCCCGCTCCCTTTTTTTAAGTCAAAACAGAAGGAGCGGGTCGGGTGTTTTGTTTCAATCTTTTTTGAAATTCAACCCAAAATCAAAGTTTGCCAAATAAATCCAAAATAAACTCACACAAAAAAGGATTTCCACTACACCCCCTAACGCAAACACAAAGCAGCCTCTCTAATACTGACATAGCCTTCCCACCCCCGTCATCCCGTGGCAATCTATGTGAAAGGCATTGCCTGTCTAAAGGTACGACTTGCCCTATTAAAAACTGTTCATCTCCGTGAGCACTAACAACTACCCACTATTCTGGCACGCACTTCGACAAGCTCAGTGTAGCACATTTCGCACCATTCATCCCTCGAATTTGCACCGTCTCTCCTCCGCTTTCCGCACAACATCTCTCACTCGCATCCCAG
>JAAYJH010000081.1 GCA_012523035.1 Fibrobacter sp.
AAAAATCTGCAAAAATCGTGCCAAAGATGCTGGGATGCGGGGTTGAAAATTAGGATGCGATATTCTGCAAAAACTGTGCCAATAAAGCTGGAATTTGTGATGGATGTGCTTTGCAAAAATCGTGCCAAAAAATAGGCGGGGATGCGTGTTTGAAACGGGGGAGGGAGTTTTGTGAAAAGCGAGGGATGCGTGCTTGAAATGTGGGGGCTTGGAATGAAATGCTTTGCGAAAATCGTGCCAGAAAAGTGGGGAGAAACTATTCGAAATATGCGGTTAAGGTTATTTGAATAAGCTGCAAAACTCGTGCCAGAAAAATGAGGCGGGGATGTGTGTTTGAAACGGGGGGTGAATCTATGCGAAATAAGGTGCAAAAAAAGTTGTTTTTTTCTAAACACTAGTTTTTAATCTCTTGGGAATTTTGCGTTAGGGGGTGTCGTGGAAATCCTTTTTTTAGTTTTTAATGATTGGGTGCTAAAAAAGATTGCAACAGAACACCCGCCCCGACTCCGTGTTATAGCGGCGTCTCTATTATTTGAGAGGAGGCGGGGAACGCCCCGATTAAAATGATTGTAATATTTTAAATATATTGTCGTTTATTATAGGTAAAAGGCCTGCGACTAGTGTAAATACGGATAATAAGGCTATCCATGCTTTTTCTGTTTTTAAGATTTGGAGTTTGGGTGATTTTGAGTCTTGAGGGTCTACCCATGCACTTTTTAAGACTTGTATGTAATAGTATAAGGCGATGACATTGTTTAATACGGCAAAGACCAAGAAGCCATAATATTTGGCATGGGCTACATTTAAAAAGAGTTGGAATTTTCCTAAGAAGCCGGCTAAAGGGGGGATGCCTGCAAGGCTGAAAAGGGCGATGGCTAAGCTTATGGCTAAGAATGGGTTTTCTGCAGATAGTCCACGAAGGGAGTTAAATGAGGCACTGCGAGTGCGTTCGACGACACTGATGATAAAGAATACTGTGAAATTGGCTGCTGTGTAAACTAATAGATAATAGACGATGGCTGGTTTGGCTAGCGAGGCGGGTCCAAGTAAGGCTAAAAGGAGATAGCCTGCTTGAGCTATGGAGCTGTATGCCATAAAACGACGAAGTCGATGTTGTTTTAGTGCTCCTAAATTTCCTACAACTAAGGTGGTGCCTGCGAGTAAGGCTATGATGGGCATTATTTGTAAATGGACTTGTTTTAATGGTCCATATATTAATATAGCCATGAATGCGATAGCCACTCCCTTTGAAGTGACAGATAAAACTGCTGTGACTGGGGTAGGGGAGCCTTCGTAAACATCGGGTGCCCATGTGTGGAAGGGGAATAAGGTGAGTTTGAAGCCTATGCCTGCAAATAAAAATAGGACTGCTATCCAAAGTAATGGAGAATTGGTGTGTGAGAGACTTTGGGCGATGATGTCAGTGAAAAAGATAGAGCCAGAAAATCCGTAAAGGTAACTGAAGCCAAAGAGTTCAAAGGCGGTGGCAACGGAACCCATTAAAATAAATTTAGTGGCCGCTTCACTGCCAAGGATGTCTTTTTTGTTCCAAGCACTTAGAGCATAAAGTGGGATGGTTGCAAGTTCTAATCCCAAGAATAAAGTGAGTAAATCCGAGGCAGAGACGACTACAAAGCCCCCCAGTGTAGCGAATAATATTAAGGCTATGAATTCTGGATGCTGGAGCATGGATTTTGAGGTTTTGTGATTGGAATTGAAATAGTTTTTGGAAAGACTGATGCCCAAAAAGGCTGCAAATATTAAAAACTCTCTAATGAACAAGCCAAAGGCATCGATTTTCCATGTGGAAAATAGAAAGGGGATCTGATGATTAATGGGTATTAAATTTAGTAATGTAAAAATGACGATTAAGCCAGAGCTGGCAGCCCATCTTGGTAAACTAGAGTTTTTAGAAGTGATGAGACTTAAGAATAACACCAGAAACGCTAAGGCTAATAATAATAAATCGGGTAAAAAAGGATAAATCATGGGACTACCGCATTAAATGAGTGTAAATAGGTAATAGGCTTGAATCGATCCATTCGGATATGCCACTAGGAAAAAGACCTAAGAAAAATAAAGGGATCACAAGCAGGATGATGCTTAGTTTTTCTTTAAAATTGGCATCGATAATAGAAGGGTGACTCAAAGGTCCACTTAAAAAACGATTGGCTGATCGAAGGACATAAATAGCGGTGATGGTGATAGACAATATCGCAAAAATGCTCACTATTCGAATCCAAGAAGAGTCATTTTGAAAGGCTCCAATAAATATAGAGGCCTCGGCAATAAATCCAGATAAGCCAGGCAAGCCTAGACAAGCAAAGCCTGCAATGACAAAAGCCACTCCAATAAAAGGGATTTGTTTCATAAGGCCACTCATTTGAGTGATGTCTCTGGTGTGTGTGCGAGAATAAACCATGCCTATGGTAGCAAAAAACAGTGCTGTTAAAAGTCCGTGACTCAACATTTGAAGCACAGCTCCTCTAAAGCCCAGAAAAGTCATTGCCGCAATCCCTAAAAAGATTAAACCAAGATGTGAAATAGAACTATAAGCTGTGATGTATTTGAGATCTTTGTGTCGAATGGCAATAAAGCCAGAAAGAATCACATTGAAGATCAAGAGAAATACAATATAAGGCAAATACATTTTAGCGGCTTCGGGCATCAAATAAATAGCAACCCTTAAACAGGCGTAAGGGCCCATTTTCATCATCACTCCTGCAGCCAACATAGATACAGCGGTGGGGGCAGCTGAATGTCCGTCTGGAGACCAAAAGTGAAAAGGAAATAGAGATCCAGAAACAGCAAAACCCATAAAAAGTAAAGGGAATGCCCATATTTGTAAGCTCATGGGGAATGTGACTTGACCCAGTTCTAATAAATTCCAAGTGTTTAAGCCGGATTCTAGGTAAATCCCGATTAGAGCGGCAAGCACCATAGAAGAACCCAAAGCCAATGTGAGGCTTAGCTTTTTGCCTCCGTAGTCTTTTCTTCCTGATCCAAAACCACCTATCATGAGGTACATGCAAAGGGCTTCCATTTCATAAAACACAAATAATAAAAAGAGATCAAAACTGATAAAAACACCATAGACACTCGCCCCTAAAATTTGAATCAATGCAAAAAATATTTTAGTGTTCCCCTGCATGGACCAGCTGACTAAAATCCCCGTGAAAACCACGATAGCTGTGAGCAAAACCATCACTAAACTCAGGGCGTCGGCTCCAATAAAAAAGGAAGCCCCTATGGATTTCCACCAAAGGTGTTGAGTGACAAAATGCAAAGAAAATGTAGAAGCATCTGGTGTAGTTAATGTTGCGGTTAAATAGACTTTGATAGTTAAATACAAAGAAATAGCTAGGACAAAGGCAGCAGAAACCAGGTGGATACCTTTGATGGTAGAAGTTTTGGAACTGTGAATGGGTAAAGTGAAAAGAACAGTGAGGAATGGTAAAACCCATATAGAATTAAATAGTATAAGATCTAACATAATTACCCTTAAATTGGCAGTTTAGCGATAAGAGACCACATTAAAACACCAAAAATCATGAGGCCTAGATAAAATGGAGTCCAACCACTTTGGAGCTCTCGAACAAGGGATCCCAATTTTTGAATCACAAAAAGAAAGAGTTTAAGCAATCCCCCGATAATATAATCTTCAAAAAAGCGAATTGTTTGTGCTATGCCTTTAAATAAGAATTGTTGCACCAAAGCATCATAAATTTCGTCAAAATAAAATTGATGGTAGATCCATTTGTAGAAGCGAGGACGATTAGAAGAGTCTAAAGATTTTTGAATTTTAGCATAAGGCCTAGCATAAAAATACCATGCTAAAAAAATAGAAACTAGAACAATAAAAGAGCTTGCAAAGGGTATCCAGTCTCCTTGCATAGACTTTTCAAAAACATTTAGATTGTTGCTTCCTGGTCCATAGTACTGAAATAAGAGTTTTTTAAAAGCATATCCTCCTAAAAAAGAGGGAATAGCTAAGAGTAAGATAGGGAAACTTAGACCAAAAGATTCTTTAACATTGGCCGTTGAATTGGAACGAGGTTTTCCATGAAAGGCTAAAAAGAAAAACCTGAACATATAAAAAGCAGTGAGAGCACTTGTGACTAAAGCGAGAGCAAAAACTATAAAGTGCTCACTTTGGAATGCCGCGATTAATATTTCATCTTTGGAGAAAAAACCAGAAAAAGGAGGTAATCCAGAAATAGCTAAAACACCAATAATTGCAGCTGCATATGTCCAGGGCATTTTGTTTTTGAGCCCTCCCATTGCCTCTAAACTATTGCTATGAACAGCGTGAATCAAAGAACCTGCAATCAAAAACAGCATGCATTTAAAGAAAGCGTGTGTGAAAATATGGAAAATAGAGGCACTATAACCTAATGGGTGTATAAAAGATTCATTTTGAAGTACCACTGAAGTGACACCAAGTGCAAAAAGCATGTAACCTAGTTGACTTAAAGTAGAGAAAGCCAAAATGCGTTTGATGTCTTTTTGTGTGATGGCTATGACTGCTGCAAAAACGGCTGTGATAATGCCAAGCACCATAATAAGGTGTAAAGTACTTGGAAATAAAGCGAAAAATGGAAATAAACGAGCGACCAGATAAACACCTGCGACTACCATGGTGGCACTATGGATTATAGAAGAAACAGGGGTTGGCCCTTCCATGGCGTTGGGGAGCCATATGTGCATAGGAAACATAGCACTTTTGCCCCAACCACCTATGAAAATTAAAATAGAGGATAAGAAAAGACCTTGAAGTTTTGAAATGCTAATAAAACCTAAGTTTATAGAACCTGAAAAATGACTGAGAGAGAGAGAATTAAGAGTTTCGAAGCTAAAGGTAGATGCGATATAACTAATGAGGACTATTCCTAATAAAAAGAAACTATCGGCAAAACGAGTCAATACAAATGCTTGCTTAGAAGCTTTGACAGCACTAGGCTTTTGATACCAAAAACCAATGAGTAAATAACTACTGATCCCCACTAATTCCCAGAAGAAAAACATTTGGAATAAATTGGAGGCCACTACTAAACCTAGCATCGAAAAACTAAATAAAGATAAAAAAGTGAAAAACCTTGAAAAAGAAGGGTCGTCTTTCATGTAGGTGAGACTGTACAAGTTCACAACAAAGGATATAAAACTCACCACTACCACCATCATTATAGAAAGAGGGTCTAATAAAAAGGCGAAATGGGCATGTAAAGAGTCTGTGAATTTTAAAAACAAATGCTCCCAAAGGATGAGCTTACCCGGAGCTATTCCACTTTGAAAATAAAAAACTGCAATATAAAGAGCACTTAAAAAACCAAATCCACTGAGAACAATAGAGACATAAGCAGCGTGTTTTTTTCGACTAGAATGGAATAACAAAGCATTGATTAAAAACGCAAGAAAAGGCAAAAAGAGACTGAGATAACTCATCAAAATAATGTTATTCATGCAAACCTCTTAAAGAATCGATATCTAAACTATGGGTTCTTCTGTACATAGCAATAACAATGGCCAGAGCAATAGCCATCTCACAAGCTGTAATGGCAATTACAAATAGACTAAAAATGGCCCCTGCACTAGCGTCTCCTTTTGAGAAATATGCAAAGCTGATAAAGTTCATATTGGCAGCATTCAACATTAATTCAATAGAGATGAGCATGGCCACAATATGGCGTCTTCGTAACAAACCAAAGACTCCAATACCAAAGAGGATAAAAGAAAGTAATAAACAATTGAGTAAGGTCATTTTTCTTCCTTTTGTTTACGAGCAATGCTCACTGCTGCAATGAGAGATGCAAATAATATAAGCCCAATGAGTTCAAAAGCGATCACAAAACCATTGCTTTGTATAGACAATAAACGAAAGGCTATGGATTTTAAAGAAGCATAATCTAAAGGAGCACTAGGAGTGTAGCTTAATAAAGAATGATTCTGAAATAAAAATCGATAAGCAAGGCCTAAAAAACTCAAACCCAAAAATGCAGCTATAAAATTTCTAGGGACTTTGGTGCTAAAGGCAGTTTCTCCTAAATGACTCGTGAGTAAAATAGTAAAAATCACAAAGATAACCACACCTCCAGCGTAAACCATCACTTGAGAAATAGCGATAAACTCTGCATGCAACATCAAATAAATAATGGCAGTTGCCACAAAAGAAAATATTAAGAAAATAGCACTTTGAAGCACATTTTTCACAAGGACAGTGGCTAGAGCTGTGGTGATAGTTAAAGCAGAAATAAAATAAAAGAATAGATCTTTAAGCTCTGTAGGAAACATTAAAAACGCCCCTCCTTTTGATTGAGGACCATTTCAAAAACATCTTTGTTTTGGTGAGAAAATTCAAATTCAGGATTCATTTGAATAGCTCCAAAAGGGCAAGCTTCTACACAAAGAGCACATTGAGTGCACGATGCCAAATGGTACAAGTAACGCCCGAGCACCATTTTTCCAGCTATGTTTTTGGTGGTTAAAATATTGATAGAAGCATTGGGGCACGCTTTTTCACAGAGTTTACATGCAGTGCATAGGTTTTCACCTTCTTTGTCTTCTATAAGTTCTAATCTCCCTCTGTAACGATCGTGCATTTTTAAAGTTTTTTTGTTTTCTGGATATTGTTCTGTCACCACACTTTTGGGGTTAAAAAAGTAACCCAAAGTCACTGATAAACCTTTTAATAGACTAATGGGGCCAGTGATGCACCGCTTTGCATATTGAGACCAATAGTTTATAAAGGTAGAAGATGATTTATTTTGTTTCATAGACTAAAAACCAATAAAAGAAATATAAAGGGCACCTAAAATCAATACAAGCAAATTGAGTGGGAGTAAAAATTTCCACTCAAAAGCCATGAGTTGATCGACTCGAGGTCGTACAAAAGTCCATCGGACTACCATATAGGCCCAGATCATGAATAAAACTTTGGCTGCAAACCATATAAAACCAGGTATTTTGATCAAAAGAGAATCTACAGACTCTATACCAAGGAGTGGAGGCAAATAACCACCTAAAAAACAAGTCACACCTATAGAAGAAGCTAGAACTATATTAATGTATTCGGCCAAGTAAAACATAGCAAAAGCGGTGCCATTGTATTCGGTGTGATAACCTCCAGTGAGTTCTTGTTCGGCTTCGGCAATATCAAAAGGAGCCCGATTTAGTTCGGCTGTAGAAGAAATGAAAAATAAAATAAAAGCTATAAAACCAAGACCAGGAATTTTAAAAATCCACCACTGGAATAGTCCTCCACTTTGACTTTGTGTGATTTCCATAAGGCTTGCCGATCCAGATACCATCACTATAAACACAAGAATCAGTGCAAAGGAAATCTCATAGCTAATCATTTGAGCCCCGCTCCTTAAAGAGCCCAAAAGAGAGTATTTGTTGTTAGAAGCCCACCCCCCAATGAGCATTCCCAAGATGCCAAAAGCATTCACAGCAATAATAAATGGTATTCCAATGGATAAATTGACCACTTGCAAGTTGTAGTCAAAAGGAATCATAGTTAATGCCAAAAATGGAGCTGTTAAACTCAACATAGGTGCTAAATAAAAAATAAACTTGTCTGCACCAGCAGGAGCATAAACTTCTTTGAATAATAGCTTTAAAACATCGGCAATGGTTTGCAAGGTTCCTCTGTAGCCCAAGCGCATAGGACCCAATCTACATTGAATGGCAGCACACACCTTTCGTTCCATATAAATGAGTATAGGGGCTGTACCAATAGCTACCGCACAAATAGCTATAATAGATAGGAGTAAATTAACACCAAAAGCGAGTTCTGGAAAAGGGGAGATGGAGCGAACAAAATCTCCAATAGGGTGCGTTATAGAAGTATGCATCATCGGTCAATCTCCGGTATCACAGGGTCTATAGTAGCTAAAATAGAAACAAGATCAGATATTTTATGACCTTTTACCATGGTATTTAGGGCAGAAAGATTAGAAAAACTAGGACTACGAGTGTGGATGCGGTAGGGCTTGTCTCCAGAAACAGCGACCACATAAGTGCCATACAAGCCTTTAGCTGTTTCAATGGCACTATAATAGGTGCCTGCTTTTAGGCGAATGGAAGGTTTTTCCTTACTTTGATATGGCCCCTCTGGAAAACGAGCAATACACTGGTGTAAAATTTTCACTGACTCATAAATTTCTGCAATACGGACTGTATAACGGTCATATGTGTCCCCAGTATAAGTGACTGGCACATCGAAGTCTAAATCGGGATAAATACTATAAGGATCATTTTTACGAACATCGTAAGACACTCCCGAAGCTCTAAGCACGGGCCCAGAACAAGCAAAAGCAATGGCATTCTCTTTGGATAAAATCCCAATCCCTTTGGTTCGTTCTAAGACGATAATATTTGTAGAAAGCAATCGTTCGTATTTTGGCATCGTTTTTTCAAAATGCTTTAAAAAGGCTTTGACTCTAGGGATAAACGAATCTGGCACATCGAGCACAGAACCACCCGGTCTAAAAAAGTTTGTAGTGAGTCTGGAGCCTGTGATTTCATCTAAAATGTCGTGGATCATCTCTCGTTCTTTAAAGCCATATAGCAAAGCGGTCTGACCCCCCAAATCGCCTCCAAAACTAGCATAAAAAACTAAATGAGAAGCAATTCGGTTGAGCTCGGCAAGCATCACTCTTATATATTCACCTCGTTCTGGCACCCCAATATCCAATGCTTTTTCAAAAGCCAAACAAACACCCAAGTTGTTTTGAATTGCAGTCAAATAGTCTTGCCTATCCGACATAGAAATATACTGCAAATAGCTCATCGATTCGGCTTGTTTTTCGATCCCTCGATGAATATAACCCAAGTGAGGCACCACTTCTACCACAGTTTCTCCGTCTAAACGAACTGCTAGTCGAAGAGCACCATGGGTGGCGGGGTGTTGGGGGCCCATATTTACAAAAAACTCTTCACTATCCTTTTTTGAATAAGCTTCTTTAAAACCAGGAGGCAAATTTTTAAAACTCATACGGGCCTCTTCATTATATGGGGGTGAGTAAAGTCTTTTCGAAGGGGAAATCCGTGAAAGTCCTCATCCAAAAAGAGTCGTCTTAAGTCGGGATGTCCACTAAAATGAATGCCAAACATATCATAAACTTCTCGTTCTTTCCATTCTGCAGCAGGGAATAGAGGACTAATGCTTTCAAGACTTGCTAAAACAGTATTTTCTTTGGTCTCTTCTGAAATATTAGCATCTTTATCTAAAGAGATACGAACAAAAACTTTGTGTCCTTGTTCCAGATTCATTAACTGAACAATCACATCGAAGTGTGATTCCCAGTCCACAGCGGTAATATCTATTAAATAATCTAAATTTAGGGACTCGTCTTTTTTTAGGGCTTCTATAAACTTAAAATATTCGCTTGGAGGGATAGACACATCTAAAGGAAAGTCTGCTGGCCAAGTATCCAATTCAAAAGGGGAGTCTTTGAAAAGTGTAGCATGAGTAGAAATGGATTTTATTTTTGTGAAAACTTCTGAATGACTTAGCCCTAACAAGTTAGGAGTTGCTCTAGGAATTTCTGGAAAATCTGGTTTTTTAATTCGAAGTGCTTTTGGATGCTTGTAGTCTGGATTTTGTTCTTTAAATCGTTTTCTAGCCTCGGCCATCTCTAAATCTTTGATTTTTTCGAGCTCTAACCATGCTTTGTTAGCTTCTGACCAACGATCGGGGTAAGAAGTTTCGGATTTTTGGCCTTCTACCCACGGATTTCTAAAAGATTCCTTAAGAATTTTGTCTCTAAGCGTGAGCAATCCATGAAACAAAGCTTCGGGGCGGGGTGGGCAACCTGGTACAAACACATCTATGGGAATAATAGTATCGGCACCTCGAACCACAGAATAGTTGTCATAAATAAAAGGGCCTCCAGAAATAGTGCAAGCCCCCATGGCAATAGCATATTTGTGACCTGGAATTTGTTCCCAAAGCATTTGTAAAGCTGGTGCCATTCGTTTAGTGATAGTGCCAGCAATAATAAATAAATCCGCTTGTCGTGGAGAAGCTCTAAACACTTCAGAGCCAAACCTAGCGATATCGTAACGAGCCATAGAGCTAGACATCATTTCTATAGCACAGCAACTGGTCCCATAAGTTAAAGGCCAGAGAGAATTAGCCCTAGCCCAGTTCGACACATAATCAATCATATTCACAATGTGTTTTCCACCAGGAATAGGGTCTAAAACACCAGGAATCACATTCATTATTCCCATTTCAATACACCTTTTTTCCATGCATAAGCCAAAATAAAACCAATTAAAAAGATAAAAAATGAAAGTTCAATTAAAACAATATAAGGAACTAAACTAGTTTCTCCACCAGCGATAGATCTAAATTGACTTAGGATAGGAAATAAAAATAAAACTTCGATATCAAATACTAAAAACAATAACGCAAACAAGTAATAAGCCACCTTAAATTGAATACGAGCACTACCTATAGTTTCGATCCCACATTCATAGGGAGCCATTTTGTTTTTTGAGCTTTTGGTATTAAAGCCAAGCAATTTCCCGACAATAATAGCAGATGCAGCAATAAATGCACCCAAAAACAAGAAAGCAAATAAAAAACTATATTCAAAAATTTCCACAAATTACCTCAATAAAAATGTTGCAAGTCTTGCAATATACCAAAAACAGTGTTTCCTATTTGAAAACGATCTTTTAAATGATTAGTCAAATCTAAAAGTTCTTTTACCATCGCTTTATTTAAAGCTAATAAGTTTTTTTGCAAATGGCTAATAAAACCAGAATCTTCTTTTTTTGTTTCCAGTTTTAATTGCATAGAAATATCTAATTCTTGAAGAATATAGTCGGTTTCAATCCTAGAAGAGATATAGCGAATGGTCGATAAAAGTTCTTGTAAAAAATTCACCATAAAAATCTCTTCTTGTAAAACACCCCATCGTTTGTCTTTGTTGTAATAGGTTAATTTGTCGTGTTTTCCATAAAATATAGCGGCTTGTGCGTATTCCAAGCAAGTGCTTAAAATAGATTCATATTTTTGAATATGCAAAGACATTTGAGAGTACCAAAGTTCTCTATTTTCAGAACTAGAAAGGTCTTCTAAGACAGGTTCCAAAGCTCTAAAAGCATAATAAACTTCTTCATAATATCGATTTCTCATTTTGCAATTAAAAGCTCTGTTTTTGGTAGAGACTTCCGCTTTTTGTTTGAGCTCCATCATGATTTTAAAACCTCTCTCACGCCTGTAATTTTTTGGATATTAGACATAATAGTTCGAACTTGCTCGTTTCGAAAAGCTTTAAAAACAACGCGAACTCGTCCAGAATATTTAACAGAAACAACACTCATTCTCTCTAAAAATATATTAGATTTTTCAAGAGTGTTTAATATTTCTATGGTAATTCCCTTTTTATTGTCTGTTTCGATGACCAAATGGGTACTAAAAGCTTTAGAAGAGCCAGTATTCCACTCTACGGCAAGCAATCTTTTAGAAGAGACCTTTTCTAGGTTCCTACAATTTGTATTGTGTACTTCTATTCCTCGTTTGGGGACAAGTACTCCTACTATCTCTTCTCCTGGAATAGGGAAACAACAAGAAGCAAAGTGTATTAAAAGATTAGCTTCTTCTCCAATTTGAATAGGCATCTGATCATTAAATCCCTTTTTATCTTTAGAGAAAAACAGTTTAAAAGAATAAGGATTTTTAATTTTTGTGGCAGAACTTTGTGATTCTATAAAACGATCCAAATCAGAAAGGGGCATTTCTCCTTGGCCAATGCGGACAAAAAAATCATGAATAGAAGTCACTCCAAAATACTTTGAAATATGATGTTCAGAAGGAATTTCAGAAACTGGTACCTTATACAATCGTAGCTCTCTTTCCCAAATTTCTCGTCCTAAAGATTTAGCTTGTTGGAGGATACTAGAGCGCATCCAGCGTCTTAATTCTTGCTTGGCTTTCACCGTTTTCACAAGATCTAGCCATTCTGGGCTAGGTTGTTGATCGGGATTTTTTAAAATATGGACTGTATCCCCATTTTTAAGGATTTTATCGACATTCACCACTTGATCGTTGATTTTTGCACCAATACAATGCAGACCCAGTTCGGTGTGTACAGCAAAAGCAAAATCCAATACAGAAGCACCTTCAGGGAGTTCAATAGAGTCACCTTTGGGAGTAGAGACGGTGATCCCACCATGCTTTAGGTCTACCCTCAAAAACTCCATAAACTCCACAGAATCCGAAATCTCATTTTGTAGTTTTGCCATTCTCTCGAGCCAACTAAGCTCTTCTCCGCTTCGTTGAGTTTCTAGCTTATAAGCCCAGTGGGCGGCAAAACCTTTTTCGGCAGTCAAGTCCATATCTTTAGTACGGATTTGCACCTCGACCATTTTATTGTCGGGTCCAATCACAGTGGTGTGCACGCTTTGGTACAAATTGGGCTTTGGAGTTGCGATATAGTCTTTGAAACGGCTTTGCAGGGGAGTCCATAGATTATGCACATAGCCCAGAGCCAAATAACATTCAGGAATCGTTTCAACTATAATCCGAATGGCAAAAATATCAAAGATATCATCTATTTGGCAGCCTCGATTGAGCATCTTATTGTAAATACTATAAATGTTTTTAGTGCGGCCTTGAATAGAACAGTCAAAATCTTCGAGAGCCATTTTGATTTGAAGAGGACCCACCACTGATTTTATATAGTTTTCTCGTTCTTCTTTACTATCCAATAAACTGGCTACTATTTTACGATATTCACCCGGGTTAATATATTGAAAAGCCAGATCTTCTAGTTCGGACTTAAAACGATACAAACCAAAACGGTGTGTGAGTGGCACATAAATATCGATAGTTTCTTGAGAAATAGCCTTTCGTTTGTCGGGTTTCATATAACGCAAAGTGCGCATATTATGAAGTCTATCTGCGATTTTGATCATGATCACTCGTGGATCTTTGGCCATAGCCGCAATCAACTTTCGATAAGTTTCTGCTTTTTGTTCAGATTTTGAGCCCTTTTGTACTGCAGAAATTTTGGTCACAGCATCGACCATAAACGCAGTTTCTTTACCAAAACGGTTAGAAATCTCATCTAGAGTGTGAGGAGTATCTTCTACTACATCGTGTAATATTCCTGCCAATACAGAAGAAATATCCAATTTAAGATCGGCTAAAATTTTTGCCACCTCATAAGGGTGTTCTGTATAGGGCATTCCACTTTTTCTAAACTGGCCTTTATGGGCCTCGGCAATAAAAATCACTGCAGATCGAAGCAAAGCCTCGTCTAAATCGGGATTTTTTTTCATCAAAACATCAATAATATGTTCTTGATTCGATTTTAAACTTTTAGATTCCATACACTTTAAATTTACTCAAAAAAAAAGAGTTTTTTATTTCAAAAATAAAAAACCCTGAGAAACTTCAAGCATGCCAAAAAATCAAACTGAATTATTACTCTCTAAAACAGCAAGAAGCACAGCCACATAATGGCAAACAGCGGCAGACAAAACAAACAAATGCCAAACAACATGGTGCCAAACCCATTTCTTATTCAGATAAAAAAGAGTCCCTAAAGTATAAATACCACCACCCACCACCACCATCACAATCACAGGGGTAGAAAGGGTATTAAAAAAAACTTTCCCGCCGACCAACAAAATCCAGCCCATAGCAATATAAATAAGCGTACTAATATACCTTAAACGGCCAGCAGACAAAATTTTAAACACAATACCAAACAAACTAAGCCCCCAAAGCACAGAAAGCAAAGTAATACCAAAACTATTCAACATATAAATCAACAAAAATGGCGTATAAGTGCCAGCGATCAAAAAATAAATCGAAATATGATCTAAAACTTTAAGAACCCGCTTCACCTCTGGCTGCACCGTAGCGTGGTAAAGCGTACTAAAAGTAAAAAGCATAATAAAGCTAAAAGCATAAATAGCAGCAGCCACAATCGCAGACGGCTTATCCACCTTAGTAGAAATAGCGGCCACCACGGGCAAACTAGCTATCCCAAATAGAATACCAAAACCATGTGTAATAGCATTGGCCATCTCCACACTCAAAGGATTTACGGTCTTTATTTTTTTACGCATACTTTTAATTTAGCAAGATTTCACACAATAAACCACAAAATAAATATAAAAGGGTTAAAATAAATTTTGATGTTATTGGGCGTTCCCCGCTTGCATGAATACACACCATTTCGGTTAAGCGGGTCGGGTGTTTCATTACAATCTTTTTATTGCGTTTACAATAGTCATTTAGAGCACAAAAAAGGATTTCCATTGCACCCCCTAACGCAAAACTCATAAAAATGATCTGCCTTTTTGAGACCCTCATTCAATTGCATATTTTAGCATATATTATGGCCTTCATTAACTGATGAATATCTTAAATAGATGCATATCCTTTTTTTTATCACTTCAAAATATGAGGGGATTAAGCACAATCTTGTCAATTTGTGATGCGAATAAATACTAAAGTATTAAATGTTAGATTTAGAAATAAATGGAATCCTCATTATCATATATCATTTATTCTTCTGTTTTAATTTTCACTCATAAAACGAATGGACTCTTTATTTCAGATATTTCATAGCTATTTTGTTTTTCTTAACATCTTGTAGTATGCTTTTATTATCTTTATTTTTATGCTGAGACGATTATTATTTATTATAGTGTTATTCACTCCAATTTGGGCTTCTCCTATAATTTCTACCGATAGAAATTTAAGCTTAAAAACTTTAGAATCTCGTTCTCTGTTGTTTGAATATCATAAAATGACAACCGTAGATTCCAAACGATCTTATTACTTCCCTCGTCGAGATTCCTCATGGAAAAAACAAGAAGAACAATCTTTACTCCATTATGGGGAAAGTCGTGGGGCTTTTTGGGCCAGTATCATCGGGGGGATAGATTATCGTGGCTCTTCTGCTTTGAATGACACCATTTTTCCAGGAGTCGATGGAGGGCTCTATTTAAGGGGTTATTTGGACTCTTTAGAATTTATGATAGACGCTCGTATCTACAATGAAAGGCACTATAGTGATAAAATAAAATCTTTTGATCGTGAGTTTTTAGAACACCAAAAAGCAGAAAACAATTCGGGTTTTGAATACACCAGTTACGCCAGATACCGAGGGCATTTTGCCTTGAACATGGGCTTTGCTCGTTTAGATTTAGCCAGAGATGCTTTGCACTGGGGCCCTGCATACTATAATAATTTAACTTTAAATCAATTTTCTGTACCCTATAACTCTATGTCTCTTGAACTGCAGCTTGGACCTTTAAGCGTGCTTAGTTTTTACGGAGATTTAATGATTTACGCAAGCAGCATGAGCGACAAAAATAAAGACAATCGACATGTTTATGGACATCGATACGAACTCGCTTTAGGGTCTTTTGTGCTAGGGGTCAGTGAATTGCAAGTCTTATACGAACTCAACCATCCATGGCTTTTTGTGCCCATAGTGCCTTTGTTTATGGAGAAGGGGAATCACCCAGAAAACTCTAATAATGGCTCCATTTCTATAGATATAGCCTATCACTTTATGAATTTTGCAAGAGTTTATACTGAATTCTTTTTAGACGACATGGAAAGCCCTGTGAGTCTCATCAAAAATGATAATATCGAAGCAAAATGGGCCTGGCTTGCAGGCTTTCAAATGGGTAAAAACTTTACTTACAAATCATATGGAGTAGAGCTCGGGCTCATTGCCGAATATTCCAGAGTAGAACCTTTCGTATACTCTCACTTCAAAGCAAACACAGCTCAAATAGCCCATCTTGGCCATCCTCTTGGAAACCAAGCTGGTCCCAATAGCCAAAACATAGATTTCAATGTGTACTCTCGCATACAAAAGCGACTCCAGATAGGCTTACACTCTAATTGGCATTGGAAAGGAACAGATTATGGAAGTGCTCTCAACGACACCACTCCAAAATCGAACCACATGAATATCCCTAAAAAATTTTTGGACGGTGCTTCCATGAAATACACCCTCTCTCCATCTATAAGTTATAGCGGTGATTTCTTTTTTTATATGTTAGAGCTTAGCTTTATTGGAGAACGAGCAGTATTCACTCGATTTGGATTTAAATGGTAATGAAAACAAAAATAAAACCCGAACTTTTAGCCCCAGCAGGCGATCTCACTCGCTTATCTTATGCATTAGCTTATGGAGCCGATGCTGTTTATGCAGGGCAGCCCGCCTTTTCTTTAAGGGCAAGAGAAAATGGATTTAAAAGCTTAGATGACTTGGCTCAAGGGATAGAAATTTGCAAAAAACAAGGCAAAAAATTTTACTTGACTAGCAATGTCATCGCTCGAAACACCAAAGTGGAAGCCTTTCAAAAAGCCCTTTTAGCAGCCATCGAGTTAAAACCAGATGCCTTAATAGTCGCAGATCCAGGGATCATAGGCTTTTTAAGAAAAGAAGCCCCACAACAAGAATTGCACCTCTCGGTACAAGCCAACACCACCAACTGGCTCACCGCAAAATACTGGGCAGATCAAGGCATCCAACGGATTATTTTAAGTCGCGAATTGCGTTTGCAAGAAGTCATAGAAATTCACAAACAAGTACCCGAAATAGAACTCGAAGTTTTTGTTCATGGAGCCGTGTGCATGGCAATGTCTGGCCGTTGCATGCTTTCCAATTGGGTCTCTCACCGAGACGCTAATCAAGGGGCTTGCAACAACTCTTGTCGAATGCCTTATCAACTGTACGCCAATCCCGACCCACAAAACGAAAACTATCAAGCACACCAAGGGAATTTCAGTCTCAAACGCACAGACACCGATACACTAGACCCCATAGCATTAGACGAAGATGATTGGGGCACTTACTTTATGAATAGTCGAGATTTGTGTGCATTAGATGCGCTTCCAGATCTAGTCCAAAACAACACAGGCATCACTTCTTTTAAAGTAGAAGGCAGGACTCGCTCCATTTATTACTTAGCACAAGTGGTCCATGCTTACCGAATGGCAATAGACGCACTGTATAACGGTGAAAACATACCAGAAGCCTCTAGGCGTGCATTATCTATGATAGACAGCCGTGGGTGGATGACAGGATTTGGATACAAAGACCCACTACCACAAAACTACCAAAGCACTCGTGAAAAAGCAGAACTAGGCTGTGTTGCAGCACAAGTTGACAAAGCTTTAGAAAATCATCGACTCCAAGTTCAAATCAAAAATCCATTTGGACCAGAAGACTCATTTGAACTCCTCACTCCTCAAGGCAGCTTCGATTGCAAAATCCATTCCTTAGAAAACGCCAAAGGAGAAGCAAAAGACAGACTACACCCTGGAACCAATGGCAGTGTAGCCATAGAAATCGACAAAAACATAGATTTAAAACACATAGAACACGCATTTTTGGTTAAAAAAGAAAAAAAATACTAAATTAAACCATAGATATGGAAAACACAGAATCTATAGAAATCAGTCCAGAATACTGTTCTTACAACATCCAAGAACAAATCATTCCTTTTTTTAAATCTCACATTCAAGAACTAAACCTATTCCTACAAAAAAAGAACAATGATTCATCAAAAACCCTCACCATCGAACTTTTGAAACAGTTTATCGAAGAAATTCGCTTGCCCTTTGACATGCGTCAATACATGAACACCCAGAGTGATTACATCAAAAAAAACATAAAACTAGGGGAGTACAATCGACAAGAAAAAGTAAACCAATGGATTCAAAAATACGCCGAAAAACACAGAAGCCAAGCCATATCGCTCCAGTGTCTCTACCTAGAAAAAACTCACAAACGAATCCTCCCCGAAATCGAAAAATTACTCCAAGACTACCAAAACTCAAAACAATAAAAGCCTACAAAAACACAAAGATAAACACTACAAAAACAGAAGGAGCAAGTTAAAATAAGCTCTCTTTTTTTTGAAGTCTCACACACGCCTGGCAGTTAGTGGGCGACTTTTGTATTGAGGGTAAAGACGTTCGAATTTTTGAACGTGACTTCGTTTTGCCCGTAAAAGCTTGCCTGGTAAAGTGCAAAGCGATTTGGCCTCGTAAAGGTAATTCGCGAGGTCTCGGTTTTTAAAAAAGAAAAGAGTTTCCCCAATAGGAAGCTCTTTTATTTTTTCTACGAAACTAGAAGACATCGATTCTAGACGTAGTGGTTGGTTTGTGTTTTGCGATTCTTTTTGCAAAAGAATTAAAATATTAGAAAGGTCGCCCTCTCCAATGGGCTCTAAGTAAACGTATTTGTCGCTATTGACATGCACAAACCGAATCAGTAAAAAACCATCTCTTTGGGTGCATTCCGTTTGGTATAAATGCTTCCATAAAAAAAGACTTGTAAAAGAGTAATCACAAACGCGACAATTCAAACGCACTAAATAGGGTTCAATCCAACTTTTGTCGGATAGGCTAATCGGGCTAAATTTTAGCATGCGGGTCCTTCTAAAATGATGCTTATATTTAATAATTTTAATGCGCATTTAAAAGAGCTTAAATGGTTTTTTAGGCTCTTTGATGCCTTTTTTAATTGACTTATCATTATTAAGTCGATAAGTAAAAATAAAAAGGTAATTAATCAAGACAGAAAAAGGAGCTCCGCAGTTTTTATTTTTTTATGTTTGCTACTATGAATTATACCGAAGAAATAAAAAACAAAATTATTCAAGAAAATTACCGAATTGGCAAAGAAGAGGCACTGCTTCTTGTACAAGAGCCCTTAAGTAGTTTGACTCAAAACGCCAATGCCCTCCGCGAGCATTTTTGCGGAAGTACTTTTGACCTTTGCACTATAATCAATGCCAAAAGCGGTCGCTGCTCCGAGGATTGTCGCTACTGCGCGCAGTCAGTTCATTACAAAACCAATGCCCCAGAGTATTCGCTTTTAGGTGAAAAGGCGATTCTTGAAGAGGCAAAAAAACAAAACGCTCGCGGTGTGCAGCGCTTTTCTATAGTCACTTCTGGCCGCACGCTTTCTAATGCCGACATTGAACGTATTTGCGGTGACATTTCGAAGATTAAAAGCGAAACTAATCTTTCAGTTTGCATTTCTGCGGGGCTTCTTAACAGCGAGCAATTTTTGAGGCTGAAAGGAGCTGGGCTTTCTAGAGTACACAACAATCTAGAAACCTCGCGCCGTCATTTTACTAGTGTTTGCACCACACACACCTATGACGACAAAATCGAAGCCCTTAAAGCAGCACAACGCGCCTTATCCCTTTGTAGCGGTGGCATTATGGGCTTAGGCGAAACATTTGAAGATCGTATAGACATGGTGCTAGACATCCGAGAATTAGGGGTGCGTTCTATACCGATAAATGTGTTAAATTCAATACCCGGCACTCCTTACGCACACTTGCCTCAATTGACCAACGATGAATTATGCCGCATTGTCGCCGTTTATCGCTTTGTGGTTCCCGATGCCTTTATAAGACTTGGTGGAGGCCGCGGGTTACTAGGCGATAAAGGGACAAAGGCCTTTAAGAGCGGTGCTAATGCTGCTATCACAGGAGACATGCTCACCACAGCGGGAGTCTCTGTAGAAACAGATATGCAGTTGCTCACAGAATTGGGATTTAGTTATAAAAAAATTATTCTTTAACTTGAGTCGTTAAGAAAATAGGGGCAGACATTTGCTCAATTTGACTTTGAAGGCCTTCGATAGCATCCATGTGCGCATCTTCTTCATTTAAAATCTGTTGCAAAAAGTCTCGTGTTGCAAAATCTTTAATTTCACCTGCGTAGGCAATCGCCTCGTTATAAGCCTTAATAGCGCCTTCTTCCGCAAAATGATCGTTTATGAGCTGTTTTTCGACTGTAGCTCCGATCATAATTTTATTTAAAACTGAAACCGAAGGAATCCCCTCTAAAAAGAGAATACGACCGATTAGCTTTTCGGCGTGCTTCATTTCATCAATGGCTCTTTTTTCAAAGTGTTTATGTAGCTTTTCGTAGCCCCAGTCGTCGCACATTTCGGAATGAACCATATATTGATTAATGGCTGTGAGTTCATCTGCAAGTAAACCGTTGAGGATGTGAATCATTTTTTCGTTGCCCTTCATTTTGTAGCTCCTTATTAAAGATGAAGTAGATTGTTGTTAAGATATAAATACATCCCTTATATTAGGGTAGTATTGCAAATTTTTAACCCGTTATTTTAGCCAGTTTGAGAGTTGTTGTAAAGACATACAACAGAATTCATCGATTGAACTCATAAAACGTTTGTTTAAGGAGAGGAATAACTTAGATTATTAGTAGTAAATTGCATTTTTTTTAAAGGAATAATATGAGAATGAAGAATCTTTTTTCTGCCGCGCTTGCATGCGTCGCTATCGTGTCTTCCTTCGCATGGGGGCAGACTTATACCTGTTCAGGTGGTAAATCTCAACAAATGGGTAGTGCTGGGGGCTACGACTATGAACTCTGGAGCCAAGACGGTGTAGGGAATGCTACCATGACGCTCAACCCAAGCGATGCCAACGGAGGAACTTTCTCCGTTGAGTGGAGTGGAACGGTCAATATGCTCGCTCGTTCTGGTAAACGCTGGGGAGCACAGTCTACCGTTACCGTACAAAATGTAGGTAATATTACTTCCGAATTTGATGTGGAGTGGAGCTCCAGTGACAATGTGAAGTATGTCAGCGTGTACGGCTGGGGATATTACGATCAGCAAGATATACCGAGCGGGTTTAGCAACGAAATTGAGTACTACATTATTCAAGATCGCGGAAGTTATAACCCAACGCAAGGTGGAAAGAAGTTCGGTTCTGCAACCATTGATGGCATTAACTATGATTTCTTCACTACCGACCGTATTAATCAACCTTCGCTTTCTGGAAATAGCACTTTTAAACAATATTGGTCTATTCCAAGTAACACAAGCCAACATCGTACCAAAGGAACCATTTCTATTTCCAAACACTTTGAGGCATGGGCAAAAGCGGGCATGAAAATGGGCAAATTGTATGAGGTTGCTTCGATGAAAATCGAATCCTATACTGGACAAGGAGGCAATGCAAGAGGTTCTGCTACTGTTAAAAAGAATCTGTTGAAAATCGGCGGTAGCGCAAACGAATTTGCTCTCAATACAACCGTATCTCCTGCAGCAGCTGGTACTATTACTAAGAGCCCAAGTGCTGCCTATTATGCTCCTAATGCTACTGTACAACTCACAGCTACAGCTAATGAAGGTTGGAAGTTTATTGGTTGGGAAGGAGCTGCCACAGGTTCTTCCAATACGGCTTCGGTATCCATCACTGATAAAGATCTTTCCGTCACTGCTAAGTTTGAATTAGTTGGTGAAACCACTGTGAACCTTCTCAAAGATGGTGACTTCCCAAGCAGCAGCGTGATTTCAACAGATAATGATGCTTCATGGTTCCTTGGCCAAGGTGAAAATTGGGGTAGTTCTGCAGCCACAACATCTGTTGCTGGTGGCACGGCTACAGTGAACGTTACCACTATCGGAACCGAACCATACCAGCCACAACTTGTTCAATACAATTTGGCTCTTGATAAAGGCATGAATTATAAATTGACCTTTAAAGCTAGTGCCGATGTGGCTCGTAAAATCGCAGTTTCTTTCCAACAATCTGTAGACCCATGGGGTGATTACGCGACAAAAGAATTTGATATTACCACCACGGAACAAGAATACACCTTTATCTTTACCATGGAAGAAGATTCTGATCCAACTTCACAATTTGCCTTCAACTTAGGGCAAGCTACTGGTACAGTCAAAATCAGTGATGTTAAACTTGTTTACACCAATTTGGTTCCAGACTACATCTCTCGTCAAATGGTGACCGTCAATCACTTGTTCTCTGTCAATGGAAGAAACCTAAACGTTTCTCCAGTCAATGGTAGTGTACAAGTCAAGATTGTAGACATTCATGGCAAGGTGAAAGCAAGCTTTAATACAGCAAGTGCAGCTACATTCTCACTAGCTAATATCCCTGCAGGTGTTTATTATGTAAATGCTAAGGGTGCTGGCGTGAACCAACTCAAGTCTATTGTATTAAGATAATTTTCTTAGAACTCCTTAAAAAAAGTCTAACGTTTTTCGCTAGGCTTTTTTTTGTGAAAAACGATGACAAACGATGCCATGCGATGAACTATGTAATGAATAAAGAAAATAGTCAATGTAAAATAAAACTCGCCTCTTGTATTTTATGGGGCACCGAGTATATTTTATGAAAATCAGATAATTTTTTGGAGTTATTTTGGAATGATACAAACAGCAGGTTATGATATTTTTGCTCAAATACATGAGAAAGCCATAAATGAAGCATTGGCAGTGGCGTTTTACAGTGGAAAGGTCTGTATTAATGGAGATTACTCCATTGCAGAAAAAATCCCTTCGCAATTTAGCCCTTTTTCACAATTTAAATATGAAATTCGTTTAACCAATGAGCCCTTTGTCGATTTTAGAAGTAGTGATCGAGTTTTTCTTCAATTTGGCTCGCAATTAAAAATCAATCTCTTTGACTGTGTCGATGTCTTTTTTTTATTGAATTTTAATATACAGACAGATGTTCATTTCGATATTGATCATCAGAAACTTCTATTGAAGTTAAAAAAAGCTAACATCGCGAAATTAAGCATTCAAAATGAATATTATGTAGGCAAATCTTTTTTGAATAAGTTTAATCTTATTATTGACGAAATCTTAAATGCCTATTTCAAGAATGAATTAAAAACCATCGATTTGCCTTTTAATTTGAATGAATCTGGCCTTCCACTATCAATACAGCAATGCCATGTGAGAATATTTGACAATAAGTCTATTGTTCTTGGGCTTAGTTTTTTCCAGGCAGAAGGCTCATTGAAGAATGCTCGAAACTGCTTGAATGGAGAGGATTATTATGTTGCAGTTTCAGAAAAAGCGGCATTAAATATTTTTGATTTCTGGTGGAACCATTCTCAGCCAAAGATCACTACCAATTTTGATGAACAAGCTAATGCCAATTTTCTTTCTGGAACCATTGCAAAAGGCACTGATATTTTAACTCGAGTGGTTACACTCGGTTTTTTACAGACTGAAACAGACTATGATAATATGATTCTTAAGTGTAAAGGATCTGTTTCTGTAAATAAACAGCCTAGTATTAATTTTTGCGAGTCAGGTGGTATTGAAATTTTAGATTTAGAATTTGATGCCAATGTCAATGTGCAAATAGAAGGGGACGAAATCAAGACAAAGTACCTTGATAAGAGTTCATTTATTCCTGATCAATTAACAAGTTTTGAAGATGATGTCCATTTAGGGAAATCAGAGGCACATAAAACCCTTGTTAATGTCAGCAATGTATTCAAAATTAAAGTTGAAAAAGCAGGTGCGATTCTTAAATTTAGCTCTCAAAAAAATAATGGCAGTGTGGTAGTCAAAGTTACCGATGTCGATTTTAAGATTGAGTTTAATAAACAAGGGCTCACTTTTACTGATGCGGTTTGGTCCAAATTAATGGGAATCATCAAAGATTATATTGTTGATAAAATCCCAGAATTTACCGTTTCACCAGCATTTTTACTTTCTGATAAAGATATCCTTGGATTTACTTTAGGGTTAAAAAACTCGAATATAGAAGTGAATGATTCTGGCCTAGCCATTTCCACAGATCTCGTAGTCAACGAATTGGAAGCAAATACAGTGGCTGTCCCTAATTATATTGTAGATACAAGCCTTAATGTGATTCATGAATTGACCTGCGATGAAGTGTCTAAAATAAATCAAGAACATCGAGACGGGTATTTTGTTATGTATGAGGCATTATCCAAAGGATATTTGCCATGCAAAAAATGCCTTAAGGGCTATTCTTTAGTTGGAAAATAATTCGAGAGGGTAATAATAATGAATATGAAAACAGCAGGATACGATGCCGTATTAGTCATCAATAAGAAGTTGATCAATGAAGCCTCTGCAGCCTTATTTTACAGTAATTTTTTGACATTTAATAAAGAAATTGATTTTAGAACAGGAGATAATGCTCTTCCAACGGATTTTTTAGAAAAAGTACCTGTAAAACTAAATGATTTCTTATATGTGAGATATCGTTTCAAGCTTTTACATGAGCCGTTAATTGAATTTACTCCAGATAAAAGAATGATATTAAGTGCTCATTTACGATTGTATGTTTGGATGATGGATGGTTTGGAATTAAAATTTGATGCTGATTTAGCCTTAGAAACCCCCTTAAATATTAGTCTTGAATCCAATAAAAAACTTTTATTGGATTTAAAGTCAAGCAAGTTTAAGGAATTTAAAATCAAGGTCAAAGATTCTGATTCAAACGTCGTCAATGCAGACTTAAAAAAATTATTCACATCAGCATTAGATCAATATTTTAAGGAAAACG
>JAAYJH010000082.1 GCA_012523035.1 Fibrobacter sp.
AAGTTTAATTGTTTGAATTTTTAGATGAAACTATGAGAATGAAGGCCTTTTATCTATGCATATAGCGAGACTAAAAGCCTCAAATCACCTGCTCAAGGCGCTTCTGATTTCCATATTATTAAAAAAAATAATGCTTTTTATTGTTTTTTAATTGCATTAGTCACTTGAATTTTAGATAGTTATATTCTTAAAAAAATTAAAAATTTGTTTTGCAAAAGTTTTCTTGCTTCCATGTAATCCTTGTAAATACAGTCATTGATCATAGCGTTTTATATTTGAGTCACCACAATCTAGGGCATTTATAGATTCATAGGATACGGGTTTCAATTTAAATAATATACTTGCATCTATGTTTTTAGACGCTAAGTCTCTTTGCAAAAGGAAGTTTTGAAATTTAGGCCACTTTATTCTTATATAAAGCTCTTTTTGTTGATCCAAGTCTATGTCATTTGTGTTTTGTATTTTATAAACTAAGTTTTAAACTCCTTTTCTTGATTTGTTTAAAGAATATACTTTTATTGTTTGTCAAATTTTGTCAAAAATTTTTTGCAAGTTTTGTCTATGAAAAATAAATCAGCATACATTGCTATTGATTTAAAATCATTTTATGCCTCTGTAGAGTGTGTCGATAGAGGTTTAGATCCTTTTAAAACTCACTTAGTGGTTGCAGATGCAAGTCGAACTTCAAAAACAATTTGCTTGGCGGTTTCTCCAGCTTTAAAAAAAATGGGGGTGTCAGGACGACCACGACTTTTTGAGGTGGAGCAAAAAATAAAAGAATTGAATCGCGTTCGCTTGGCAAATACAAACAAACAAGGCTTTCACGGCGACTCTAATGATACCGAAGAGTTAAAACAAAATCCTTTTTTGAAACTAAACTATATCGTAGCCCCTCCATCTATGGCTCGTTACATAGAGATAAGTACGAAAATTTATCAGCTCTATTTGAAGTATATTTCTCATGCTGACATTCATGTTTATTCTATTGACGAAGTGTTTTTAGATGTGAGTTCTTATTTGAATACATACCAAGCTTCTCCTCGAGAATTGGCTGTTAAAATCACCCAAGATATTTTAAAAAGCACCGGGATCACTGCAACGGCAGGCATTGGAACTAACTTGTACCTTGCAAAAGTTGCTATGGACATAGAATCCAAACATATTCCCCCCGACTCTAATGGCTTGTATATCGCTGAACTAAATGAGCTTTCTTATCGTCAAAAACTATGGGATCATCGACCTTTAACAGATTTTTGGAGGATAGGCAAGGCATACGCAAAAAAGCTTGAATCTCATGGACTCATGACTATGGGAGACATTGCGGCGTGTTCATTAGGTGAATTTTCTAAAACAAAGTCTAAGTATAATGAAGATTTTTTGTACCAACTGTTTGGAGTGAATGCAGAACTTTTAATCGACCATGCTTGGGGATATGAACCCTGCACTATTAATCATATAAAAGCTTACAAACCCTTGAACAATAGTGTAGGACACAGTCAAGTATTATCAGAAGCTTATGATTATCACAAGGCAAAATTGGTTGTTTTAGAAATGGCTGATTTGCTGGTGTTGGACTTGGTGGACAAAGGGCTTGTGAGTGATCAAGTCGTTTTGGGCATAGGCTATGATATAGAAAATCTTAGCAAAGCTAAAAACCATTATCGAGGTGAAATAGTCTTGGATTCTTATGGAAGAGCTGTCCCTAAGCCTGCTCGGGCCTCTAAAAACCTTAAAAACCATAGTTCTTCTACTAAAGTTATCATGGACGCAGTCCGTGAGTTATTTGAAAAAACAGCTGATCCACATCTTTTGATTCGTCGTTTGTCGCTCACTGCAAACCATACAATACTAGAGTCAGACTTAAAAAACATTCAAAATAAACACAAGCAATACGATTTGTTTTTGGATAGCACCGAAGCTAAAAAAAAGGAAGTGCTTCAAAAAAAAGAGGACGAAAAAGAAAAGAAAATGCAAAAAGCCCTTTTGAGCATCAAAAAAAAGTTCGGGAAAAATGCCATTTTAAAAGGGATTAATTTTGAAGAAGGAGCCACAACTAAAAGTAGAAACAAACAAATTGGAGGTCACAAAGCATGAGCTCAAAATACAAACACCTCTGGAATTTGCCTAGACCCAATTCTAAACGCCCCCCAATGCCGCTTAGCAACAGAGCCGCTCAATTCGCACCTTTTGCGGCCCTCACTGGTTTTGAAAGCTCTATCTTAGAAGCCGCTAGAGAAACTCAACAAAAAATGGAACTCGATGAAGAGGCTAAAATTAAACTAGACAGACAACTACAAAAAATATTGGATCAACTCCATCAAAAACCAAATATCAGCATTAGCTACTTCGAAGCGGATCACCGCAAAAAAGGAGGGCATTACAAAACTGTATCTGGAATCATAAAAAAGTTGGACACACGCCAAAGCACTCTACTTTTAGAAAACGGCTTAGAAATTAAAATACAAAACATAATAGCCATAGAACACAAGACAAAAGAAGGCTTTTAATAAAACACTCTGTTTACAGCTAAAACATAAAAATTTGAATAGAAAAACTAAAAAAACCTGATTTTCACAGGTGTTTTAGAATGAATCACAATTTGGACTCGTTAATCCTGTCATTTAAACTCAAAATCAAACAAGAATGACTATAAAAATAGAAGTCTCACACACGCCTGGCTTTTTGAAGTTGGAAGAGAGAAGTATTTAAAGATTAACAGCTAATTTGGAGATTCAATTCGTTTTCTGGCACGCACTTCGACAGGCTCAGTATACCAATTTTCGCACCGTCCCCCTCTGAATTTGCATAACATCTCTAACACTGACCACTAACCACTACCCACTTATAACTTCTCACTATTCAAACCCTCATCCCAGCATTTCTAGCACGCACTTCGACAAGCTCAATGTAGCACTTTTCGCAAAGTACTTCCCACAATTTTCAAACACGCATCCCAGCGTTATAGCTGTTCAACACCTCTTCATTTCAAAAAGTTCAATGCATCGCATTGCAAGCCACAACGAGGCATTCCGTTTGGAAGAAAAGTGAAAAGAGAGAAGTTTTTATATTTAAAGTTTAGCATCATATTACGACAAAAACTTACTTAATATCTTGAGATGAACCACTTTTTCTGGCACGCACTTCGACAAGCTCAATGTAGCACTTTTCGCACCGTCCCCCTCTGAATTTGCATAACATCTCTAACACCGACCACTAACCACTACCCACTTATAACTTCTCACTATTCAAACCCTCATCCCAGCATTTCTAGCACGCACTTCGACAGGCTCAGTGTAACAATTTTCGCAGAATATTTTAGAAACGCTACTCAAGATCATAGGGGTGCATTTTTTTCTTTACAGTGACAATGCATTTCACATGGATAACTACTAAAGCTTTTAAAATACGGTAGAGGAAAAACTTTAAACTTGTTCTGCAAATGACATTTTTTGTCAAAAACTTTTATTAAGTTTTAATAATCCTCGTGATGTGAAAAAAAAGCCGTGATGGATTAGGGGATTCTGTCATGGCTTTTTTGTTTAGTAAAGCCTAGCCTTATAAGTCATTGTTTTTTTTGTGGATGGCTACGGCTAAAGCTTTTGAAATGTATTGAATGGGAATGAGTGATAAAAAAACGCTCCGTGGTGGAGCGTTTTTGAAATCTTGTAATGATTAGCGTTTGGAGAATTGGAAGCGTTTACGAGCTTTCTTACGACCAAACTTTTTGCGTTCTACTACACGAGCGTCACGAGTCATTAAACCTTCTTTTTTGAGGCTTGGCTTGACTTCGGGGTCGTTGGCGACTAATGCACGAGCAATTCCTAGACGAACCGCCCCCATTTGGCCAGAAATACCACCGCCTTGTGCTTTCACTTCAACATCCCATTCTTCTGCGTTGCCTAGAACACTAAAAGGGAGATTGGCAATCATATTTTGAACATCGGAATGGAAGTAATCTTTGAAATCACGACCATTGATGGTGCGTTTACCAGAACCTGGTCTTAAGATAACAGCCGCAATGGCGTCTTTTCGACGGCCAGTACCACGGTAGATTTTTTTTGCTTTTATAGTTGCGATAGATTTATCCTCCGTTCCTAAACTTTGATTTCGATGGGTTCAGGGTTTTGGGCTGCATGTGGGTGAGTGTCACCAGCATACACTTTAAGTTTTTTGATCATTTTGTGCCCTAAGATGGAATGAGGCAACATTCCCCAAATGGCTTTTTCTAGAGGGGCTGTTGGTTTTTTTTCTAAGAGATCTTGAAGATCTGTCCAACGCTCTCCACCAATATGACCAGTGTGGTGGAAATATTTTTTTTGTTCGATTTTTTTGCCAGAAAGAGCTACTTTTTCTGCATTGATAACTACAACAAAATCACCTGTGTCTGCATTTGGAGTATAAATTGCTTTGTGTTTGCCCATTAAAATTCGAGCCACTTCGCTTGCTACACGCCCCATGGGTTTGTCTGCTGCGTCTACAAGTACCCACTTGCGACGAAGCGTTTTAGGGTTTACCATAATGGTCTTCATCTAAAACCTCGGTTAAAAGAAAATCAAAGCACTCTGCTTTGAAAAGTTTATTATAATTTAGAATAAGCTTGGATTAATGCAAGGTAAAAAAAATGCTTTTTTTGACTTTTTTCCACCCAAAACGGGCTTCTTCGCTCTATCAATTACATCAATTACACCAATTAATAGAATGATTTCATTCTTCAGTATGTTTTTGGACTTCCATTTTTATGGATCGAGTGTGTGAGGGCGATAAGCTCTAAATTTTAAAGCCAGGCGTGTGTGAGACTTCAATATTCAAAGAGTTTTTGTGCTTTTGATGTTTTTGAAACATTTGCAATCTAAATGCAGCTTTTGAATTTGTGGTGTCCATAGGCTTTGCTATTGGATTTGAATCGTTTTTAGTTTATGTTTTGAGTTTGTTTTTTCTTTTTTTTATAAAAGCTAGTGCTTTGCTTTTTCGGCGTGCGTGTTTTTGAAGGTCTACGGTTTCGTCGTATTCATCGACTATTTCTCGACCTAGTATTTCTTCGAGCACATCTTCTAAAGAGATTATCCCTGCTATGGCCCCCCATTCGTCTACGACACCTACAATGTGACCTCGTTGCTTTAAGAATCGAAGCAGTAATTTGTCTAAGGTGAGGCTATCGGGTATTAACTGTATTGGACGCATTAGGTCTTGGAGCGGAATCTCTGTGCTTCCTTCGGCTAGTTTGTTGTAGACATCACGGCGAAGTACCAGCCCCACCCATTGGTCAGGCTTGTCCGAATAGACGGGAACCCTTGAAAATGGCCAGTTGCCTTTGCTTTTGATGGCTTCTCCCAGACTTAGGTGAGCGGGTAAAGAAAACACGACCTGTCGAGGGGTCATGGCTTTTCGAACATAGATGGATTTGAGTGCGAGTATGTTTTTGATGACTAAAGCTTGTTGGTCGTCTAAAATATCGTTTCGAAGCCCTAAAGAGACTAAACTGCTGATGTCTTCGATGGTGACAATGTTGTTGGTTTCAGTTTGTGTCCAGCGTTTGGTGAGGGTGTGACTTATCCATATGAGGCCTGTCCATTTAAAGAATAGGGTTATATAGTAAAAAGGCACTGCTACAAAAGGGCCTACTCGGTTGGCTTGCTTGACACCTATGGTTTTGGGCGATATTTCACCAAAAAGTAAAATAAGCATGGTGAGTAAAATGGGGAGTATGATTTGCTCTGTGCGACCCAATCGATTCACCGCTAGAGCGGTGGTGGCATAGACACCTATGGTGTTAGTGACTGTGTTTAAAATAAGTACCGACACAATATACGCGTCGATATTTTTTTTGACATGCGAGATGTATTTTGCTGTGAAGCGTTTGTTTTTTTGCAAAGATTCGACTACAGCAGAAGATATGCTGTAAAAAGAGGCTTCTGATACAGAACAAAAAGCCGAAAACGCTAAAGTGATTAAAATGGTTACTGCAATAAGGGCCATAAATCGGGCTCTAGGGCCCAGACAAATTCTCCGTCAAAAGAGGTGACAAACTGAATGAATGTTTCAAATCGTATTTTGTTAATATAAGATTTTTTGGATTGGAGTGGTTCTATTTCTATCTCCGTGAAGTTTTTTATTTTTGCTAAAAATCTGGCGGCATCTATGGCTCTGTCTAAGCCCCCTAAAGAATGGACTAAACCATGTTTTTTGGCTTGCTCTGCTACAAATACACGGCCTTGCCCATAGATTGTATCTACTTGGTCTTGAGGTATATCGGTGGCTTGAGATACTATCTGTACAAAGCGTTTGTAAAAATCATCCATATAAATTTGAAGCGCTTCTTTTTCTTTTTCTGTAAAACCACGACTAAAGTGCTCTGCATCGGCGTGTGGATGCGTTTTGACTGTTTCTACTTTGAGTTTGAGTTTTTCTAATAAAGAGGCCGCATTGATTTTGCCTCCAAAGATGCCTATGCTACCCACCACTGAGGACTTTTCGGCTATGATAATATCGGCACCGCAGGCAATGTAATAGCCTCCAGATGCCGCCATGTCTCCAATGCTTGCTATGACTGGTGTGCCCGATTCAGATAAAACTCGAAGGGCTCGCCATATTTTTTCAGAGCTTTGTGCTCCTCCTCCCGGAGAGTTTATACGAACAATCAAGGCGTGATATCGAGAAGATTGAGTCACTTTTTCGATAAGTTCTAAAGCTTCGACTTCTAGTTTTTTGTCGATGTTGCCTTCTATGTTTAAGAGGGCTATTTTTTTGCGAGACTTCCAAGATCCGTTAAGGATTTTTTTGGAACTTGGACTCCAAGTGACTGCTCTTGCTCTGGGGGCATTTAGACCTACAAATTCTTTTAACGCATAGGCGGGGACTTGATCTATATATAGTACTGTGTCCACCCAACGCCTCTCTTTGGCTGAGCTTGCAGTTAACATTGGATTTTCTAAAAAGTCATTTATACTGGCGTCTGGAGGGAGTCTTTTTTGAATGTCTTCGGTGAGTCCAGCCCACCAGTCTTGATACAAAGACTCTCTATCTTGACGAGCCTCTGTGGACATAGAGTCCATGGTGTATGGTTCCACAGCCGATTTGTATTGCCCATGCCTTACAAATTCTACATCCACACCCACCCAATCTAAAAATCTTTTATAGTAAAGCGTACTAGAAGACAATCCTTGAATGGAAACCCGTGCCGCAGGCTCTGCTACGATTTTGCTTGCTGTGGCACTTGCAAGTAAAGTGGTAGGGCGAATATCATCTAAATACGCCACTACAAAACGCCCCGATCGACGGAGCATAGTGATGCCTCTTTGGATTTCTTTGGAGATGGCGGCTCCTCCTGAGTATCCAGAAAAATCAAAAATGACAATTCCTGTCGAAGGATCGTGTAAAATATGTTCAAAATGGTTTCGAAGTGTCCAGACGCTCATAGAAGGACCGGTCAAAAAAGAAAAACGAGACTCGATTTCTTTGACTGGAAGTTCTAAAGGGACACGAATCACCACAGCTTCATTGGTAAACTTTGGATTTCTGGCGTGGTGATAAGCAAGTTGTAGGCCTCCAGATGATTCTTGAAAAAATAAACCCATATCTGCATAAGGACCAAAAGGATATGAAAAAGAGACAGAGAACTCTTCGCGTTTATCCCCAAGGGGAGCTTTTACAGAAAAATTCATTCCAAAGACTTTGGCTTCTACAAAAAGAGAACTGTATTTGAAATCTTTAAGGTCATAAGCCAACTTGAATCGATTAAAAAATTTAAGTGCCATTCCTAAATCTTGACTTCGCTTGGCAACACCTTTTTTTTGCCCTAAATTAACACTGGTATAACCCAAAGACAAAAAAGGAAGGGGTCTAAACAAAAGTCCAGGAGAATAAAGCCACTCTGTTCCAGTAAATTCTGAAGATCGAAATGCACTGAATCTTTGACCCAAAAACAAACGACGATCCCATAATGCAAATGAATGAATGGCATGCCACTTAGACTCGTTGAATTTTTTGCCTCGGTTTATATTTTCAAAAGAAAAGCCCAAAAAGTCTAAATTCAAACCCAACTGTAAATGAGAATCGTCTTCGCCATCGTAATCATAGTTTAAAAGTGCCGATTTTGAATCATACGCAAAAAGCCCTGCAGGATTATAAAATAAGCCCAAGTCTTTTTCTAAAGAAACTGGGGAACTAGGGACCAAGGCAAAAGACAGCCCACACACAAAGAAAAATAACGC
>JAAYJH010000083.1 GCA_012523035.1 Fibrobacter sp.
CTATTGGATAGAGCGAATGGGTGACACTCAAATTTATGCGAAAAAAGAAATTGTCATTAAAATTTGTAAGTTTTGGGCTCCCAAAGGCAAAAATCGTTTGCACCGTTTGAATATGCTTTTGAGTGCTTTTCAAGACGAAATCCGTATCAACAATTTAATTCATGCTACCAATATCGAGGGTGTAGTGCAAAGTTTGGGTGGAGGTCAAGCTGGTAGACACCCTTATTTCAAAATGGAATTCATCAAAGGAGGCTCTCTAGACCTAGCCTTTAAAGAAAATCTTTCTGACGATGAATTAATACCTAGGATAGCACAAATAGCCTATCTTGCGAATACAATCAGTCAACTCCATTATTATCAAATTATCCATAAAGACTTAAAACCAAAAAACCTACTTTTGTGTTCGGACCACGAGCATAAAAACAATCATAAAATCTTAGTCTGTGATTTTGGCTATGCTCAAGCTAAACTCCGAGAAAGTGTTACCGAATACGGTGGACAGCTTAGCCCAGCTTATAGTGCTCCAGAACAAGCTGTGATGGGAGAAAATTTATCCACTTCCGTAGATTATTTTAGTTTTGGAATCATCATGCACGAATACCTCACTGGGAAAAACTTGTTCCCTAAAGCAATGGATATATTTATTGAAGATGACTACAAAATCACTGAACGCTACTTAGAGTATTTACAAAAAGGGCGAGAAAATATATTTGAGCATTCTAAATTTCCAGAAATCACTCAATGGATCAATGATTTGACTATTTTTGATAGTTATGAACGCATGCAAAAGAGCGAAAATCTTTTTAACATTGCTCATAAACTACGCGAAAAAGTCAATGCTATAGGCTACCGTGATGTGAATACTGATTTTTTGTGGAATCAACTGCGAGAATATCACGGAAGTCCTTAAATGAATCTTCAAAACTTTAAAAGCCAGGCGTTTGTAAGACTTCAAAAAAAAAGTTTATTCTCACCCAAAGCTTCTAAATAAAAACTCAAAACAACATTTTTTTAAGATTCAACGAGTTGCTAAAAATTGAATATTTAAATACGAGTTTGTGTTCTTTTTTATTTGATTATTTTTATAAAATGCTTTAAAACAAGCTATTTTGACTTAAAATCCTCATTTATAACTTTTTAAATCAAAGAATTTTTAAAATAATAAGATTGCTTTTTGTTTACATTTAGATATATTAAAAGAATGAGTAAACATTTATTTGCATTTCTAGGGCGATTTTCTAGTGCTCGATGGGTTTTAGTGTTTTTTGTGATTTCTATTGTGAGTGTGAATCTTCTCGTATGGGGAAAGCCTTTTATTGAAAATCAAAAGAGAGAAAAGAAAATACAAGTTGTTTTTGATACTTTTTGGAATAAAGAGGGGGCAGATAAATTCAAACGAGTGGGTTTGGAGCCTACTCGTGAGCTGTATTTAGAAGAGTTTAATGCTTATAGAGAAAAATTTTTAAGTAAAAACCCCCCATTGGATCCAAATATACGAGTTCAAAAAATGACTGAAGATTTTAAGACTTTGTGGGAAACCGGAGGGAATCTTAGTTATGTCAATCAAGGTATAGCACCCACTAAAGAACTGTATAATACCGAGCTGAAAAGACGATTAAAAGCCTACACAGATACACAGTTGCTCTTTACAATGCCTTTGATCCCTGCAGAAGAAAATTTAGAAAAACTGTTTAGCTATTGGATTTTGTTTCCTAGTTTTATTTCTCTATTTATATTTGTTGTGGTTTTTGTTTTTGCTTCTTTTATTTTAGAAAAACGGTGGGGATTATATAAAACTCTCGGCATCTTTCTTTTGGCCAACCTAACCGGTGGTTTTATGACTTATTTACTCAGCTCTACTAGTTTTTTTCATAGTTTTTCTAACGATTACCTTAAAGGAAGCAGCCTTGGTTTAGCGGTACTTTTGGGGGGCGTTTCTATGGGATATTATAAAAAAGCGGTCCCAAAAGTTGTTTTGTTTTTTGCTTCTCTTTTATTTAGTATGGATGTTTTGTGCAACTGGTTTTATAATGAGAGAATTTATATTGTTGTTGCTATTTTAAGTTTTGCTTTTTTGGGTGTTGGAGTTTTGTTGGGTCTTAAAATCCCTCCTAGAAAAAAAACAAAGCAAGAATTGCAAAAAGGCCTTCTTTTAGAAAAGAAAAAAAACAACGGTGATCTTTATTTGGAGAAAAAGAAAAAAACAAGAGAAAATATTGAAGAAGGACTTAAAGCAGCCAAAAACGCCGAATTCGAAGCTGCTTCTGAATTTTTAAGCAAAGGCGTTCAAGCTTTATTACAAGAAAGCCCTTTAGATGAAAAATTTATTGAGTCTATTGCCAGCCAAATCACTCACTCTAGTTTTTTTATTGAACTTCCTTCTATCCAATGGCAGGAATGGGGAAACACCGCTAATAATAAAAAGCTTCCTAAAGTGGCTCTATTGTTTTTAGAGAAAGCCTTGACTATTGAAAAAGAAGCTATTCATGCGAGACGCACTTTGTTTCAAATTGGAGAAATTCGTTTGCATTATAAACTCAATCCCGAAGAAGGTATTCAAAGATTACGAAAAGTAGTGGAATTGAATGGAGATGACTTTGTGGCAAGACAAGCGAACAAGTTAATGGGAAACGCTAAAATAACTTAAGTTTTGGAGTGAGTATCCTCTGACTTAGACATTCGAACAATTGGAATAAACTTTTTTACAAACTTATGTTTGTCTCTATTTTTAATGTGAACATAACCAAAAAAAGAAAATAAGAATGCACCAATAAAATTAACTATTAAATCTTTCATGGTGTCTATTAGACCTATATCTAAATATCCTTCCCACTGCTCTCCATTAATCACAACACTTTCTATAGGCACAATGACAGGAATGTTTTTTGCTTCTGGATTTAAAGCAACCGATTTGATCTCGTAGATAAAAGTGTCTTTTTGCATATCTAGATTAAAAAAGTAATCCATACCAAATTCAAAAAACTCCCATAAAACTCCAATGGTCATAGAAAAGCAAAAAGCAAAGAAAGCTAAGGCACTAGGAGAAAGCTTTGTAGAGATTTTTTCACTTCTATTGAATATGTCTATGAGTGCGAAGCCTATGGCGGCCATCAAAAAACCATTTATAGTATGAAGTACTGTGTCCCAGCCTGGATATTGGATATAAAAACTTTTAATTTCTCCTAAAATTTCTGCTGCAAAAATAAATAGCAATATGACGATTAAAAGTGTGTCGGGAATATAAATTTTGAATCTACGGTCTATAAAAGAAGGTATTTGAAAAAGCACTAAAGTCAATAGACACAAAAATACATCGTTATAGTTTTGATTTAAAAACTGAAAAACCATAGTGAGAATCACTAGCAAGTGAAGTGCGATGTAAATAAAAATAGTGAAACGACGCTTTTGAGAAATTATTGGCATATTTTTAACTTAGTAAAATAAAACCTCCATAGCTAGTTCAAATAAAAACTCCCCCTTCTTTCGAAGGGGGAGTGAGTGGGACCTCCCGGACTTGAACCGGGAACCGACGGGTTATGAGTCCGTAGCTCTAACCGATTGAGCTAAAGTCCCTAATTTTCTCCTAAAGTTAGTAAATATTTTGCAATTGTCCTATCCCATTCGTAACGAAATTTGTACGCGTTGACCATAATTTGGTTCCAAATCACCTTATTATGTATAAAAAGGTACTCTACTTCGCGTAAACGACTCAACATTTGATGAGGAGCAGAGGAATCTTCTACTAATATAGCATCTGCAAAAGTAGCGTCTCCAATATAATTATGAAGGGAATTAGCAACTCCAATGTCTTTTCCAGAAAGCGGAACAGTTCCACCCGCCAAGGCTTTTAAAATTAACGAGGCAGATGGCTCTTGTAAATTGGAAGCAAATAAAAGGTCTGAACCCGCCAAAGATAAACGCAAGGCAGACTTACTATGTGAAATATCTAGTAAAGCAATGTGTTTTGGATATTCTTTTGCTAAAGAATGATAATAGTTCCAGTCGGGGTGCTCTTGCAAAATACCAATCACTAAAAATGTTTGAAGTTTAATAATATCAGAGACGATAGTTGCCAATGTTTCCGAAGTTTTTCCGGCTTCTTCGTCTAGATGAGTGTATATCACCAATCGATTTTCAAACTCTACTCCTAAATGCTTTTCAAAGTTGTGTCGTGCATTTTCCTTGGCTTTAGGAATGGGTAAACCTGTTTTTTTGTTAAAATCCCATAAATTGTAACTCACCCCAAATTGCACCCCTAATAGTTTGGATTTATTGTGTGTTAAAAAACCACTCAAACCACCTGGTAGTGAGGAGTGAACAATGGAATCACAATAGCCTTGTGAAGGAAAAAGCACATTTTTGGCATAAAGCATGCCCACTTTTAATAAGCTCACTTTTCCCCAAAACTCATAACCATCCATATTATAATCTGCAGGATTTAGGCCTACTTTTTCGATTTCTGAAGCCGCCAAATGAAAATCATAATTAATATTATGAACCGTAAAGAAAAAAGATATCTCTGAATAATATGAATGAAAGTGTGTTTTCATAAGAGCACCTGTAAAAGCGGCTCCCCATTCGTGCCCTAATACAGCACTTGGTTTGTAATTTATTTGCTGACAATAAAAAAGTGAAGCTGAAGCCAAAAAAGAAAAACGAATGTGATTATCAGAAAAAGCTTCTCCATTTTCTCCATAAATAGCGTTTCTATTAAAAAATTCTTCGCTATAAATATAGGTGTGCCGTAAATCTTTGCCTTTCCAAACTTGAAAAAATTGATGATGTAAGGGCTCTATTCCCTCAAAAACACACTGAAATGCACTAAAATCTCCTAATTGATGCGTATAAAAAGGGGAACAAGTGATCACTTCTACATGAACTCGTGCAAAAGCATCCGTCATGTGATTCACGACTTGAGCTAGAGGACTAGGTTGTTTCCACCGACCTGCTTCTGGACTTATTGCTAAAAATTTCAAGTATTTTGTTCTCCAAAAAAAAATTTACTTAATCTTATGACTTAATTTAAAGATATTTAATTAAATTAAATATAGAATGTTAAACATCTCTTTTTTCTAAAAAAATCTTCAACAAGGAAAAATCATGAAAAACATCCTTTTTTTAACCCTCTTTTCGGCCCTCATTATTCTTAGTGGTTGTAAAGGGACCAACGAAAAACGCGGGGATGAACACCTCAAAGAAGGTCGTTTCCGCAACTCTATTAATTCTTATTTAGAAGCAAAGAAAAAAGGCAAAATTTCTAAAGAATTTTATGACAATTATACTCTAGCCTTGGTTCGCGCTGCAGATGCTGAAGCCAAAAAAGACATTAATAGCCAACTTTTATCTGGTTATTTTGAACAAGCTCAAAAAAGTTTAGACTCAGCCACTAAAGACGAAGTGGTGCAAGAGTTTGTGACTGCTTTAGCCAATCTTGGAAAGCTACAGGCAGCTCAAGATGTTGATTACGGTACTATTCTCAACGCATTTGCCAAAATCGACACCGCAGCTTCAATAGCAAACCGAAGAAAAGTCGGGGAAGGAGCCGTTAAGGCCATCCGTTCCGAAGCCGAAAATCACTATATTAAAATATCTCTCCCCCGTGCTCTTAGCGAAGACGACCCTGTGGTTCGGGAGTATTTTTTGCTTCAAATAGCTGAAGTCGCCCCTAATAACCCTGAAATTATCTCTGAACTCAATAAAAGTCGCAAAAACACTCGTGGTTATTTCTTAATATTTGGTGAAAATCTGGGTGAAAGGGCTTCCAATCGAATCGATAAATGGGGCTATGTTATTGCTTTCCCAACATTGTCAATCACTCCCACTTCACTTAAAGGCGAACTACAAGTTTGGGCTTCTACCGGAAACAACACTGAGTTTGTAGTGGAAAATATTAAACTAGTTTCTACCGACGGAAAAGAAGTGTATGCCAAACAAACTGGTTCTGGATGGTGCGAGGCAGAAGTCGTTGTCGGTAAAAAAGGCGACGAAAGAGTGGAAAAGAAAAAAACAGCCTTTAAAGGTTCTGGAAAACTTCTCAATGAATTCCAATGCTCTGCTAATGTAACTTTTACTTTTGACAAGAATTTCACTCCCGATTATGTTGAATACAAAGACGAAATGGGGATTGGTCGAAAATACCTTGGTCAATAAAACTTTAAAGAGCTTGTTCAATACAAGCTCTTTTTTTTATCTCTAGGCAATAAAAGATTGAGAAGAATATCAAAAAAACTTTATAGTTTTTAAATTTAATATGGGTTGATCGTCATTTTTAAAGGCTTTTCAATGATAAACTTAAAAATCAGATCTCTTCTAGAACAAAATATAGACTTAGAATATCAAAGCTTTTCTTCTGGACTTTTACCAGGAGTAGATGATATTTTAGGAGTTCGAATCCCTATACTTAGAAGCCTTGCCAAAGACATTGTCAAAAATAATCAATACTTAGAATTTAAAAAATCAATGGATCACCCTGTTTTTGAAGAAAAAATGCTTCTAGGCTTAACTCTCTCCTATATGCCTTGGGAATCTAGTTTATTAAAAGAAATTCAAGATTTTGTGCCATATATTGACAATTGGTCTATTTGTGATAGTTTTTGTGTTGGATTAAAGCAAGTCCGTCAAAATCAAAAAATAGTCTGGAGTTTTTTGGAATCGTATTTTAAATCTACACAAGAATACGAAGTTCGATTTGCAGTCGTTTTATCTTTATTTCATTTTCTAAACGATGAATATTTAGAAAAATGCCTTCAAAAATGGAGCTCTATACAGCACCACACTTATTATACGCAAATGGCCGTAGCATGGGGTTTAACAAGTGCATACACTCATTCAAAAGAAATGCTTCGAGAATACTTATTAAAGCAGAAATTCCCATTGATCATTTCTAATATGGCCCTTCAAAAAATTCGTGACTCTAAAAAAATCCCTAAGTCCGAGAGTCGTGCTTTGAGTGAGGCCTTTTTAAATATTCTAAAAAAACCGCCAAAAACCACAAAGTCACACAAGCCAGAATAGGTATAAACACATTCCAAGGTAAATAAAAACGAAAGCTTGCAGGGCTAATAAACCATAGATAGATCATAATGGTGTGCGTGGAATACACCCATAAACTCTGCTTTCCAATGGTGGCCATAGGTTTAAAATCCAAAAGATACGGAGCATTTCTCACAACAAAAGCAATACCCGACATAAAAAACATAAAATTAAGATAACGAATAACCCCCAAATGCTCTCGATCTATCCAAAAGTTATTAGGAACCTGAAGAGCAATCCAATTTCTGGACCACAAAAAGAAGAAAATGCTTATCAAAATAGAAACCAAGCCTATCCAATTTAGAGTTTGAGCAGAAATTGTGTTTTTTGTTTTATACCATACCGCTATGCATGCTCCAGAAAAATATAACAGTTGCCAAGAAAATATGTCAAAAAAACCGTGATACACCCAAGGTGGAAAAAAGGAGCGAAAAAAATCACTCCCGCCCCATTGGCCCATTAGCCATAGGCATAAAGAAAGAGTAAAAACGAGAAAAACTTTACCCCTAAGTAATACAGGAAAAACAAAAGAACCGATCAGCATTAAAAACACATATAAAGGGAGTACATCTAGCCAAGCGGGGGTATGGATCAATAAAATTGAAAATAGTGAGGCTAAAAAAGGCCTATTTATATTTGCTTTAAAATAAATACTGAGTTCAGGGAAGATCAGAATGGATAAGACTAGCAAAATAAATAAAGAAAAAAGATGGAATTGCCAAATAGAAAAAGCGCGTTGACGCATCCAAGATGCTGTTGGGTCTTTGTGTTGTTTGCTTATGGCAGCATAGGCACCCACAAATCCCGATAAAAAGAAAAAACCTTCGGCTGCACTAAAGTAGCCGAAGCATTGGTATAAATATGTAGAAATTGGCTTTCCAAAATGGTCTAAAACCATTTGAACAATCAATAAGCCACGGATTGAATCTAGGACTCTAAGCCGCACATAGCCCCTTAGAAGTTGGCTTGAGCACTAATACCCATAGAAAAATGATTGGCTTTTCTTTTTAAAATGTTGTAGCCGGTCCAAAACACTAAATCAACATTGGTGGTAGGGTACAAATAGAGATTAGGGCCTACTAAATGTCGTTGATCTTCGTGTATTTCGTTGTTAGGATCGTGGTATTCATAGGCAAAACCAAGGGCTACTTTTTTATGGAGCTCAAAAGATGGCTCTATAAAAAGCATGGTTTGATCTTCTGTGAAAATTTGTTCATCCACAGGAGCGTCTTTTTTGGCGACTAAAGCTTGAAAGTAAGAAAGTCCTAAATTAAAAAACTTAAAATTAAAAGAGGGTTCTAATAAAAAGGAGTGCACTCCTTTGCCTTTGTATGGGTGAGTGCCCCAAGTGGCTGTCACACCGTAATTCATATCTCCAGAGCTTTTAGCATATACAGTTTCTAAACCAATGGCATAAGTATAGGAGCGACCTATTTCAGAGCCAAATGCCCACTCAGCACTAGGAGTCAAGAGCAAGCGTTCTTCTGTTTTAGAAATCAACTCGATTGGATAAGAACCAAAAACAAGCATAGAGTGAGGATTATTTTCAGAGGCTCCTATATAGACGCGTCCTTCCTCTAATTCTACTCCAATACCGCGTAATCTTTGCTCTTGAGAAATCACATTGTAACGAGCTTCATCACGCCAAAAGTAATAATTGAAAGAACCTGCACTGTAAATAAGATCTCCAAAAAGCACAGCCACATTGGAGTTTAACGCCCATCGAAAAGTGATCCCATCAAATTTAAAAGAATTAAAACGATGGTCTTCGTCTCCCATGGCTGTGGATCTGGACTTTCCGTGTCGGACTTCGGATTCTTCTAATTCTCCGTCTTCACTCATATAAGTGCTCAAAAGTTTAGAAGCCAAAATGACTGACACAGCTTCGTTCAAGTGAGCCGTCAGAGATAGTCCTATTTTTTGATTCGCTGCATTGAAAGGATCAAAATTTTTATCCCAATAAGTGGCGTAATCAGCGTTTACCTCTCCATTCACTTCGATTTCAGCAGCAAATGAAGTGCTTACTATCAATAAAATCAGTGATAGAATCCATTTGTTCATGTTTATAATTCCTTTTCTATTAGTTTGACAGAAAAAAAATAGAAAAATAGATAGATAAAAACTTTTTTTTGAATTAAAAATAGAAGTTTTATTGATAAAACAAAACATTTCTTAGATTCGTTTCTAAATAAAAAGGCGGTGGCTCACACACATTAAAACTTAGCAGCCTCTAACAATGTGATCAGACTCGACAAAGCTGTCTAAGCTCAAATTTTTAAATTATAAAGGCAGACATAGGTTCGAACTCCGTGATCCAGCTTAAGCTTATGATTCATCTTACAAATTAAATATGTATAATTCTATCCAATAATTGCCATGCGGCGTATAAAAAGGTATTATTAATAAACACCTTCATGCAGGAACTTTTATGCATTCTATTTTTCGCTATCTCATTTTACTGACATTGACTTTCAGTCCATTACATGCTTCTGAAGCTAATGAGGTGTTAAACAAATCAAAAAACTGGTTCAAAGAATCAAATTATTGGTCTTTAGAATTTCATGTAAAAATATTTCATGCTGGAAGCACCGATGTTTCTGAACAACGAGGAGATATTTTAATTGGAAAAGATAATTTATACCGACTTCGGATTCCAGGAATTACATTTTTTAACGATGGACAATCCTTTTGGCAATGGAATATTGATCAAAAGCAAGTACTTATTAAGGATATTGAGGATTTGGCTAACACGCCACACCCATCTGAGCTTTTGTTTAAATACTTAGAATGCGATGCATTGTCTCTAAAAAAAGATAAGTGGAAAAACAGTGCCGTTTATGTGCTAAAATTAGACCCTTCAAAATACAAAGACCAGTTTAAATCCCTCGAAGTTTGGCTTTCTACCAAAGATTATTCACCCATTCGTTTGTTCACCACTGATTTAATGGATAACGCTTCGGTGTATGAAATTTCTAATCTAAAGCGAATGAAAAATGTGGCTCCCCAAAATTTTAAATACACAGGAATTAAAGGTGTCGAAGAAATAGACATGCGGTAATATATGAAACTTTCAATTTCAAGTTTTTTGTTAATGGGTTTTTTAAGTGCTTTTGCTATAGAATCTTCTTTGGTGAGTAATTTTACTTTTGCTGTTTCTCAAGGGCCAAAGTCTGGATCTTTGTGGGTGCTTTCTCGAGGAGATGCTGGTAGCGGTGTTTCTTTAATTCAATTGTCTAATGGAGAATCCAAAGTCAATGTCCAATCTATAAATTCCGATTATTTTGATCACAATCAAAGTGCTGTTCAAGATGGTGTTTTTTCTGATGTGACTGCAGAAACAAGACGGACTCCCTCTTTTTTTGCTTCAAATTTTGGATGGGTTTTGCCTTGGTTTGAAGCCGATTCTCTAAACTCTTTTACCCAGCCAAAAGGGCTTTTCTTTTTGCGTACTCAGCGTGTCATCGAGGAGATTTTAGAAGAGCCCATAGTGGAGCTCCCTTCTGAAACTAATTTACCTATACACAAAGCTATTGGTGCTTTTGCTTTTGACTCTGTAAAAAATCATTTATGGATAGCCAAAGGAGTTTTAGGACTAGCCAAATACACAAGTGATACCCAGTCTTCTACTCCTTCTCTGGACTACTTTGTTTTGAATACAAAAACAAATACTCTGGACTCTTTAAAAAATGGAGCTTCCATTCAAAAAGAAAATCCATCTCTTTACAGTGTTGCTATACACCCCACCACTCAAGAATTGTGGTTGGCAAGTGAGTCAGGTTTATATATTGAAAAGGCTCCTCAAAAAATCACTGCCGTTCAAGAGTTATCTAAAAAAAGAGTGACCGGGCTATGGATGGGTGGCTCCCCTCTTCAAATTATTGTGGAAAGCTCTATCAGAGAAAAAGGGAAAACAAAAAGTTCTTTATGGCGTTCTTATAATGGTTCTAAATTTAAAGAAGTTGTGTTTAGAGATACTTTATCTAAAACACACAAAAATGCCTACGATGATCTGGACTATAGTGTAAGTGAAGTTGCTTTTATTGGAAATTTAGCTTTTTTGGCTGTGCAAACCATTGAAGGTTCTGTGAGTGGACTTCTAAAGTTAGATAGCGTGGGAGCCATCCCTTGGTCTCATTCAAGGCAATGGCTTTATGGTGTAGAAGCAGGGGTTTTAAACAACAACTCTATCTTGACTTCAGTAACTAGTTTTCCATTGGATTCCAAAACCACAGGACTAGCCGTTTCTTCTTATGGTAGTGGTGTTTCTGTTTCTGCAGATACAGGAAAAACATGGACACATATTTTAAATCAAAGCCCTGTTTCTAATGATTTAGGCTCAATACGAATGATCCCTTCGGTGATTGTTGCCACAGGCAAGACACAAATCGCCTATAAATTGAGTCAAGACTCTAAGGTGACAATAGAAGTCTTTAGTTACGATATGATTAAAGTCAAGACGATTGTAAAAAATGCTTTTCGAGAAAAAAATGCAGTTCGAAGTTCTAAGCCTACTGAAGATTACTGGGATGGTTTAGACGAACACGGTAGGGCTTGTGCGATGGGCATATACTACATTCGAGTCCAAGACAATCACGGCCATGTAGGCTGGGGAAAAGCCATGAGCTTAGGGGGAGCCAAGAAATGAAAAAACTCATCTTACTTTGTGCTCTTTCCTTTGGAATTTCTTTGGCTCACAAAAAAGCAAGCTTGGGAGCTTTTGACGGATTTGTAGATCGAATGGGAACAGGTGCTCATGAACTCAGTCGTGGTAACACCGGTTCTGCAGATACAGCGGCTTTGCCTGGAGCTTATTGGAACCCTGCCATTTTAGCTTTTAAAAATCATTTCCACTATTCTTTGCATGCAGAAAAACGAGACTTGGACCGAAGTGGAGGCTCTTTGGGGCTAGACACACGCATTGGCAAACGCATGGGAATAGGTTTTGCTATGCTTTATCGAGGTGATTTTCATTTTGATGTGATTAATGACGACGACGAAACACTTGGAGAAGCAAGGCCTTATTTTACTATGATGCATTTGGGCTTTGCTTATCGCCTTTCTCGTTTAGATGCTATTGGGATTTCTTTTAGCATGAGTTACGACAACTTAGATTTAGCCTCTTATTATCAAGACATTCAACTGGTCGATGCTTTTCAAAGTCCGATTAGTTTTAATTTGGGATGGATACGGCAATGGAACTCCAAATGGTCTTCGTCGGTAGTCATTCGAAACCTTAGTTTTAGTAAAAACCTTTCGGCTACATGGACTCGAAACCCAAGTGTCGATAATTCTGTGATTTCGACTCACGGATTTCGTCCAAAGGCTCTTCAAGTGGGTTTAGGTTACCGTAGTCAAATTTTTTCTAAGCCGGTCTCTGCCTGGTTAGAAGCAATAGATTATCAAATTGCAGACACTTTACTTGCTTTTGACCCCGATCGCCATGTGTGGACTGCAAGGATAGGCTTTGATCTAGAAGCTATTCCCAAGGGGCGTATTAGTGTGGGCATGGATGGACTTCAATTTTCTGCTGGACTTGGTTATCAACTGGATCTACGGATAGCTCAAAAAATATACCCTATCGATTTGAGTTATGCCTTGCTCTATGAATCTAATGTGCAGCTTTGGAGTCCCTTAAGTTTCACTATTAGAGGCAATTTCCCTTGATCTCTTCTTTGCATGTTTCACAAATTCGAAACTTACACACTTTGGATTTCAATTTCAAAGAGGGTATCACGGTTTTTAGTGGTAAAAATGGGAGTGGGAAAACGAGTGTTCTTGAAATTTTATATTTATTATGCCAAGGTTATTCTTTTAAAACAAAATCCTTAAAAGATTTGATCCACTGGAAGAGTGAAGAGGCTATTGCTAGGATAAGATTGAACGATTCTACAAGAGCCATACGCCTCCAGTCTAATTCCAATATTTTAGCAAAAAAAGGCGATACGGAGTCGAGTTCTGCCAGTTTTTTCTTTGGAGAAACACCAGCAGTGATTATGCAACCAGCTGATATTAGTCTGGTTCAAGGAGCTCCCGAAGAAAGACGCCGCTACTTAGATGAAATCCTTTGCTTGCTCTCTCCTTTAAACACAGAGCTATTGAGACACTACCGCCGAGTGCTTCAACAAAGGAATCAATGGTTAAGGCAATATCGAAACGGTCAAGTTTTTGGTGGAGAAGATGTGTATGCTGTGCTCACCGAGCAATTTATTGATTTGGCTATTCGAGTGTGGAGGCTTCGTATTGATCTATCTAATCAGTTAGACCCATCTATTCAAAAATACTACCATATTTTGGCAGAAGGTCGCGATAAAATCCATTGCACTTACCGTCAATCCATCTTTAAAGATCCAGACGCTCAAAATCTAGAGCAGTCTTTTAGAGAAAAATTAGAAGGAGTAGAAGAAATAGAGCGAAAACAAGGTGTCACTATATTGGGACCCCACAAAGATGATTTAGTCTTGTGGACTTCTGGTCATGAGTTTAGGAGTGTTGCTTCTCAAGGTCAAAGCCGATCTGCAGCCATTGCAATGCGGTTTGCCGCACTAGATATCACCAAAAAAGAAAAGGCCCCTTCTATTCTTTTTTTAGATGATATTTTTGCTGAGCTAGACGAGCATCGAAGGCGTGCTGTAGCAAACTTAATCAAAGAAAAACACACCCAAGTGTTCATTGCCACCCCAAGACTAGAAGACCTTTCTTTTGATCCAGATTCTCACATTAGCATGGATTCATCTACATCTACAGGCAAATAAGTGGGCAAGCCCCAATCATGATTTGGGTTTTCGAGTAAGACATCTATAAAAGAAGGAATGGCTTTGGACAAAATTTGATAGCCTAGACCCACTTGTTCTCGATTGACTTTTCCATTATAAGTGGCCCCTCCATGCATCAATTGATTGCGAAGCACATAAAGCCTATCAAAAAGAATTTCAAGAAACTTTAAAATATTTTGATCTGTTAAAGCTCCTTTGCTCTCATTAATAGATTTTTCAAGTTTTGATTCCCATGATTCTTCGTCAATGTGCCCGTCCATATAAGTCCAAAAAGGATGGAAAACATATTTATTATTAATGAATATTCGATGTAAGTTGGAGTATTCATTCCAAGTAAAATCAGCCAACACTTTAAACTCGTCTAACTGGAGTACATTGATAAAAAACTTTTTCATGAGGCTGCGTTCGTTTTCATAGTTTTGGTCTAAATCTTTGACTCCATAAAGTGCATTAAAAGAAATCCACAAGGAAATAAAGCCTAAGTCTATATTTTCTCCAACTTCTTCTGCAGATTTTAACCAACTCAATGCCCGATGCACTCTTAAAGAGGTGTTTCTGGGATTATAGCCATCCCATTCTCCCCTCAAATATCGATGTTTTTCTTTTAATGCTCTAAAACCTAACTTCATAAAATCACCTCTCTTCATAATTTATAGTATTATTTTCTCTCTTGATGAATATAATTAAATTTCTTAAAAAGAAGCGACTTATGGTGTTTTATTGAGCTTTCAAAGTTCTTGAAGTCGAAGGGGTGGCGGAGAACCCACAGGGGTCGAAGACAGGGGAAGGCTTTCCCCTACCCCACCTTTCTTTCAAAATATTTTTATTGAAAATCAATCAAATAAATTTTCACCGCGAAGCCTTGCTTCTTCTATGGAAACATGTTTGATTTTTTCTTGTTGCTTTTGATGTAAATCCCTTAAATCTGACTGCCTTTTTAAGTGTTGTTCCAAAAAAGCGTCTCTTTTGCGAGGGTTCATCCATTGCTCTACCACTGTAACACAATTGCCTGCATCTGTGGTGTAAATAACAGGGGCATCTGATTCTGGAGCTATTTTAACAGCAGTGTGGATGCTTGAAGTGGCAGCTCCTCCGATTAAAATCGGGATCTGAATGCCCTCTCTTTGAAGAGTTTTGGTGACTTGTATCATTTCTTCTAGGCTGGGGGTGATTAAACCCGAAAGTCCTAGCATGTCTGGTTTGTGTTTGTGAATGGCTTCTACGATGGTTTCGGTGGGTACCATTACCCCTAAGTCTATAATCTCATAGTTGTTGCAGCTCAGCACCACGCCCACTATGTTTTTGCCAATATCATGAACATCTCCTTTGACAGTGGCCATTAAAATTTTGCCAGAGCTGCTCGATACTCCAGATTTCCCAGCTTCTATATATGGCAACAATACAGCCACTGCTTTTTTCATGACTCGAGCACTCTTGACGACCTGAGGTAAAAACAATTTTCCTTCTCCAAAAAGTCTCCCCACTTCGTTCATGCCGTCCATCAAAGGGCCTTCGATCACTTGTACTGGGTCTGACATTTTTTGTCTCATTTCTTCGACATCAGCTTCAATAAATTGGTCTATGCCTTTGATCATGGCATGGTGTAATCTTTGTGCGACTTCTAACTGACGCCATTGTAAGAAATGCTCGGAATCCAAAGCGTTGTTTTTTCGACCTTTGATTGTTTCTGCATAAGCCAAAAGCTTGTCTGTGGCCTGGGGGGAGCGGTTGAAAATCAAGTCTTCGATCCGGTCTCGCTCTTCTTTGATTATGTCTTCATATACAGGTAAAACGCCTGCGTTCACAATACCAAAACGCATTCCAGCTTTGAAAGCATGATATAAAAAACAGGTGTGCATGCTTTCTCGAATGGCGTTGTTTCCCTTGAATGCAAAACTCAAGTTGCTCACTCCCCCTACAATATGTGCGTGGGGTAAATTAGCTTTGATATAGGTGCAAGTATCAATAAAATCTTTAGCATAAGAAGCGTGCTCTTCCATGCCCGTGCCAATGGATAAAATGTTGGGGTCAAATAAAATATCTTGAGGTGGAAATTGAATTTTATCGACCAACAAACGATACATTCGAGTGCAAACCTGAATTCGCCTTTCATAAGTGTCTGCTTGGCCCTTTTCATCAAATGCCATACAAACCAATGCAAAACCATAGTTTTTCACTTCTTTTGCTTTCTCTAAAAAGGCTTCTTCTCCTTCTTTTAAACTAATAGAGTTCACTATCCCTTTGCCTTGAACACAACGCATGCCTGCCACCAAGACTTCCCATTTAGAGCTATCTATCATTATAGGGAGCTTTGAAACCGAAGGCTCTGACATGAGTAAGTTTAAAAAGTATTCCATCGTTTTTTCGGAGTCTATCATGCCATCATCTAAATTGATGTCTATGATTTGTGCTCCATTTTCTACTTGGTCTATTCCAATTTGTACCGCTTCTGCATAGTTTTTTTCTCTAATCAAACGAGCAAATTTTAAGGAGCCCGCTATATTCATGCGTTCTCCAATATTGATAAAGCGACTGTCTTTATCGACTTTCAAAGGCTCTAAACCCGACAGCAATAAATCGGTACTAGGGGCAGGCACTTGTCTTGGTGTAAAAGAGTTTAAGTTTTTAGAAAAAGCACGAATGGTTTCGGGAGTGGTACCACAACATCCCCCTACAATATTGACTAAGTTTTCCTCTGCAAATTTGGATATAATGGAAGCCATTTCTAAAGGTGTTTCGTCGTAACCTCCAAATTGATTGGGTAAACCAGCATTAGGATACACACTAATCCTATAAGGAGCGTCTTGAATTTCGCGTAGATGCCCTATCATTTCTTTGGCTCCCAAGGCACAGTTAAAACCAATGCTAAAAATAGGATAAGAAGACAAGCTATGCCAAAATGCTTTAGCGGTTTGCCCAGACAACAATCGACCACTAGCATCGGTGATGGTTCCCGACACCATAATAGGGAATAAAACTCCGCGTTCTGTGCATTCTTCTAAAATAGCATAACAGGCTGCCTTGCAATTCAGGGTGTCGAATATGGTTTCAATCAATAAAATGTCTGCACCACCGTCTAATAAACCACGAACTTGTTCTCTATATGCCGCTTGTAAATCTGTGAAGCGAACCGCTCGATAAGCTGGATCAGAAACATCTGGACTCATGCTTGCTGTTTTAGAAGTAGGCCCTATGGAACCCGCCACCCAAAGGTCTTTTTTGGAAGGATTCGTTTTTTGAAATTCTGATACTGCCTCAGAAGCAAGCTTTGCCCCTGCATAAGCCATATCATAGACCAAGGATTCTAGCTGGTAATCTTGTTGACTCAAGCTATTGGCACCAAAAGTATTGGTTTCTATAATATCTGCTCCAGCCTCTAAATATTCTAAATGAATGGCTTTTATGGCTTCTGGCACAGTCAAGCACAACACATCGTTATTGCCTTTTAAGTCGATGGGGTGATCTTTTAAAATGTCACCTCTAAAGTCTGCTTCGCTTAAATTTAACCTTTGCAACATAGTTCCAAAAGCACCGTCTAAAATCAACAATCGATTCTGTGTGGCATCTAGGAGTTTTTTATAAGAATTAGAGTGGTGTAACATACGATCCTTAGGTGAATTTATTGAATTTAATAAAAAAACAGTCTTTAATAAAATACAAACTAAAACTAATGAAAAAATCAAGCTTTTTTGCTTCTTTTAATTTGTTTTGTCCATTTTTATAAAGAGATGGAACCTTTTTTGTTTTTGAAACATCTAAGTTTAATAGTAGGTAATATTTTGAAAGACTTAAACCATATTAAAAAACAACTTGCTAAAGGCGATACTCGCGTGCTAAAGTCTCTATGGCTTCTACACAGCACTTCTGTTTTAAATTTGGCCTATAGAGTTTTACTGGATCGAGATGCAGCAGAAGACATCTTGATGGATATTTTTGTTGCCCTCCCCGAAAGCCTCCAAAATTTCCGTGGACATTCCAGTTTATCTACTTGGCTATACAAGCTCACACTAAACGCTTGTTTAATGCAAAAAAGGCAACACAAACGCCGCATAGAACTAGAAATAGAGCAGCAAGAATTAATCCAGGAAAACATTTTTTCTACGCCTTCTACACCAGAAGCTCCTTCTGCTGCTCTCGAAAAAGCACTGAACACTTTAAGCCCTGAAATGCGAAGTTTGATTTGGCTAAAAGAAGTAGAAGGTTTAGAAATTAAGGATTTAGCCTCACTTTTTGATATTCCCGAAGGCACTGTCAAATCTAGGCTCTCTAGATCTAAACAAAAACTACAACAAATCCTAACCCCATCATATTCCAAGGAGTTTGCTCATGTTTGACCTAAATTCCATCACAAAACAGCAGGTATTTCCAGATTCATTTGAAAAAGTTTTGAATCAAGTGCAAAAAAATCAAAAGAAAAAGAGACGCTTTTCTTTGTATTCCAAACTCTCTATAGCAGCCAGTTTATTTTTCCTTACAGGGAGTCTCTTGATTGGATATATTGGTGTCCAAGCCCCTCCTTTTGGGCTCACAGATGATTCTTTGATTGAAGAAAGTGAATTCCTTAGCTGGTATTCTTCTCTAGGTGAAGGCGATGCCATCGAAGAGACCACTTCTATTTGGAACGAATTTTAATAAAGGCGGTATATATATGAATAAAAACACAAAAATCCTTATCGCAAGCGTGATTATCCTTGCATTTTCAACTGGTTTTTTTGGCGGTGCTTGGCTCACAAATTTCAGTGCCCCACCTTACTCTGCCAAGATGCATAGAGGCTATCCCCATGAATCTAAAATAGAATCTCCCCATGCTTCTGGACCCCGCTTCCATGCCTCTGACAGATACCAAAGAAACTCTCATATGAACTCTAAAAGGACAAACAAATCAAGAGAAAGAAACACCCACAGAAGACACAATAAATTGACTTCTACTTTGAATTTTACAGAAGAGCAACTTAAAAAATATGACACCCATTTTTTGTCTAGCGATTCTATCCATCATGCTCTTTTTGAAAAAATCCGAAACACAGAAATAAAACTCCAAAATGAATTGGCAAAAAAACCAATCGACTCCATAAAGCTTCAACACCTAAAATCAGAACTCTTGACGCTCAATGAGTCACGACTCACACAGCGTATTTCGGACATGCGTTTTTTTAATGAATTACTCACTCAAGAACAACACCAACAATTTGAGTCTTATAGAAAAAAGCGAGGCGCTCCATTTTACAAAAAAAATCCTCGACCCCAGTGATCCTACAAAAGCGGTGTCAAAAATAATTCAAAACACCGGCAATGTCTCTCACTTATAGAATTTTTAGTAAAAATGAAGTCTCACACACGCCTGGCTTGGAGCTATTCAGCATCCATCGTATGAGCGTGTAAATATAAAACACGGGGCATCTCCAAAAACGATACAGTAGCCACTCATCATCATGGCGAGGGCTTTATCCCGTGGCATTCATGTGAAATGCATGGTTGCCATAAAAACACTAAAAAAGGTAGCTCATCCATAAATACTGAGCACTTCTCATAGGAGTTGCCACGCGATGCTCACCATGACGCTGGGGCGTATGCCCGAAATATACTGTGAAAAACACTACGCTGAAAGTGTCGAAATGCATACAAAAAATGGCGTTGAATTGAGGCTCTCGAGATTCAAGTTTGAACACCTTAAGAAACGCATGCTTCAAATAATATTAAAACCTAAAAACCCTTCAAAAACGATGTGTTTACTTTGTTTTTTAACTACAATTCAAAAGATTCTTTTCTGAAAATTTTTATTTTCTAAATTTAGAGTATTATATCTTTTTGGTTTTGTAGATTCGCTATAAAACCTTCACTTTTAAGGAGCATTATGAGCCTCTTCACCGAATCAAAAGAATGGAAAGCACTAGAAGAACACTTTCTAGAAGCTAAAACATGGCATATCCGTGATTTATTTGCTAAAGACACACAACGAGCCCAAAAAATGAGCCTCGAAGCATGTGGTTTGTTTTTAGACTACTCCAAAAACATTATCACTCAAGACACACTCAATAAGCTATTTGATTTTTTAAAAAGCACCCCTTTTGAATCTATGAGATCCGATTATTTTTCTGGTGAAAAAATCAATCACACCGAAAATCGAGCCGTACTTCATACTGCACTTCGTTACCAAGGAGACGATGCAATTGTAGTGGATGGCGAAAATGTGATGCCCAAAGTTCAAGAAGTTTTAAAACACATGGAAAGTTTTACAAACTTGGTTCGTAGTGGCAAGTGGCTAGGACATTCTGGCAAAACCATTCGAAACATTGTCAATATCGGTATTGGAGGCTCAGATTTAGGCCCTGTGATGGTGACCGAAGCCCTAAGACCTTATGCAGGCCAAGATGCTCCCGAAGTCTTCTTTGTGTCTAATGTAGATGGTACCCATATTGTAGAGACATTAAAAAAAGTGAATTTAGAAGAAACGCTTTTTATTGTGGCTTCTAAAACCTTCACCACTCAAGAAACTATGACCAACGCTATCACAGCCAAAGAAGCTGTACTCAAAGTTTTTGATGGAGACACCTCTTCGATTGCTAAACATTTTGTGGCACTCTCAACAAACTCCAAAGCAGTGGCAGAATTTGGAATAGACACCGCTAATATGTTTGAATTTTGGGATTGGGTGGGTGGTCGATACTCTTTGTGGTCTGCCATTGGACTCCCTATTGCTCTTCGCATTGGCTTTGAAAACTACAAAGCACTCCATCAAGGTGCATTTGAAATGGACCAACATTTTAAAGAAGCACCGATTCAAGAAAATCTTCCAGTAGTTTTAGCTTTGATTGGGCTGTGGTACAACAACTTCTTTGAAGCCGAATCTTATGCTATGTTGCCTTATGATCAATACTTGCACCGTTTGGCTGCTTATTTTCAACAAGCAGATATGGAATCTAATGGTAAAAGTGTCGATAGAGAAAGTCAAAAAATCAACTATCAAACGGGTCCGATTTTATGGGGTGAACCCGGAACCAATGGTCAGCACGCCTTTTATCAATTGATACACCAAGGCACAAAATTGATCCCTTGTGACTTTATTGCTCCAGCCAACAGTCAAAATAAAGTGGGAGATCATCACCGCAAATTACTTTCTAACTTCTTTGCACAAACAGAAGCTTTAATGAATGGTAAAACCCTTTCTGAAGCCAGTGAAGAACTTAAAAAAGCCGGGAAATCTCCAGCAGAAATTGAGTTTTTAGCTCCTCACAAAGTGTTTGAAGGCAATAAACCTAGCAACAGCATCATGATGAAAAAATTATGCCCTAAAACTCTCGGTGCTCTTATTGCCATGTATGAACACAAAATTTTTGTGCAAGGAGTGCTTTGGAACATCAATAGCTATGACCAATGGGGTGTAGAATTAGGAAAACAATTGGCAAGCCAAATCCTTCCAGAGTTAGAAAAAGGAGAAAGCGACCCCAATGTGGAGCTTCAACACGATTCAAGTACAAACAATCTTATTCGTTGGTATTTAAAAAACAAAGAAGCTTAGTCACTCCACCATGAAAAGACAGCACATCCTCAAAATCATCCAAAAAGAAAACCCTCTTTTGGAGACCAACTCTAAAGTGGTCAAAGGACTTTTAGATTTTTTTGGGGGTGAGGCTCTTTTAAAAACAGAAGTGAAAGACTTGATCACTTTTTTAAAACCAAATTGCTTGTTCAATAAGATCGAGATCACAGGCGATTCGGCTTACGACTGTGTTCAACAACTGTTAATAAAACACCCTTTGGTTTCTGAAGCCAAGGGGTCTATTCGCTATTATCATATCCCAAAAATAGATTGGAATGACATAGAAAAAGCAGAATCCAAAATTGGAGACGCCTTTGCAATGGATATTTATGATTGGGAACCCGATGCCTTTAGCGTTTTTAAGGCTCAATCTAAAACTTACAAACTCCACATTTTATTAAGCCTTGGATTGTAAACTAGGATTTTTTTAGAAATTCAAAGACAACTATTCCTGGAGTTTTTCCCTTTCTTTGTTTTAAATATTCTTCTAAACTTTGATTCACCACTCGTTTTTTCAACTGAGATGCATGACGAAGTATTGGTTTTTCTCCTGGTTTCAAGATTAAAAATCCAGTGTGAGTCACATCGATTTTGGATGAGTTGCCAATAAAAGCCACTCCCCAAACGCTAAAATCGAAATCCCAAATGTTTTTTGCAAAATCAAGGGCTTCCTTAAAAGGCAAATGGGGTATCTCTGTCTCTGGATCTTCTCCGGAATATTTTATTTTTTTGCTAGCAAAAAATTGTGTTTTAGGAAGTTTTCTAAAAATCACCGCTTCATTTTCAAAACGACGAATTTCTGCAAAACGCCCTTCTTTTAGAAAGTCCTCTACAAAATAATGTTTTCGATTTGAATAACTAATTTCACCTTTGGTGTATCGAATATTTTGGAGTGTATTGAAGATGGAGTCTTCGTGAATAGACAAAGCCAAGGCTAAACTATGCTCTATATAGGTCACGCAATCCATGGAGTCCAAGTGAATAAGAGCTTTGGAGTCTATCGAATCCAAATAGCTTTCGCCCATTGGACCAAGCAAATAAGGACGATTTAAAAAAGATTTTGAAAAATAGTCTAGACGAGCTTCAAGTCCTTTAACCTCTTGAGCATCTAACCATAATTTTTTGGCTTCAAGTAGTGAGCTGTAGTTTTCGTTGGTTTTTGTCACCACTCGAGACCAAATAGTGTCTATAACATCTTTGAGTTTATGATCAGGGTTTTTGCCAGTGTCATTCAAATAAACACTTAAACTGAGGGTGTCTCCTGGAAGAGTGAAGATATAGCCCACTAAAGCATGCACTCCCCCGATATAACCTGTCTTAAATCGTGTTTGAGAGGGGGCTTCTAAAGAAGACATCCGTTGGCTGCCAGTGCCAATGTTTGGGCTTGCAAAACTCTCAATATAATAATACGAATAAGGAGAACGAGCCATTTTTGAAAGCAATTCACTCACCACAGACGGCTTCACTTTGTTTAAGGGAGATAGACCACTTCCATCAAAAACTTCAAAATCTTGGTATGAAAGCCCTATTTTTGATAGAAAATATTCTTCGGCTTTTTTGCCACCTTTAACACTGCCTTCACCAAAAAACTGTTTGCCAATATTTCTAAATAACATTTCAGCGTGTAAGTTTTGACTCCTTTGATTGATTTCATCTAAAACACTTAAAAAAGGAACCACTGAAAAAGAAAAAGCTTTGATTTCAATCCCACCCGACATATTAGGATCGTGTATATACTCAATCCCCTCGTCTGCTAGAGTTTTTTGAAATGCACTTAAAAAGTAAGCTGCTGGATTTCGAACTGGGAGCACAAGGCTTGCAGAATCTACATTGACACCTATTTGTCCAGTGATAGTGATAAGAGCCTTTTCTTTATCTAAACTGTATTTCCATTTTTTTGTTCTTCCTGGAACGGTTTTTAAATGGTTTATAATTTTAACAAAATCAACATCTGGAAGCACCTCTATAGTAGCGGAATCATTTACTTTTTCACCCGGTTTTAAACGAATCAAGGCACAATTATCGTTAAAACTAAGAGGAGAGACCTCTGCTCCGTACCAAGCATCATAATAGTTGGATTTCCAATGTTCTGGACGACGAGGCCCTGTATAAAAAGAAGTGTCTGCTATTAAATCTCCATGTATTTTGGTAATTCCAAGACTTTTCAAAGAGTCAGTCATTTGCTTGAACATAAAAAAAGCATCTTTAAAATATCGACCCGAAAAATTTGGATCTCCTTCGCCATAAAAACGAAGATTCCCCACAAAAACATTCTTTTGCACACTACCTTCTAAGTGGAGACTCGTTTTGGGCTCGTAAGAAAGAGGTAAAAAGTACAAAGCGGTGGCTGTCGTTAAGGTTTTTAAAGTGCTTGCAGGAATAAAAAACTCATCCCCTCTTATATCTAAAAGGCTTTTATTTTTTTGAACAGATCGAAGAGAAAGCCCTAATTTAGCTCCTGGGACCAAAGAATCCACATAAGCTTGAAAGCTTTGTCCTTGAAGAGCCGCAAACGCAAAATTCGATAAAAAAAGAAACGCTAAAAGACTTTTAAGCATCTCTTACTCTCTATTTTGCTAATTTCAAAAAATCTTGAAAATATTGTGGGTAGGTTTTATTGACGCAAGAGGGGTCTAAAATTTTAATAGAAACACCTCCCAAAGACACTAAACTAAAACACATGGCAATACGATGATCATTGTATGTTTCTATAGAGGCTTCTTTTAGTTTTTGAGGAGGAGTGACTTGAATACTATCTATATCACTATATACAGTTGCCCCAACTTTTTGAAGCTCGGCACTCAAAGCAGCAATACGATCTGTTTCTTTTACACGCCAACTGCCTATATTTCTAATGGTAGATACCCCGTCTGCAAACAGAGCCAAAACAGCTACAGTCATAGCTGCATCTGGAATATGATTTAAATCTAAGTCTACCGCTTTTAACGGACCTTTGGGGCCTGTACACTCTATCCAGTCCTCTCCCATTTTAATGGTGGCACCCATTTTCTGCAATACTTCTGCAAATTGAACATCTCCTTGCTTGCTCCTAGCTCCAACTCCCTCGACTCGAACAGTTCCACCAGTGATAGCGGCTCCAGCCAAAGGATAACTAGCCGAAGAGGCATCCCCTTCTACATAAAACTGTTGTGGAGACACATACACTCCCTTGGGCACTATAAATTCCCGATAATCGTGGTGTTCGACTTCTACCCCAAATTGAGCCATAATATCTATGGTTAAATCAATATAAGGTTTTGAGATTAGTTCGGACTCCATAACTATGTGTAAGGGATTTTGAGCATAAGGACCACTAATCAATAATGCCGTTAAAAATTGACTCGAAATATCGCCTCGAAGTTTGACTGTGCCCCCTCGAAGGCCATTGGCTCGTATAATTATAGGTGGATAACCTTCGGACACTTCGTATTGAATATTTGCTCCCAAATCCACTAAAGCATTCACCAAATCTTTAATAGGCCGTTCGGTCATCCGCTCTTCACCACTCAAACGAAACTCACCATGCCCCAAAGTAAGGGCGGCACAAAGAGAACGAATCGCAGTCCCCGCATTCCCTAAATACAAGTCCGCAGCACTGGCTTGCACTGGACCCGCACTACCCTGTACCACAAATTCATTGATTTCTTCCATGCATAAAATATTATAATTTAAGTTTTTTAAAGCGGTACACATATAACGAGTATCATCACTTTTTAGCAAATTATAGAGTTTAGTTTCTCCCTTAGCTAAAGCAGCAAGCAACAAGGCTCGATTAGATAAACTTTTAGATCCAGGGAGTTTCAAAACACCACTAAAATCAGAAAACGCGGGCAAAACTAAAGAACTAGAAAAAGAAGTAGAAAAATTCATATATTAAATTTATACATTATAAAGTATAAAGTCAGTACTTTACAAAAAAAAACTCCTTATTTCATTATTTTGAGCACATTCATTCTATAGAATTTCAAAAATTCAGCTCTAAATAAAAAACATTGCTTTATTTCTTCTATTTTAAGAGTTTATACTTTATTCTTTAAATGCTGAGAAACTTATGAATCCTGAAATTACTACTAAAACATTTTCTGTTCGATTTTCTGATTGTGATCACCATAGCCGACTTCGAGTTTCTAATTTATTTCGATTTATGGAAGAAACGGTCATCTCTGATGCAGAAAAAAATGGCTATGGAATATGGAAAATGGTGAAACACGGTTATACTTATGCTATTTCTAGAATAAAACTAAGACTTCATCACACACCTCTTTGGGGAGAAAAATTAAATATATCCACTTGGACTAAGGGTTATTATAAAAACAAAGTGACACTTAAAGATTATTTAATTCAAGATGCTATGGGAAACTCCATTGCTCAAGGGACATCCTCTTGGTTATTAGTCAATTTAAAAACAGGAAAGGCAGAAGACCCTACTCTTTCACCCTTCCCCCCTCCAATCTTTGAAAATAAAGACGCTCTCCCTCAAATGCTATCTATACTAGAACCCGGCACTGAACCCGTAGAAGTCCTAAAAAAACACGCTCGTTATAGCGATTTAGATTTAAATCAACATGTCAATCACTGCCGATATGTAGATTGGATATTAGATGCATTTTCTTTAGAAGAGTTAAAAACAAGAAGCCTTAGGTCCATTCAAATTAACTTTATTTCTCAAATAGCTTACGACGAAAAAATAAAAATCATCCGTTTTAAAAACTCTAAATTTCATGCTTTAATGTTTGGAGTCAATGCCAAAGACCCATCTATTGTGCACTTTCAAGCTAGAATTGGTTTTGGAACTTAAACTTTAAAGCATTGTGAGCAGAGACCAATATTGGTTTGTAATGAGAAACGGCTTCTCCAATGCTTTGTATGTTTTCACGAGGGTAAGCCTTTTTTTCTAAAAAACTCAAGCAATAATCTAAGTTCTCATACAAATTCAAAGCCGCTTGGTGTAACCATTTTGCATATTCTAAAGTGGTACTTTTAGCTTCTTTTACAAACCACTCTACATATAAGCGAATTTCTTCGGCAAAAAAGTGAGGCTTGTTGTCGGGTGTTAAATTAGGACCGTGACCATATATGTGCCCCATCATCTCTAACAAAGTATAAGGACCATTGAAAAAAGCCAAACTGGGCCCCGGACATATGGACACGGGAACTTGAGCGGGCTTTTTTATTCCAAAGGCAATTCGAATAGGACTGCCTAAAAAATAGCAAATACACTCTTTGGCTTGGACTTTTTTAATCTCTTCTTTTTTCTCTTCGATGGATTTGTCAGAACTTTGAATTTGTGCTATTTTAAGTTTATGATACTCTTTAGAAGCCGTGCAAATAGGCTCTTCTGTGAACTCCGTGTTAGAGCGCAAGAACCCATTCACACAAGGAAATCCTGAAGAACCAGATTCAATGTTTTTAAGTCTCTCACGCTCGGCCGTGCTCCCAAAGATGTTATTAAAAGGAACACCAATAGGAGACGCATCGCTAATATATAAGTCTTTTGCTTTTGCTTTTCTTAAAAGTTCAAGAGTGTTTTCGTCGAGTTGGCATGCTTCGGGGACGGTTAGAAAAGGAGTCCCCCATCCGGTACCATCCACTCCAAAATATTCCAGCATCCTTCTATTTTCACCACTATTTGAAATACCACCTTGCACAGTAAAACGAGCTTCTCGATTTGGATCTAGGAGGCTAGAATCCATGCCGTTTGTTTCATAAAATTCTTTGAGGAGTGGATAGAATGTTTTAGAAAGCGTGTCTCTTTTTTGCTTGAGCTCTTCTAAAGCCACAGGAAGTAAAATTCCTTGAGTAGCAAAGGCATGCCCACCACAATTTAAACCAGATTCTACCCTAAATTCATAAACTTCTAGGCCTCTTTTCGCTAAAAATTTCCCTTGAACTAATGCAGAACGATAATCGGATATTTTCAGTATAATTCGCTTTTTAAGCCCTTCTTTAGTACGATAAAAATCAGGGTATTGAACCAAATCTTTAAATAAACCTAAGTTTACACCCGTACTAAAAACAATAGCTCCGTGTTGAATGTCAGAATTGGCAAAACCACGAAGAGCATCGTGTGCGACCTCTTTGTAATCCAATTTTACCATAATATTGACATCGATAGAGCCCATATACATTTTTTCATTCAATGCTGCTTCAGCTAGACTCCTGTTTTCACTAGGCTCTTGTGATATAATTTTTTCAAATTCAAGCCTTAAAGGATGTGAAACTGGAAGCAACTTAAAATACTTCTCTTTATCGTTACCCACTTCATAAGGGAGTTGTTTTATCTCTTTGAATCGTTTGGTGGCCAACAAATGCACCATATTCAAATAAGCTGTCACTCGTTTAGCACAGCCATCCTCTTCGTTTCGAGGGATTTTTTTATATGGGAGTTGGTGTAATTGACTATAGTAAGCTCTAAGATCTTCTAATAAATAATTATCCACTAAAGAAATGGTAGAGTCGATTCCAAATGGAGCCACTCGTATAGGGGTATCTATTGTATAGCTAATACCCATTACTGGAATATGCGTAGTATGTATCATATAACTTTAGAAGATAGAAAATTATTTAAACCAAAAGCCTAAATTTTTATACCATAAGCATTTTAAAGTACCTTCTAAATCAGTTCTATGTAAAAAGGAAGAATCTGGTAATATTAGATTCAATTTTTTTAATGTTTCCGGAGAAGGGTGTCTATAAGGATTCTTTTCACCAACACTAATAACGGCTTCTTTGGGGGCTACTTGAGATAAAAATTGAATAGAAGAACTAGTGTGCGAGCCATGATGACCTACTTGCAATAGGTCTGCCCTTAAATTGGGGTTTAGTTGCAATAATTCTTTTTCTTCCTTTTCCTCTAAATCACTCATTAAAAGCATCCTAGACATAGAATCACTAATATACAAAACGCCACTAGCACCATTCCCTCCATAAATAGGGTGTTCTGGAGGCCATAAAAGCTTAAACTGAAGACCTTCTACAAAAAATAAGGTGTCTCCCCTTTGTATTTCTCGATGTTTTATTTGAAAAGACTTCAAAATTGAAAAAATACTATCCGAAACAAAGCCAAATGCAGTGTCTTTTGTGTAATAAACTTGTTTTAACACAATATCTTTAGATCGGAGACTTTTTGGAAATTCTAAAAAAGCACCCGCATGGTCGCGATGCCAGTGGCTAAAGGCTACCCACTCCAGAGTATCTACTCCATAATGACGCAGTGTATCTAAAAACCCCAAAGAATCTGAACCAACATCCCAAAGGGCAAAACGGCCTTCGTACTCAAAAAGCACAGAAAGGCCTTGACCAACATCTAAAAAGTGAAGTTGAAGTGGAACTTTGTCTGTAATAGAACTAAACTGGCAAGAAGAAAAGCCACCTAATAAAAGAAATAAAAACAAGATGAAATTCATACCTGTAAAACGAACTAAAACGGTAATTTTCCACTTTAATTCAGAAGTATTTGTTTTTTTTGTCTTTTTTACTAAATTTACAATGAAATGTCGTAAAATCTCTCAATGGCACATGTAGTGTCATGCTTTGACATACTCTAATTTTACCTCTTGGAGCTAAAATGCAATTACCTAAGTACAAAAAAAAGAAGCGAATTAAACTCAAAGTTTGTCAAGAACCCGGCTGTGGAAAAGAATTTTGGGGCCATCCAATCGCTAAATACTGTGAATTGCATAGAGACATTAAACAGCGACAAAAACCAAAAAAAGAAATTGAAGATATTGAAGCAAAAAACATTGTTTTTAGGCATAACTACACGGAAATAATGGAACTTCCCTTCAAATGCTGTTTAGATGGTTGCGATTTTAAATTTAACATGAAAGTTTTTCCTAAACAATTTGTTTACCCTCGTTTTTGTATGGAACATAGAAATGACTTTAAAAGAGCCAATTTCATTCGAATCATGAGTAAAAAAAATACAGACGACTGATTCACCCTTTAAAAATGGAATCTCTTTATTATATTTGACTTCAGTTTCGTGGTGAGTGTAGCTCAGTTGGTTAGAGTCCCAGATTGTGATTCTGGTTGTCGTCGGTTCGAGTCCGATCACTCACCTTTTAAAGACCTATTATTAGGTCTTTTTTTTTGTATGAGTATTCAAACGATCAAGCAATAAAAATACCGAGGCTCTCAAAATTCGAGTTTAAGTAGCTTGCAAAATCTGAGCTAAAACATCAATAAAATCTTAAATTCTTGCAAAATCGGCAAAAAAAAACGCAAAAACCCATCAAAGCAGCACCTTTTTAAATTTTTATTGAAATGAAGTCTCACACACGCCTGGCTTTTTATTGAAGTGAGAACTTCACTCCTTCGTCATTATACCATTCCGTACAAGATGAAACTTTAAAGAGGAAAGCAAATAGTATTTCTTTCTTTACAGCCTCCAGCATTTAAATAATGCATCCAAATCAGAACTGGTATATTTTCGTCCATTTTTTCCTGAGGGGTATTTGTCCTTCAAGTAGTTTTTCATGGAACTTGATTTTTTGTTTTGAAAGATAGCTGTTTCAATATAAACATTGTTAAAACCTACTTCAATCACAAGGGACGGCCTCTTGGAGCATATCGTCTGTGATTCGGTAAAGCATCCCATATGGATAAGCCATAGCACGGACTACACAGAATTTACACCTTCCAATATTTTCATAGGAAGAAAAGCTTCGGATATCATTTTCCTTTATTGGATCGCCTTCAAAATAAAGGCACTTTGAGGAATCTGTTTCTGGATTAAAAATAAGTTTAATATCATAAAAAGGTAATTTACCACTCCACCGAAGGCCGCTTTTTTGAAGCAATGGAAATCTTCCACCTGGCAAGCAATATATGGTATCCATAGGATGAATCAGCACCTCACCAGAGTTTTGTGAGTACGACTCCATATCCTTAAACAAAAATAAAACATCCACATCTGTCTCATTCAAATACAGTGGCTCGTATGATGGCCCATAATCATCAGTTTTTCCACACGACGAAAAATAAATAGTAAAAAAAAGAAAAATGAGTGTTTTTTTCATTATAGCCCCCAACATTTAAAGAGTTTATCGATTGATTCTTTTGTATATTTTACTCCATTTACACCAGAAGCATTTTTATC
>JAAYJH010000084.1 GCA_012523035.1 Fibrobacter sp.
TGTTACTTTTGTGACAACGGGAAATATTCGTATAGGAAACGATGTGGTTGAAGATGCTTCTCTTTATTGCCTCGTCCATTCTCCTTTTTGAAAAATATCTCTTTGCAATATCCTTTAATCCAAAGTCGGCTTTTTTCATGCCAAAGCAAGCATTCGTGTTTCCCACAAGGGTATCATTACCCAAAGGGTATCATTCTCACATAAGGAGAGCTCTGCATGGTTCCGACTAAAGCACTTGAAGTGCTAAGTCTCACGTAAAATGCTGAAGCATAAGCGTTCATGTTATTGGAAATCAACTGAGTGAGAAAGTAAAATCATTTCCGTCAACCACAGTATTAATGATGTTTAATGAAAAAAACGAAATAAAGTCAACCAAGCGAAGAGATAACAGCCATTTCAATCAATAACAGTGGTTTTGATATTAAATAAAGACGCAATGAAAAAAACAATTTCCGTCAACCATAGCATTTATTGTGATTAAATGTAAAAACCATATATACATGAAAAAAACAAAAAGCCCCGATGAAAATCGGAGCTTATTTGAATCAAAAAAATACAATTACTTAATTGTGGTCGTAATACGAAGAGCGACTGTAACTTCTTCAGCCTTCAATTCGTTTCCAGAGTAGATATTTAATTGTGCTTTTGCTTTACCAAGTTTCTTTATTAAAGAAATAGTGTAGGCAAAGTCATCAGCATCCTTTGTGATTTCATCTCTGTTCTTTAGGTATTCTGCTTCGAGCATTAAACCATCAAGAATCCCTGCTGTAGGAATATTTACACCAACGTAAAAAGGTAAATAGGTGGAACCTTGATCATATTCTGGAGCAACAGCGATTGCGTTTACAATAGAGGCAGAATCAACGACGCTATTTTCACCTGTTTTTAATAATCCGATTTCACCATATATTTTTAAGTCTTTCATGATGGAATAAACTGCTTTTGCTGCGACGCGGTGTGTTTGCACAGCAGGCTTTGTCATAGCATCAATGGCATTCACGCGATAGGCTGCTTTCAATTCTAATGGGAAGCTGAATTTAACGTTTTCTTCAACTCGAACGTAGCCAGTGCTGAAGGTGTTGCTGGTGGTCGCTAACATCACGTTTAAGTTAGAGATTCCACGAGTCCAACCTAATTCAAATGCGTCATGAGCATAGTCGCGAGCTAAGAGGCCTCTGTTTTTTAGAGCGGCGTCAATATAGGTACCAAAGTTACCACCTTCACTCCAGTCCGTTTTCCAATGGCCTAATTTAAGATTGAGTTTATCGCCTCCTAATACCCATTTATAGTTTGCCCAGTAAACATCAGCAGTAATCTTGTCATAGTTTTTTTCTTCAATGGTATTTCCAAAATTAGGAGCGAACATACGGATATTGATTTGAGCATCGAAGTTTTCAGAACTATATTTTCCACCAAAGTTTGCTCTTAGCCAAAACTTGTCTAAGACTTTGTCATCATCCTTAAAGGACATTTCACCTTGAGTTTGAATGGTTCCAGTTAAATTAAAGTCACCGTCTGCAGCATAGGTATTGACTAGAAATCCTAGTCCTAATAACGCAAGGGTTACTTTTTTTGTTAGATGAGTCATTATTTATCTCCTGTTTGAGTTTCTATGACAAAATTAAAGTATGCTTGTAATATTAATGCAAGCGAATTGTAAAATCGAAGTCAAAATTAGAATTAAATCCATTTTTTTTTAATGGATAATTTTAACTTCATTAAAATAAGAAGCTATTTTATAATAGTTTTTGTTGTTTTTTTTGTGTGTCTGTTGAGAAAAAACAACCTTAATTCATGAATTTGGAGTTTTTATGCGTATAATTCCTTTAATTTTGGCTTTATTTGCCTCTCTTTTTGCGAAAGATCTAGTTCCTAGTAAAACACACGCTGTTTTAAATATTTCTTATACTAATTTCCAAGATGTGCCTCAAACTCACAAAAAACTCGTCTTTGTGGGCCAAAAAAATCCAAATCGTAAAATTACCGTTAAAACAGATGAATATGGAGAAGTGCCCCGTCCGTTGTCCTTTTTGGAAAGCATCTCTTCGCAGTATCATCTTTGGTGCTTATATTCTTCAAAAAAGTTGGTTTTTCATTGGCTAAATTCGGTAAAGTGGTGTCTTCTTTTTACTCTTATTTTGAAAAAAATGTCTCTATTCTCCCATAATAACCTATATTTTCTATATGCGTAGTAAAGAGAAA
>JAAYJH010000085.1 GCA_012523035.1 Fibrobacter sp.
TATAAGCTTGATTCGAAATCAAAAAGACATTGAAAAATTAGACTTTAAGGACGATCAATCTTTAGCGTATATTACTCAAACAACATTGTCTGTAGCTGAAACAGCACATATTATTAAAGCCCTCAAAGAAAAGTTTCCAAAAATAGTGGGGCCTGCGGCGGGGGATTTGTGTTATGCTACAGGAAATCGTCAAAAGGCAGTGGCAGAACTATCAAAAGAGGTCGATTTATTGTTGGTAGTGGGCTCTCCTAACTCTTCTAATTCTAGTCGATTGCGAGAATTAGGGACAGAAAAAGGCATCCCCAGTTATTTGATAGACTCTGTAGAAGATATTAATCCTACTTGGTTTGTGGGGGTAAAATCTGTGGGGCTTTCTAGTGGGGCCAGTGCACCAGAGGTCTTGGTTCAAGAAGTGGTGGAGTGGATCAAGGACCATTTTTCCAATGTAGAGCTAGAAAATCGGGTAACTTTAGTGGAAAATACAAAATTTAACCTGCCAATTGAACTTCAAGATTGACACAAAACAAAAAAATAACTAAAATTGCACTGTCTAAAAATTGGAGTCTTTTATGAGCCGAATTTGTGAAGTTACCGGAAAAGCCGGTCTAGTTGGGAATATGGTTTCTCACTCTCAACGCAAAAAATTAAAAAAGCAGCTTCCTAATCTACAAAAGAAGCGTTTTTACATCCCCGAAGAAGATCGCTGGGTGACTCTCCGTGTGAGTGCCGCTGGAATCCGCACTATTTCTAAACGCGGGATTTTTGCTGTGGCCAAAGAGCTAGGCATTTGATTTATATCGAAAGCTTACTACAAGGTCATTGATGCTGTTTTCGAGAAATAAAGCCTTCTGTGAATAGAGGGTTTTAATTCTTTTTAAACTAAAAAGATCATTATTGAAGGCATATTTTAGTCCTTTTGAAGCTAAAACTTTATAAGTCTTAGCTTTTTTAGCAATTGCTATCCTTTAAGTTTTTTATTTTCTCTTTGTTTTAAGTATATAAAGTCCTCTGTTTTTAGGACTTTGTATTTGAGTGGAAAATTTCTTGTAAAGTTTTTCTTGTATTTTATCTCCTTTAAGCGAGTAAAATTCAAAATAGGTATCTTCTTTTAGCGATTCTATTGGGATGCTTGAATTTCCAAGAATTATAGAGGGTGTTGGGCTTTGTCTTTTGATTTTGGGTTTTAAAATATTTAGAGGGATAGAGTCGGTAGAAATCACAAAGTTATCGAAGCGAGCGTAACTATCTATGCTTGGAGACCAGCTGGCATCACTCCCTCCGTGAAAGGTAGAAATATAAAAAACATCGATCCATTGCTCGTCATAGTCCACCAAAAGTAGTGTGTCCAAATCTAAAACAAGTTCATCATCAAACCAGCTTTTAATTTTTCCGTTTTTTTGACCTTGGCCTTCTGTGTGGACGGTATTCAAGGTGATTTTGGTCTTGAATCGGTGCCAAACTCCCGGTGTGATTTGTTTTTGCTCTATTTGATTGTTTAAGTCCCATTTGGCGTCATCTCCATATTCAGAGGCTTGGTCTTTGAAATAAAGGTATTGGACTAGTTTGCCATCTGCTCGCCACATGATTCTAGCGCTCCAACCGTCGCCTGTGGTGGGCCTGTTGCCACCTGTGTAGCATTTTCCTCCACACAGTCCTGGTAATTTCCCTCCTTTAACAAAATCAAAGTTTTCTTCAAAAAGTACATCGTAACTCAGCCACACTTCTTTGGATTTAAAGGGTAAGGCTTGTTTTATTTGCCCGGCACAGGCAATAGGGCTGTCATTGGGGCCCAAACAATTTGCAGGATATCGTAATTGTAAAACTTGCCCGTGTTCTTTGTCATCAGAGATGATTTTTGCATTTTCTCCGTTGTTTTGTTCCATGGCATACCAACTAGAAGCTCCTTTTAAAGATTCAAAGTCTGTTTTGGCCATAGCATTGGTGTAGTTTCCTTCTGGATGCTTTTCAAAGTCTACACTTATGATTTCTGCACTGAGTGTATTTACAAAAATAAAGATAATCAGGTAAAATGCTTTCATTGAGTTTCTCCTTCTAATCAATCTATGTTATATTTTTTAAAGTAAAGCATGATTTTTGATGGACTGGCATTTTAATGGAGGCTGTGAGAAAGAAAGTTTTGAAACTTTGGGTAGAGGCGTGATCCTATGAAATAAAGAGGCTAGCAATAAATTGAGTGAAAACTGAGCCAGGCGCTTCTGAAACTTCAATACAAAAGAAACTTTTCTTAGCTTTTTGGATTAGTTTTTGAGCCTTGAATTTATTTTTGAAGTATCGATGAAAATCGAGTTTGTGTTAGAGGTGAAGGCTGTGTTTTTCGATAATGAAGCTCATTTTTATTTTTTTTGTATAAAATGGAACTTTTTTGCCCTTGAAACATCTAACTTTTAATGATGAAACTTAGTGAGCCTCAAATTATCCTTTCTGTCCAAAGCCTTTTTCGAAGTTTTCAAATGGGAGAAGAGGTGGTGCATGCTTTAAAAGGAGTGAGTTTTGATGTGTGTGCGGGTGAGTTTGTGACCATTATGGGGACCAGTGGTTCTGGCAAAACAACTTTGTTGAATATTTTAGGGGGTATGGATAAGCCTAGTTCTGGGGGCTATGTTTTAGATGGGGTGAGTGTGGATACCTTGAAAAGAGACGATTTAGCCAAAATTCGCAATCAAAAAATAGGTTTTGTGTTTCAAAGTTATAATTTACTCGCCAGGACATCGGCTGTAGAAAATGTGGAGCTTCCTTTGCTTTATAATTCAAAAATTCCAGTCAAAGAAAGACGAGAACGAGCTGTCGAAGCACTGAAAATGGTGGGTTTAGAGAGTCGCTTAGACCATAAACCCAATCAACTGTCTGGTGGCCAACAGCAACGAGTCGCTATTGCTAGAGCCCTTGTGAATGACCCTGTGGTGATCCTTGCCGACGAGGCCACGGGAAATCTAGACACCCGAACTAGCTATGAGATTATGCATTTGTTTCAAAATCTAAACCATCAAGGGAAAACCATTGTATTTGTAACTCATGAACCCGATATTTCTGCTTTTGCAAAGAGGACTATCACATTTAGAGATGGCTTGTTACAAAAGGATGTTTATAACCAAAGTGTGCAGAGTGCACAAGAAGCTCTCAGAAACTTGCCCCCCACCGATGCCTATGCAGAAATGAGCCAGTGATATGCGTTTTTCTTCTTTATTAAAAGTGGCTTTAAAAGCTTTATTTAGAAACCGTATGCGTACCTTTTTATCGGTTTTAGGGATAGTCATTGGTGTGGCGGCTGTGATCACCATGGTCGCTATGGGAGAAGGTTCTAAAAAATCCATTCGTGAGCAAATGACCTCAATGGGCACCAATGCATTGACTATCACTCCAAATTCTTCTCGAAGGGGGCCCGTGCAATTAGATGCAGCGAGTTCTACAGAAACTCTAGAAGAAGCAGATCTTTTTTATTTAAAAGAACACGCCACTTGGATCAAAGATGTGTCTCCTTTGGTTTCTGCAAATGCACAAGCGGTAGTGGGCAATAATAACTGGCCTGTATCTTTGAGCGGTGTGAGTCAAGACTACCTTGAGATTAGAAACTATCAAATCGAAGATGGGGTGATGTTTGACGATCAACTGGATAGAATGGCCAAGGTATGTGTGATAGGGAAAACGGTAGAAAAAAATCTATTTGCTGGGACAAAAGCGATAGGCAAAAGCATTCGATACAAAAACATACCTTTAAAAGTGATTGGCGTTTTAAAAGAAAAAGGCGCTGGAGGTTTTGGGCAAGATCAAGACGATGTGATCCTTGCACCCTATCGCACAGTGATGCGACGAATGAATGCCACCAATGAAATCCGCACTATTTATGCAAACTCCATAGGTGAAGGCTACGCAGCAGAGGCCACTGAAGAGGTTTTAGCACTCTTAAAAGAACGCCGTCATTGGACCAAGCCCACCGAACCTTTTAGGGTCAGGACTCAAGAAGAAATGATCGAAATGATGACCAGCACCTCTGAATTGCTCTCTGTGGTCCTCACGGCCATCGCCGGGATTAGTTTGCTGGTTGGAGGCATAGGGATTATGAATATCATGTATGTATCGGTCACGGAACGCACTCGAGAAATAGGGCTTCGAATGGCTATAGGAGCCAGAGGAAAAGATGTTTTATATCAATTTTTATTAGAATCGGTGATGATTAGTTTATTAGGAGGCTTGGTGGGAATCTTTTTTGGACTTATCGCCTCAAAATTAGTACAAGAAATTTTAAGTTGGCCTATGAGTGTTTCTTTTACTAGTATTGTGGTTAGTTTTGGAGTTTGTTTTGCTACGGGGGTGTTTTTTGGATGGTACCCTGCGAAAAAGGCCAGTCGATTAGACCCAGTAGAAGCCTTGAGATTTGAATAAAGCAGGTGCATTTTTTGCACACCAGTCATCGAAATAAAAAATCAATTTTTATTGAAGTCTCACACACGCCTGGTTTTTGAAGAAAAGAAACAATTTAAAACACATAAATCAATAATATGAATTTTATAGCTTATAGACACCCAGCACTTTTTAGTGGAATTTCTTTTTTTTGTTTTTTTAAATTATAAAAGTCAAGGTAAAGAAGATTGAAAAGTTACAAATGCTATTAGAAAAACTTTAGAGGATTTATGTTCAAAAAAACACTCACACGCACACCTGTAATAGGTATTTTACGGGGAATTTTCTTAGGTCAAGAAAGCGAATGCATCGAAGCATGTGATCGAGCAGGTTTAAAAGTAATCGAAGTGACCATGAATACGGAGAATGCACCAGAGATTATTAAAAATTTAAAAAAACAAGCTTCTTCAAAAGGCATCTATGTAGGTGCAGGCACTGTTCGAAATTTAAAAGACTTAGAAACAGCTATAAACGCAGGAGCAGACTTTATCGTCACCCCCACTACTAGTGTTGAAGTGATAAAAAGCTGTGTAGAAAAAAGAATTCCTATAATTCCCGGGGCTTTGACTCCCACCGAAATCGAGTTGGCTTATACTTTGGGGGCTACTTATGTTAAAGTTTTCCCTGTTTCTAGCATGGGAGGGGCTTCTTATATTAGAGACCTTAGAGGCCCATTAAAAGATATTCCCTTGATGGCTTGCGGTGGAGTGAGTGCGTCGAATGCTCTCGATTATAAAAAAGCTGGAGCCAATTTGTTTGCTTTTGGTGCTAGCATCTTCAATGTAGAATGGATGCAAACAGGCCAGTGGCAGCTTATCGAAGTCAAAATAAAAGAGTTTTTACAAGCACTAGAGTTATAAAAAAATGAAACAAATCGAAGTCGTAGCGGCTGTCATTCAACAAGGAAAAAGGGTCTTAGCCACGCAAAGGGCGTCTGGAGAATTTAAAGGTTTTTGGGAGTTTCCAGGCGGAAAGCCAGAAAAAGGTGAAAGCCTAGAAGAAGCCTTGATTCGAGAAATTCAAGAAGAGTTAGGTGTTTTAATTGCTGTAAAATCTTATATCCACACCATCCATTACGACTATCCTGACTTTCATTTGGTTATGCATACTTATTTTTGTAGTATTTTAAAAGGAAAGCCTGTTTTATTGGAGCATAGTGCTGCAAAGTGGCTTTTAAAAGAAGAATTAAAGGAAATCCAATGGATTCCTGCCGATATTAATTTGCTTCAATATTTGAATTTTTAAATGTGGAGTATAAATTTATAAGTTTGGTTCACTATGGATGCTCAAAAAGAACAAATAAAATCAAAACGAGTCTCTTTTATTTATGTAAAAGTGCTGTTGCTTTTATGGCTTATTTTATTGTTCGCCTGCGAAAGCATCGAAGAGGAACCATGGCTTTCTGTGGAAAGGCCTATGATGTTATTTAACGATACCACCTTGTTGGATTTTTATGAGGGTGAATTTTTATCTTGGAAATTAAAAACGGCATACTTAGAGCGATGGGCTTCTAACGATAAAGTCTTTGCACGGCCTATTTTAGTAGATATTTATGACTCATTAGGAAAGAAAGTGGCTTTTTTAAGGGCAGACTCTGGAACGCTGGATATGAGCATGAGCTATGTTTTTGCTTATGGACATGTTTTTGCATACACCCCTACAGGTGCTTCGGTCCGAGCCGATTCTTTATTGTGGCATAAAAAAGACAACTTAGTGAAAACAGAAAGCTATGTGAGAGTGGTGAGCGAAGAAGGAGATGTTTTGCAAGGCAAAGGTTTTGTGAGTGATGCCAAAATGGAAAATTGGAGTATTTTATCGGATATCACTGGTATTTTTCAAGATGCAGCCAAACGGTTAAAAGAAGAGGATAAAGTGCAAGCAGATACCAATGCTTTAGCCCAAGAAGATAAAAAATTAGACGCTACAAAAAAAACGAGCCCTGACTCAGTTTCGAATCCATCTCCAAGTAAAAACACAAAAAACAAAGCTTCGGACCCTCAAAATTTAAGCTCTGCAAAATCTATAAAGGATTCTCTATAATGTTTTTTAAAGGCTTTCCTTATAGACTTTGCTTGTTTTTTTTCTTGAGTTTTCTTTCTTATTTACATGCTCAAAGTTCTCCTTTGATAATGAAACGAGCCGATAGACTTTCTGTGGCAAGAAATCGTGGCAATTTAGTTTTAGAAGGACGAGTGCATTTTGTTCATGATAGCATTGAATTTAAAACTCAAAGAGCGGTGTGGAATCGAGATGTAGATATGGTGCAATGCGATGGTCACTTTATTTTCACTCACCCCGATGGCTTTATAAGAGCAAGCAGCGGTGTGTATCAAAAGAAAAGTAATTTTGCTTCTGCCACAGGGAAGGTGGTCGCCAAAGACTCCGCCGGTACATATGCTTTTTATGGAGAGCATTTGAATTTTGACAGGAACACAGGGATCCTTTTAATGCCCGATCAACCTGTTTTAGAGCAATATGAGGTCCAAGGAGATTCGATAGACACTCTAACCATTAAAGCCTCTCGTATTATTTATAATAAAGAAGACGAGTTTGCCTCGGCTTTTGAAAAAGTGAATATTCAAAAAAAAAATATGCTAGTCACCGCGGATTCGGCCTATTTTGATCGAAAAAACAACTGGATAGCTTTGTCTGGAAATCCAGTGTGTCAATTTGAAAACGAAACAGTGAAAGGAGATTCTATTTATTTAGAACTAGAAGAAAATTCACAAGGAATCCGATCAGCACTGGTGATTCGAAATGCTTATGGGATTCAAAAACAACCCGCAAAAGGCAAACAAAAAGCTCAAATTACAGAGGCCTTTGGAGACACCTTGTATGTTCAATTTAAAAATGGTGAATTAGAAATGCTTTATGTGAATTTAAATGCAAAAGGCATCTTTTTTGAAGAAGATTTAAAAGATTATAAAAATTTAATGGACGGAAACCGTTTAGATATATATTTTAATAAAGGTAAAATAGATAGGGCCTTTATCAGTGGTGCCGCCAAAAGCACTTACTTTTATGTTAAAGAAGACCGATCTGTTGTGGGTAGAAATGAATCTATGGGAGACACCATTCAAGTTTATTTTGATAAGGGACAAGTCTCTTCTCTAAAAATGATGGGTGGTAGCACCAAAGCGAGTGGCCGTTATTTTGATTTAGAAAAACAAGGTAAAAACAAGGTGAAAAAACATGAATGATTGGATACACACCATACACACCAATTTACTTTGCAAGTCTTATGGAAGCAAGCAAGTGGTAAAAGATGTTTCATTACGAGTCACTCAAGGTGAAATTGTAGGTTTATTAGGCCCCAATGGAGCAGGGAAAACCTCTTCTTTTTATATGATAGTGGGGATGTTGAGGCCAGATTCTGGACAAATTTTTTTAGATAATATAGAGATTACCAAAAAACCGATGTATCAAAGAGCGCGTTTGGGAATAGGTTATTTGCCTCAAGAAGCTTCTATTTTTAGAAAATTAAGTGTAGAAGACAATATAATGGCTATTTTAGAAACCAGAAACTTAAAACGGGCCCAAAGGAAAGCTCGTTTAGAAGAACTTTTAGAAGAATTCAAAATCACTCATATAAGAAAAACCAAAGCTCATAGTTGTTCGGGGGGAGAGCGACGCCGATTAGAAATAGCTCGTGCACTGGCTTCGGACCCCAAGTTTTTACTTTTAGACGAACCTTTTGCGGGCATAGATCCCATTGCGGTAGCCGACATTCAATCCATTATCTCTAATTTAAAAGACCAAGGGATGGGCATTTTAATTACCGATCATAGCGTTCGAGAAACATTATCTATCACAGATAGAGCTTATATTATGTACAAGAGTCAAGTCTTTATAGAAGGTTCTTCTGATTTTCTAGCCAAAGACGAAGAAGCAAGACGAATTTATTTAGGAGAAAGTTTCCGTTTGAGTTAAAGCATATGAATTTAGGGATTCAAATCAATCAAGGGACTCGTTTAGAGCAGTCGTTATCACCACAAATGATTCAATCTGTGAACATTTTACAGATGAATACGCTAGACTTAGAGTTGGCTGTAAAAGAAGAGTTAGAGCAAAATCCTCTTTTGGAATTGGCCGAAGACAATTCTTTGACTGCAGAAAGAGAAGAACACAACATAGATGACACATTCGAAGATAAAAATGAAGAGTCAAAAACAGGAGATGATTTAGATATAGATTGGGAAGACTATTTTTCGGAAGGTTTCGGAGATGGCGATCGACCGTTAAAAAACACAAACACGCACGATTTTGAAGAAGATGCATGGAAAAATCAAACCGCAGACACAGAAAGCATACAAGATTTTTTAAAAAATCAATTAAAAAATTGGAAACGCCCTGAATACATAGTAGAGCTTGTCGAGTATCTTATCGATAGTTTAGATGAAAAAGGCTTTGTCCAAAGTAGCCCAGGGAGCATAGGGATTGTGAGTGAAACTTCAAATAATCCTTATGTTTTAGAAATAGAAGAGATTTTGCAAGAAAAAAAACTTCTAGAAGAGGCTTCTTTTGCAGTGAGAGAGGCTTTTCACATTTTGCAATCCTTAAACCCTAGAGGCATTGGGGCTAGGAATCTTCGAGAAAGCTTATTAATACAAGCATATGCACAGCCTCATTTTTCTGACTTGGCTATTTTAATATTAGAATCACAATTTGAAAATTTAAAAGCACTTCGTTATAACGCTATTGCCAAAGAATTAGATGTTTCGTTAGCACAAGTGCAGCTTGCCATTCAAGAGTTTTCTAAACTGACTCCACACCCGGGGTTTTTAATCAGCAATACTCCCGTACCAACCATTGTCCCCGATATGATGGTGATAGAAACAGAAACGGGAGACTTCAAAATAGAAGTTCGTGAGCTTTCATTTAGGAGTCGTTTACGCATCAATCAAACCTATAAAAAGTTATTGACTAGCAATAAAACCTCCGAAAAAGATAAAGAATATATCAAAGAAAAATTAAACTCTGCAAACGCCTTTTTAAAAAACATAGACAATCGTTTAAGCACTATGGAAATTGTAATGCAGGCCATTATCAAGCATCAAAAAGATTTTTTTCTAAAAGGGCCCGAGCACTTACACCCTATGGTACTCCAAACTATTGCCGATGACATTGGTAGAGACCCAAGCACCGTCAATCGGGTCACTAATGGAAAATATGTAGAAACACCTTATGGAGTTTACGAGTTAAAGCAATTTTTCACAAGCAGCGTACGCCAAGAAGATGGGACAGACCTAAGTTCTGCAAGAGTTTTACAAGCTATCAAGAATCTAATAGAAAACGAAGACAAAAAAAAGCCTTTTTCTGACCAGAAAATCACTGATTTATTAGAGCAAATGGACATTCAAGTCGCTAGACGCACGGTAGCAAAATATCGGGAAGACCTTAAAATACTTCCAGCACGACTTAGAAAAGAATTGTAAGAAGCTCGTTCTCACATGTTTATGAATGACGAGAACATCGAAATAAACTGTTTTATCTCTTTTTAGAGGACTTGTTTCATCTAAAACTTATAAAAATAGGATTTGAGACTTTTATATAAATTACTAAAAAGCTCTTATAAGAGTATAGGTGAATAGTACGGGGTTTTATATTCTAAATAAGAATGAATTTTTCTAAGTTAATAGTCACTGTTTTTAAAAAAAAGTGTATTTTAGAGATAGATGCAGAGGTTTTGGTTATTTCTTAAAAGGCATTCCAATACGCCTGTCTTTTATAATGGCTAAATTGTCTGTATTGTAGTTTTTTTATACTTTTAATAAAAAATAGTTGTATATACTTTAGAAGTGTGTGTTACACTTTTAAATATTCGAATAAGTTTATTACGGAGGTTCTTTATGGATATCAATATTACTGCTCGTCACTTCAATGCTTCTGCTGGCTTACAAAGCCGTGTTCAAGATGAAATCGAAAAACTTGGAAAATTTTATCCAAATATCACATCTGCTAGTGTGGTTTTAGATCAAGAAGTAGAGCACATGCGTCGTTGCGAAATTTCTTTAAACATCAAAGGAAGTGTTATAGTGGCTTCTGCAGATGAAGAGAATATGGGCAAAGCAATTGATACTGCTGTAGAAAGGGCCAAAACGCAGTTAAAAAAGCACAATGAAAAGCAAAAAGATCATAAGACGCAGTCATTATCTGAATTGGTCAATAAGTGAGTGCTTATTCTCTAAAAGACATAATTATAAATTGTCGGGAAAAATTTCCCGTGAATAATTTATGGACCAAACATAGAAGTTTACTTCAGTTGAATCTGCATACTGGAGAATCTTCTTTGGATGGTTTTATAGAAGAAAGTGGTTTACACCGGCCAGGGCTTGCCATGGTCGGTTTTACCGAAGTTTATAGCTATCATCAGGTGCAGTTGATAGGTCATACCGAGTGGAATTATTTAGAATCTTTAGGGGCCAAACGCCGTCGAGAGATTTTTTTTGGCTTAGACAAGTTTACTTCTCCTTTGTGGATGGTGACGCACGGCCAAAAGCCTCACAAAGAGCTATTTGAAATGTGTGTCCGAAATAAAATTCCTCTGTTTTCCACAACGCTACACACCTTTGAATTTAGTCACCTGTTTCAACGAATATTAGAAGAGTTTTTTGCCCCTTATTCGGTGATTCACGCAAGCCTAGTAGATGTTTATGGAGTGGGCATGCTCTATGTAGGTGAAAGTAATGTGGGCAAATCAGAGTGTGTGTTAGACTTGGTGGAGCGAGGGCATCGTTTGGTTGCAGACGATGTGGTACACATTTCTAAAATTGGAAATTCAATTATAGGAAGAGCCAATCCAATGGTTAAACACCACATGGAGATTCGAGGAGTGGGGATCATCGATATTCGCTCTATGTTTGGGATACACGCCGTTCGAAAGTTCAAAAAGATAGAGGTGATTGTAGAATTACAACAATGGGACAGAAACACTACTTATGATCGAACGGGTTTGACCTCTTCGATAGAAGAAGTGATGGGAGTTAAAATCCCTCATGTATTAATACCCGTGCTTCCTGGAAAAAATTTGACTGTAATTTCGGAAGTCATCGCCATGAATTCATTAATGAAAATAGATGGGGTGGATACGGCTTCTAATTTTAATGAGTTACTTTTAAAAAAAATTAAAGAAAAAGAGAAAAACAAAGAAAAAAGTTTTATCGATGATGAGTTCTTAGACGATAGCTTTTTTAGCAGTAATGCTTATGAATAGATTTGTATTTTTTGTGAGAAATAATATACTGGCTTTTTTGATTTTTATTGTTTTAGTGGCAAGTGTTTTTTTTGCATGGTATTTTATCCACCCTTCTAGTCCATTTCAAAAAAAACAGAGTTTTGTGATTTTTTTTAATAAAATAGGTTTTCTACAAAAAGGAAATCTGGTCAGAGTCAATGGGATCCAAAAAGGAGAGATTCGTAAAATTGAATTATTAGAAGAAGGGGTTTTAGTGACAGCAAGGATTTTTGCCGATTACGAAATCCCAGTGAATTCGGAGTTTCGATTGATCAATGCGGGCCTAGTAGGGAAACAAGAGCTTTCTATTTTAGTAGGTGATGCCCTAGAAACATTAAAGTCTGGCGACACGGTTCAAGGGAATGTGGATCAAGATTTTTCTGATATCGGTAGAAATTTAACTTTGATATTAGAAGATGTGGACACATTAAAAAATGTAGTTGGTGTTTTTATGGATTCCTTAAAAGAAGCATCTTTGAAGCATTCATTAAAATCGATTCAAAACAAATGGACTTACTTATCAAAAGATTTTAGTTTAAAATTAAAAGAATGGAAAACAGAATTAGACATTTCTAAAGAAAATGTTTATGGAATACAAGTTTTCGATACAGAAAAAAAAGAAAACTTAAAGCAATTATTGCTGGATTTAGACCAATCTTTTTTAAAATTAGAGGCTTTAAAAGAAAATTTAGAAGGCATCCATTTTGAAGTTTCTAAAGAAGGAAATTTAGCTTTAGCTTTAAGCGAAAAAAGTGAATTGTTTGAAGAAATAGACAAAACAATTATAAGCATAGAAAAGCTCATTCAAAAAATAAAAAAAGCTGGTTTGAGTCTAAATATTGATTTTTTTTAAGAAACTGATTGAGAAATGTAAAAAAAAGTTTGTGTTTTTAAAAATAAAAGATAGTTTAAGCTAGTATTGTTTAATTTGGTGAGGTATCTATGTCAGAAAAACAGTCTGTAAAAATGAATGTTGAAGATTTACAATTTTTTGAATCGTTATTAATAGCTCGTCGTCGAGAAATTGTGGCTGCTCAAAACAATGACAAAGGGAGTGGGATTTTTCAAAATCAAGGTGAGCAAAGTGTGGAAAGTTCTAGTTTTTCTAATCACCTTGCAGATGTCGCTTCTGACTTGACTTCTTTAGAAACGAATTTTGATTTGGCTGCTAGAGAAGGCAAATATCTAGTCTATGTAGAAGAAGCTTTGCAACGCATTAAAAATGGTTCTTTTGGTGTATGTAAGGTGTGCAATTCTCTGATTCCCAAGGCTCGTTTAGAGGCGGTGCCCACAGCTACAAAATGTGTGAACTGCAAAGAAGAGACTAAGAAAAAAGAAAAGGAAGACAATCGCATCGAAATGGCAAGGGCTTTTGCAGAACAACAACGCCGTAATCGATAAGCTGTTTCGAACATAAATCTTGTGGATTGCAAATCAAGGTGATGGCGACTAAGTTCATAAAACCTTGAAATCCATGAGTTTATGATATACTCAGTGTATTATTTAATATAGGGAATTGACTTTGAATTTAGAAAAGCAGCAAAACATAATAAAAATCGGTCAAATCTCTGACTTGCATATAGGCAATGGTAGGGAGCTTGTTCAAGATATTGATGTGTGTGGCAACTTTATTCAAGCTTTAGACGCTATTCAAAAAGAGAATTTGGATTTGTTGGTTTTGTCGGGTGATTTAGCCGATGATAAAGCCCTAGCAGCTTATGAGTTTATTGCAGAAGAAATGAAGACTTATAAGGGTGATTGGTGCTTTGTGCCTGGGAACCACGATGATTTGTTTTATATGAATCAAGTGTTTGGTATTTCTAAAGATATCCAAAATGGGGAGTACTTTTATAAAAAAATGATTAAAGGTAGAACTTTATTTTTTTTAGATAGTTCTCAAGATAGGATTTCAAAAGATCAGTTGCTTTGGTTAAAATCAGAAGCTCTCCAAGTAAAAGGAGAGGCACTGTTGTTTGTGCACCACCCGCCTTGCTATGCAGGGCATGTGTTTATGGACTCTAAGTACGCCCTTCAAAACATAGAGGAGACTCAGTTTTATTTGAATCCAATAGAAAATATTCGCTATGTTTTTTGTGGGCACTATCATTCTGAGTTAGAAACATTCTTTGGAGATAAAAAGGTTTTAATTTCACCTTCTACACAGATGACCATTGAAAAAGACACTCCATATTTTTCATTGAAAAGCACAAAGCCCGCTTGGTGTGTGATAGAGTGGGGCATAGATTTTTTAAATCGAAGGGTGATTCAAGGGGACTAAAAAAATCTGATTTTGTCTTTAAAGATTGGTTTTAAAAGCCAGGCGTGTGTGAGACTTCACCAAAAAAAAGAAATTTGTTGGATAGAAATAAAGAGTTTTTGGCTTGCTTTTTGAGTGGAATAGTTTTAATTTTATAGGGTGAAAAGATTAAAGGTTGATGCGAATCTTTTCAGTTTTTTTATGATTTTTCACAAAAAGCAATTATTTTTAGTAACTTAGAAGATATCTCTTGTTTTTTTTGTAAAAATGTATAAATTTGTAATACTTTGGCGGTTTAGCTCAGCTGGTTAGAGCGACGGAATCATAATCCGCAGGTCCGGGGTTCAAGTCCCTGAACCGCTATTTATTTTTAAGGAGGCATCATTTTGTTGAAAAAGCTGTTTATCCTGTTGGTGACTCTGTTTTTTTTGATGGCTTGCAATGAAGAAGATGAACTCACTCCTAGCTTGCCTCCAGTGAGTCTTTCAAAACGCGCTGAAGTGATTCCTGTTCCTTCTTTTACTGTTCCAGAAACATCTGTTATTTCTCTCGAAAAAGCAAAACAATTTGTAGATGCTAGTTTTGGTTTGTTGCTATTGGGTGAAAAATGGTCCAAAGAAATCGAAAGTGCTACTGATCAAGAAAAAGTTCGGGTGCTTCAGTCTTATAAAGATGCACGAGACCAAGTGTGTGCAAAAGTAGGTTTGGCTGGAATAGTAGAGTTTGAGTGGCTTAGTAAAGTGGCCATAAAAAACCCAGAAAATGAAATAGTGTTAAAAGAAGCAGGTTTTCGATTCCACTAAATTTTTGTGAAAATAGAGATATTTGATGCAAATTTGGTGTGTGTGATTAATTATAGCCCTTATTGCTAGCTAAAGAGGCTTTTATGGAGAAAAAATACAAAGACATCACCCAAGAATGCTTTTTTTTTGATAAGGCCGCTTCAATATGGATTGCTTTATTAATTTGCATTAGTTTGGCTTTGGTGTACTGGTTGGTCTATGAGACAGGTGGGGTTAAATATGTGTTTTCTCACACTTCGTATTTGCCTATTTTGTTTGCAGGGATGTTTTTTGGAGTCTATGGAGGTGGGATCACTGGTATTATAGCGGGAGTTTTATTGGGCCCATTGATGCCTTTAGATACAGTGACTGGCGAAGTTCAAGTCTTTAGTAACTGGGCTTTGAGGACTTTTTATTTTTCTTTGGTTGGGGGCACTATTGGAATTATTAGTGATAAATTAAAATCCAATATGCTTAAAATACGCTATATTTCTACACACAATGTGGATACGGGCTTTTATAACATGTCTAGCTTGTATTTAGATAAGAAAATTAAAAAGTTCTTGAGTAGAGGGGTGAGTATCAATGTCCTTTCTATTTCTTGGAAAAATGCCGACGAAATTACTAATAATTTTGGTTTAAAAACAAGCATTGCCATAGTAAAAGAATTTAATTCTCGATTAAAAAGAAAATTCAATAAAAAATATGTTTTTTTGCATTCCGAGTTTTCTAAGCTTTATTCTTTGATAGAGTGCAATACTCCCAATATTTATCTTCAAGAGATAGAAAAATTAGCGAGTGAAGCTTTTATTATTAATGGAATCCCTTATCATATTGATTTTAGTTTTGGTCTTACTCAATACGATTATTCCAAAAGTGCTTTAGATCCTTTTCAAAAAGCAAATTTAGCGGCCTTATATGCAAAGAAAACCAATAAAAAAAGTAGTGTATTCAATGAAAACTCTCTGAAAGATATTAAAAGTAATTTAAAACTTTTAGGTGAATTTCCTTTGGCTATTCAATCCAATCGAATACTTTTGCATTATCAACCCGTGTATGATTTGCAAACAAAAGAAACACACTCTGTAGAGGCTTTGGCAAGATGGGATCATAGAAAAAAAGGACTTTTAGAACCACTGTTTTTTATTCCTTTAGTAGAGGAATCTAGTTTAATCCATCTTTTTACTTCTTTTGTAATAGAAGAAGCTTTGAAGCAAATCATTCAATTCAACAAACATCATCTTTACCCTACTTTGTCTTTGAATCTTTCTGAAAAAGTCCTTTTTGATTTTGTTTTTTTGAATTCTATTTTAGAGCTTTTGACTCAGTACGATGTGAAAACGGAACACTTAGAGCTCGAAATTCCAGAATCGGTGATTATGGAAGATCCAGAAAAATTAATACTGGTACTCCGAAAAATTAAAAGCCATCATATTAAAATATCTATAGATGGTTTTGGCAATGGAAAATCTTCTTTAAGCTACTTGCATAGACTCCCTATAGACACCATAAAAATAGACCAATCTTTGATCCATCAGTTGGATTTAAAGCAAGGGGCTTATGCTACTATTGAAGCTATTGTTCGCTTAGCTCATCAATTGAATTTGAAAGTGGTGGCCAAAGGGATAGAAAATCTTGAAACAGAAAAGTTCCTACAAGAAATGGGGTGCGATTTTGGACAAGGGTTTTTGTACTCAAAGGCTTTAAATGCTGCAGACTCATTGGCATGGCTAAAAGAGTATAGTCCCAAAATAGCGTGAGGGACTGTACCTTTATAAAGAGCCTACACAGCCCCTAAGCTTGTTCTAAAGCTTGCTCCAAATCTTGAATAATATCAGAGATGTGTTCGATCCCTACAGAAAGGCGTATCAAATCGGGTCGGATCCCTGCGGCAATGAGTTGTTCGTCAGAAAGTTGTCTGTGAGTGTGGCTGGCGGGGTGGAGCACACAGCTACGGGTGTCTGCAACATGTGTGACAATGGCAATCATTTGGAGAGAATCCATAAATTGAATGGAATTTTCTTTGCCACCTTTTAGTCCAAAAGCAAGAACCCCACAACTTCTACCAGCATCAAATTGTTTTTGAGCCAGTTCATAGTAAGGGCTTTCTTTTAAGCCAGAATAGTTTACCCACGCCACTTTGGGGTGATTTTTTAGAAACTTCGCTGTTTCTAGCGCATTTTCTGAGTGCCTTTGCATTCTTAAATGCAAGGTTTCTAAGCCCATATTCAATAAAAAAGCATTTTGAGGCGAGACCATAGAACCTAAGTCTCTCATGAGCTGTACTGTAGCCTTTATATAATAAGCATCTTTTCCAAAAGCCTCACTATAAATCAAACCGTGATAAGACTCATCGGGTTCATTCATGCCTGGGAATTTTTCTGGATACTTTGACCAATCAAAACGACCACTATCTACAATAACACCACCCAGGGCACTCGCGTGTCCATCCATATACTTAGAAGTGGAGTGGATCACTATATCGGCACCAAACTCAATGGGACGGCAATGAACCGGAGTCGCAAATGTATTATCCACTATTAAAGGCACGCCATTTTTATGAGCAATGTCTGCCATTTTTTGAATATCCAAAACATTTCCTGCTGGATTTGCGATAGTCTCTGCAAAAATGAGTTTTGTATTGGCTTTAAATGCCTTTTGAATTTCTTCTTCGGGAGCATCTTGATTCACAAAAGTAACTTCGATTCCCAATTTTTTCAAAGTGACCTCAAAGAGGTTAAAAGTACCGCCATAAATAGCCGAAGAACTAATAAAGTGGTCACCGGCTTCACAAATATTAAACACTGAATAAAAAGAAGCTGCCTGACCAGAAGCCGTGAGCATGGCTTTTCTCCCCCCTTCTAGTTCAGCGATTTTTTGAGCCGCATAATCGCTAGTGGGGTTTTGCAAACGAGTATAAAAATAACCAGGCTCTTCGAGGTCAAGAAGCTTAGCCATTTGCTCGCTAGTATCATATTTAAAAGTAGTACTTTGATAAATAGGCAACACACGAGGCTCCCCTTTTTTGGGAGTCCAACCAGCTTGAACACATTTTGTATAAACATGAGTCATAAAAACCTCTCTGAAAAATCAAACAAAATATAGTAAAGCAATCCAAAGAAAATATGAAGTCTCACACACGCCTGGCTTTTTTAAGTTGGAAGTGGAAAGTTTTTAGCACTTAAAGATTAACACCAATTTTCTGGCATAGTTTTCGCACCGTCTCTCCTCTGCTTTTCGCATAACATCTCTAACTCGCATCCCAGCATTTCTGGTACAGTTTTCGCACCGTCTCTCCTCCGCTTTCCGCACAACATCTCTAACACTAAGCACTTTTCACTTCCCACTTCTCACTATTTTGGCATGCTATTTGAATTTGGGTTTTAAATATAAAGAAAAGAGA
>JAAYJH010000086.1 GCA_012523035.1 Fibrobacter sp.
AGCCTTAGCGGTAGTCTTTTTCGCTACTGCTATTTTGGCCGTGGCTTTTGGAGTAGCCTTAGTGGTAGTCTTTTTCGCCACTGTTTTTTTGGCGGTAGTTTTTGGAGTAGCTTTAGCAGTAGACTTTTTGGCTACTGCTTTTTTGGCGGTGGCTTTTGTCGCTGTTTCTTTTGTTACCATGATTCCTTCCTTGTGGGTGAGAGACTTACTAATAATAAAATAACTTGTTTTCAACAAAGTGCCAACACTTTTTTATTTATTTTTAAAATTATTTTTATCTAAAATTTTCACTTCTCTTTTTTAACATCAACAACAAGAGCATTTTATTTATTTGTACTTATCAACTTATTAAATAGACTTTAAAACGATAGAGCTTTTCAAATGAAAAAACATTCAATCATTAGTTGTCTAGATATATCACATTTTTTAACAATCTTTCCATAACATCAATTTTCAGGATAATGACAAAAAATAAATTCTATAATCCTTCAAAATGAAATGCGTAGCATTTTAAAGTTTCTTGAACTATTACTTTAAATTTGTCGAAACATGCATTTAAAATGTTCTGGACAATCTATCACAAGCGTCTCAAAAGCTAACTTAACAAAAAATTTGAAATCTTAAAAAAACACACTGCCACCAAATACTTAACCAAAAAGAATTACCTAACAAACAAAATCAAGCACTTTACTTTCTGAACTCCTTTTTTTATTTTAATCACATGAAAAAAGTTTTAATTATTGGTGCCAGCAAAAAACCCGAGCGATACTCTTACATGGCCATGCAACGACTCGAAGAAGCCAAACATCCCATTCTATTATTTAACCCTGGACTTCACGAAATCGAAGGTCGAGAGGTGATTCAAGACTTATCGACCATCCAAGAAACGATTGACACCGTGACCCTATATGTGGGTCCCAAAAACCTTGAAACGCTCATAAATCCTATTTTAAAACTCAAACCCAGACGAATCATCGCCAATCCGGGAACCGAAAATCCCGACTTAGCTCAAAAAGCTAAACTTGCTGGCATAGAATATATTGAAGCCTGCACCCTCATGATGCTCAGCTCCAATCAATTTTAAAAGCAAGTACAACACCAAAAACTCTAATCTATGATGGCAAAGACCATCACCAAGTTCGTTTGTAAAGCTCATCTCTTTATTCACAGAATTTCACCATTTATTATTTCTCTTCTTTTGAAGTTTTGATCTTCTAAAAATTATTACAATCCAAATCATAATACATTTCTAAATTAAAAAACCATAGGAAAGCAACAAATTAAACGAAAACAAAGTTCTATTTTTGAACTATCTCACAATCACTAATAGATGGCAGCTTTTCTTTCCTTCAAAGTAAGATAGTTTTGACCTCTCACAAAATAACGGACTCTTAAGCAGTCTTTTTTTTCAAATAGGATAGACTAATAATGGAGATTATTCAACTGGTTTGCAATACGAACCAACTGAAATTAACGACATAAAAAACGTTTTTAAGTTTAAAATCTTAATTGCTGAATATTTGTAGTAGTTTTTTTGACACTAATAGAGTATATTTTTCATAGAGATTAAACGAATCTCCTTTGCAATTTTAATCCGTTTTCTATTATATTCATTTTGGGATAACGAAAAAATGAGCGCAAAAAAAACAGTAAAAAAAGCCACAAAATACGTTGCCCCTGTGGTATATACTATTGTGTATGATGGAAATCTATTTACAAATACATGGG
>JAAYJH010000013.1 GCA_012523035.1 Fibrobacter sp.
CCTGAAAGCTACCGGGAACTACCCAGGCGCAGCTTGCGGAAACAATCGGAACTACGGGTCAGTATGTTAATCGCATCATCAAAAAGCAGGACGGTGTTGTAAATAAGACCTTCGTGCAGATGCTGGAGGCTTTGGGGTACGATATTGAATTGACCTATGTGAAAAGAAAAAGTGACACCTGTGGTGACACTATTTAGAAACAAAAAAATACTATAAACAGTTAGACAATCTTGAATTTGACGAGGTGATTAAGATGATAGATATTACTGCTTGGATGCAAAACTTCTTACAGACATTAAGTGAGACATTCGCAGACCGTGTGTGGTTTGTTGGTTTGCAAGGTAGTTATGGTCGTGGTGAAGCGACAGAAACAAGTGACATTGATATTGTTGTAATTTTGGATGAATTGTCTGCTATGGATATTCAAACTTATAATACAATACTGGATACTCTGCCACATAGAGAATTGATTTGTGGATTCCTTTCAGGTAGAAATGAAATTATGAATTGGGAGCCATCTGACCTGTTCCAGTTTTGTAATGACACTACATCCATCAAGGGAAGCCTTGACGAGGTAATGGCGGTTATTGATAAAAATGCTGTGAACAGAGCAATCAAAATCGGTGCATGTAATATATATCACGGATGTGTTCACAATATGCTCCATGAAAAAAGCGAGGATATTTTGCGAGGCTTATATAAATCGGCTTCTTTTGTTGTACAGGCAATTGCATTTCAGCAGTCGGGAAGATATATTAAACATCAAGAAGAATTGCTCACAGTTGCAACGCTGAAAGAACAAGCCATTATCAATACATTTTTAAGTTTGAAAAAAGGTGGCACAGTAGATTTCATTCCAATGTCCGATACATTGTTTGATTGGGCAAAGCAGTGGATTTCTAATGAGCACAAATGTTTCTAATCACTTGAATTGTTTTAATCCAAGAGAGCCTGGGTATGTAAAGGGCCCAAAAAAACAAGACCCACCAGAATTGAGCATGCTTTCGCAGAGGCTTGGCGGGTTTACTAATAATAACTTAACATTTTTGTATAGTATCGTCAAGATTTTCAACTTCATACCCATAAAATCTAAGCTATACCACAAATCTCTATTTTTACAGTCCATTTTTTATTGTTTTTTAGTATAGTTTTTGCCCGACTCTATCAATGTGATTTTTTAAAGCTTGGTTTTTTATTGTTTCATAAAATTGTATATCTACCAAATAGGGAAAGTTTGACTCATTTAACGCATCTTTTAGTGGCCCAAGGGTATGGGATTCTTGGTTTTTGCTGTTTTTAATGACGAGGTCGATGTCGCTGTGTTTTTTGTAATTTCCTTGTGCTCGCGAGCCATAGACTATGCAGCTGCCGTCTTGTATGTGTTTTTTTAGTATGCGAATCAATAATACCGTATCAAATACCGAATGGTCATAGGTATGGCTTATGAGGTTTCTGTCATCGGTCATCTGAAGCCAGATTTCAACTTTGTCGATGTATTGTGCTTGGAAAGCCTGTTTAAAAATAAGTTTTAGTGAGATTTGTGTGAATTGTAAACCATCAAATTCCATTTTATCTTTGAGGGTTTTCCATGCAAGCTCAAAGGTGTATTCAAAACGCTGAATGATACCTTCCTTGACGATTGCTTCAAGTGTCAAGATAGCATTTGTAGAGCATAAGCTCTGTGAAAGTTTTGAAACCGTTGCTGCCAACGAATGTCATTTTCCATTTTTACTCCTTTTTAATTTGTTTAATATAGTATAACACAAGCTCCTCGTTTAATTCCTCTGGTTTTTTACACTTTCATATATGCTTTTTATAGACTCTATCCCGCCTTCATCTAGCCCATGTTTTTTTGCAAGTGCACTCCAGTCTGGATTCATGTCTGAATTGACAAATGGAAGAAGATCATTCATTGCAGCATTCATGGAGTCGATCATAATTTTTTGTTCAGGACTGTTTTTTTTCTCTTCTTTCTGTTGATCTTGTTTATCAAAAGCGGCTGTCCATAAATGATAGGAAGGGCTTATTCGCAAGATGTTGATCATCGTATGTTCGCATAAAACGGAGAGAAGGTTTTCCGGTAGATTTTGTAAATGCGAGGCATATTTTTTTAATGATTGTTTAAGGGGGCTAAGTTTTCGATCACCGCCTTTATGCCATCGACAAAGTTTCCATTGGAGTTGAAAACTTACCGTCATTTTTTCGAACCATTGGACTGTTTGAACTCGTTTTTTTTGCATATTTCTATCTTATTTTGTCCATGTGATTTTCGGTGAATTTGACATAGTACAAATCGATATTTTTATTCATTGACTTGGAATCTTTGGGTTGTTTTGGACAAGCTCTGTGGGTGTTTCATCTACACTCAAGCTTTCAACTTTTTGCAGTTTTCGTTGGATAGCTCTGGTCCTTGTCCCCACCACTTTATCTAGGTTATTCAAGCCACTTTGAATATTATCCTTTGCTTTTTGAAGGAGTCCACCAAACTTCTCGAACTCTGCTTTCACTTCGCTAAGCACTGTCCACACTTCGCTGCTTCTTTTCTGTATTGCCAAGCTTCTAAAACCCATTTGGAGGCTATTTAAGATAGCTGCAAAGGTCGTGGGGCCAGTGACAATCACCTTGTATTTGTTTTGCAATTCATCGAGCAAGGCTGCTTTACGCACCACTTCGGCGTAGATCCCTTCAAAGGGTAAAAACATAATTGCAAAGTCAGTAGTATTCGGGGGGTCTATATATTTTGTTTGAATATCTTTTGCCATTGTTTTAATAGTATTTTCTAAGTTTTTTTGAGCCTCTTCAATTCCATTTAAATCTCCATCGTCATAAGCATCTTGGAGTTGTTCGTATTTATCTTTTGGAAACTTAGCGTCGATAGGCAACCACACACATTGATTCACATCTTCTTTGCCCGGGAGCTTGATCGCAAACTCCACAAAGGCATTTGATTTTGGATTTGTTTTTACATTGGCTTCGTATTGATCGGGGGCAAGGATTTGCTCTAAGAGCATAGCCAATTGCACCTCTCCTATAGCTCCTCGTATTTTAACATTGCTCAGCACCCTTTTAAGACCACCCACATCTGTAGCTATGGTCTTCATTTCTCCCAAACCTTCTTGGACCGCTTGCAACTGCTTTCCAACGACTTCAAAAGACTGACTCAACCTATCATTCAAAGTTTTTTGAAGCTTTTCATCGACCGTTTTTCTCATCTCATCGAGTTGTTTTGTATTGTCATTTTGAATAGCCAGCAGTTGTTTTTCGACACTTTCTTTAAGCTCTTTAATATCTACACTCATACGCTTATTAAATTCTGTTTGTTGATCTTGCATATGCTTGTGCTTTTCTGTGAGCAACTCACCCAAAACTTTTATATTAGAATCTAAACGAGCAGAAAAACCTTCTAAAGATTTAGACAATTCCTCTCTATTATTTTTAGCACTTTCACTAAATTCCTTTCTATTCCTCTGGAACTCATCTTTAATAAAGCCATCCATTTTAGCAAGCAACACATCGAATTGAAGCACCGCAATTTCCAAATCTTTAAGCTGCGGCTTCACATCTACAACCGTCTTTTTCAAAAAAGAACTCAGAACAAGCACACTCACCAACACAAGCAAAAGAGTCAATAAAACAAACATCAGGCCCCATTTTCAAAAAAACAGCAAACAACACCTATAAATTATATTATTTACTCCACAAAAAGCAAAAAAACATTTCTTTTTGGATAGGGGGACATCCCAAAATTTAGCTTAGGGCCTTATCAAAAAATCCTCCCAAAAAAGCAAAAACAACCCTGCGAAAAACCCAACACTCCTCCCTTCCATCTCCTATAGAATTGCACAATATATTGTGTTCAGCTTGTCGAAATATACTACGAAATTCGAGGTTGAAAAATAATACAAAAACCGTATGAGCACCCTGCAAAAACCGTGCCAGAAAAGTGCTGGGATGCGAGCTTGAAATGAGAGAGGAAACTGTGAAATACGAGTTTCTCTCTTAAAACATCAAACAGTATTGTGCGAAAAGTATGCAAAAAAAGTGAGGCGAACTGTACAAAAAACTTGCCAGGAATGTTTGCGAAAACTGTGTCAAAAAAGTGCGGGGATGCGTGCTTGAAAAGTTAAAGGTCACTACGCAAAAACCGTGCCAGAAATGTGCTGGGATGCGAGCTTGAAACGGGAGAGGAAACTGTGAAATACGAGTTTCTTTCTTAAAACATCAAACGGTATTATGCGACAAGTATGCAAAAAAAGTGAGGCGAACTGTACAAAAAACTTGCCAGGAATGTTTGCGAAAACTGTGCCAAAAAAGTGCTGGGATGCGTGCTTGAAAAGTTAAAGGTCACTACGCAAAAACCGTGCCAGAAATGTGCTACAAAAACCGTATGAGTCCCCTGCAAAAAC
>JAAYJH010000087.1 GCA_012523035.1 Fibrobacter sp.
AATACGAACTTACAGCTCAAAATACAAAAATAGACTTGCCTGCAGGAAAATCCACCATCATCATGAATTTACCTGCAGATTGGCACAATACAACAGCGGGAACTTGCACTTTTTCTTGTAATGGAGAAGGTGCTTTAAGTGGCACCGTGGATGGAGTGGCTATCACAGGTTCTTATTATGGTACTGCATCTATCCCTATCACCAGCACCATTAATTCTTATGCTTTAGCAGTAGACTTAGGGCAAGCCATGTCTTGCCAGGTGGGTTGGTAAAACTTGAGCCTCCTTTTATAGGGGGCTTTTTTTATAGAAGTCTCACACACGCCTGGTTTTTTCTTCGTCGTCATTTCGACAAGCTCAATGTAACACATTTTGAAAAGTTCCATGCACCGCATTACAAACACGGCGTTTCTCAAAACATATCAGCAAATCATCCCACATCGCATTGCCTGCTTAAAGGAAGGCTTGCCCTACAAAAAAATGCTTGTCTCCGTGAGCACTAACAACTTCCCACTTCTAACTTCCCACTAATCTGGCACACACTTCGACAGGCTCAGTGTAGCACATTTCGACAAGCTCAATGTAACACTTTTTGCACTACTTTCCAGACTCGCGTCCCCCGTCATTGTGGCACTTTTTGCATCACTTTCCAGACTCGCGTCCCCCGTCATTGTGGCAATCCACAAGAGGCTAAACTTTGAAGAGGGGAGAGCTTCTTTTCAATTCCTTTGATGTCTTGCTTCGATTTTATCTTCGAAATCCATTGTAGAAGTTTGGACTTGTATCCTCAACTTCGTAGTTTATAGAAGTTTATCATTCGAAAATTCTGTGCGTTTTTGCCTTAGGGGGTGTCACGAATATCCTTTTTTGATAAAGTTTTTCTTTAGGTTTCTATAGACATTTTGAATCTAGTTTAAAACAAAAAAGATAGCAGTAAAACACCCGACCCGCCCCTTTTGTGAAGCGAATCTTTTATTGATGGGGGCGGGGAAGGCCCTTATTCATAAGAGTACTTATTAAAGTAGATTTTTAATTATTAAGAAGTTTTTTATAAGTGTTTTGGATTTTAAAACATCTCTTTTGGTTTAAAAGCCAATATTGTATGCTTCTTTTTTCTATGTTTTAAAACAGATGTTTTTTTTACAATCTAAATTTAATTTGAAAACTTAATCGGAATGAAAGTTTGGGATTTTTATGAGGTTTTTTTTGCTTGCATTTTTTTTCGTTGTTTTTTCGCTAGTGTTTGTGAATGCTTGCGGTGAAGGAGATATTTCTTATCACACTTCTAACGACGAAGCGTCTCCTGCTCGCGTCAGAAAAAAAATAGATCAAATCGACCTAGAAGATGCCATGGAGGAATGTAAAAAAGACGAAGAGTGCTCTCAAAATTTAGAAGCCCTTGCAGATTCAAGCTCTAACAACAAGCCATAATTTGCTTTTATTAAAAGTCTAAAACCAGCCCTTTACAGCAATTATCTATCAAAAGATTGATTCTAGGTGTTTTTTATTTCAAAAACAGTTCAAAAATTTTTAAATAATAAATCTTAAGTTTTTAAATTGAATAAAAAAGAAGAAATGGGTGTGAGTGAATTGAATTTGCATCATAAAAGACTAAAATCACGCTATGGAGTTTATTTTTCCTTAAAGATAGATTTTTTGAGTCTACTATTATTTTTTGCTTTTGAGTGTATTGAAGTATTTTTATATTCTTTTGAATATGAATTGTTTTGTGAGTTTTTATGCGGTCAATAGA
>JAAYJH010000088.1 GCA_012523035.1 Fibrobacter sp.
AGTTTTATTCTTTTGTAATTCTTATCAAAAATAAGGTGTAGATTCTAGATTTTGTATCGATTTTTTTTGATAAAAAAAGTGAAATTCTTGATGGAGTTGTTTTGTCGTTTCATTTTGCTAGAAAGGGGTGGCTAAAAGTGTTTTTAATGAGAGAAAAAATTGGCGTTCTTTTAAAATAAAAAAACTCTGCCAAACGGCAGAGTTTTACAGTACCCCCAAGGGGTTTCGAACCCCTGTTGCGGGAATGAAAATCCCGAGTCCTAGGCCTCTAGACGATGGGGGCATAGAAGCGAAACCAAATATAAGAAACTTAAAAGTTTTGTAAAGGGTTAGAGCATAATTTTTCTACATTATATATTGTGGAACTTCAATCACTCCTTAAAAAATCTAGTTTAAGAGCGTTTTTATTGCTTTTGGCTCCTTCTTTGGGGGCCAGTTTAACAGATGCACTTTTATTGGCGGGACTGCGATTTTTTATAGAAATCGTGGTTGGAAATCCCATTTTAAGCATTAAAGAGTGGTTTTTTTTAATGTTTTTGCTCATTATTTTGCGATTTATTTTTTTGCGGTCCAAAAGCACCCTTGCTCAAAAACTCTTTCGACAACTCGAAGCCACACTTCAAGGCTATTTTGTGGCCGTACTTCGTCGTTTAAACCCTCAGTATTTTCATCACCCAAAGAGTGAGTCTAAATTCCAAACTGCATACAATGCCACTCAAACTTTGGCCTTGAGTAGTGAGGCTTTGGTTCAAGTTTTCCAGGCTTTTTTGCAGCTGTTGGTATTTGTTCCTGTGCTTTTGTATTTGTCTTGGCAGCTCACACTATTTTTGTTTTTTATTGTGCTCCCTATTTTGAGCTTTACTCAAAAAAAATGGAGGGGTTTGGGAGCTATTTTAAATGAACAATTGAAGAGCGATGGAAATCTAAGGAGTGAATTGAGTGTGCTAACGAGTCTTTACCGATATTGGAGTTCGCCTTTTGAAAAACAAGTGCAACGCAGTTATTTTTTACGATTGATCCGAGAAAGGAAAAAAATTGCAAGCAAAGCAGGAATCAAGCAAGCGACTCTTTCGATTTTTATAGAAAGCACTTCTGTTTTGGCAATGTTATTGGTGCTTGCTTTTTGTGCCTATATGATTTCTATGTCATGGATGCAGGCTCAAGATTTAATCCTTTATTCGTCGGCTATTTTTTTGTCTTACAAGCCTACCAAAGAATGTATCCGGATTATCCCGCAAATGCGTTTAGCTCAAAGTGCTTATCAGATCCTTTTAGAAATTTCAAAAGAGCCCAGACGCTATTCCAATCACCCATCCAAAGGTTCCAAATTAAAAATCGAAGCGGCTTCTTTTAGCTATAAGAACAATTCAAAGCAAGTGTTTCAAGATTTATCTTTATCTCTTGACACTCAAAACCCAATACTTATCACTGGCCCCAACGGAATAGGAAAAACAACTTTGCTAAGGCTTCTTGCTAATTTAGAAGCATGGGATTCCGGGCAAATAGTATATCCAGAATCATATAAAATATCAGGTGTGTTTTTTATAGCTCAAAACATAGTGCTTCCTCCTCTTTCGATTTTGAAATTATTGATTCAAAAACAAAGCTCTCCTTCACTAGAAAATTTTATGAAGTTAGCCAAAGTACAGCATCTTTTTGAAAAAAAAGAAGTTTCTGGAGGAGAAAAAGCCCGTTTAGCCTTGGTGTGGGCTCTCGCTAGTAAAAGTAATATATTGCTTTTGGATGAGCCTTTCGCTTACATTTCTAGGTTTGACAAAAATCACTTGCTGGTTGCTTTTTTGGAAGCCAGTCAAGAATTAAATAAATGGATCATTCTCTCTAGTCATGAAGTTTTAGAAGCGCCTATCCTGAATCGTTTTAAAGAAGTGAGTTTTTATGAAAGAGATGTATAAATATAGAGGGATTATTTTAGGGTGTTTTGCTTTTGTTTTACTTTTGTTCCCTCATCGGTCTTCCTTTTTTTCTCCTTTTTCTATTATTTTTTTAAGTATAGGTGTTTTTTTTAGAGTGGAAGCTCGTCGAGTCATAGGGGCACATTCTCGTCATCAAGAGTTAAAAGCTCCATATTTGGTGACCACTGGAATATATGGCTATTTAAGACACCCCTTGTATTTGTCTAATATGCTTATTGGCTCTGGATTTGTTTTTGCTCATTTGGGAAACTCTTGGCTTTCCTTTTTTTTGATTTTTCTTTATTGTCTTTTTATTTATCGACTTTCTAAACAAGAAGATGTATTTTTAGAAAAGCTTTTTGGAGTAGAATTTTTGGAATGGAAAAAGCACACAAAGGCTTTTTACCCTCAAAAACCACAAAAAAAGAAGATAGATACTCCAAAAAAAGAATTTATTACAGCGTTTAAGTTAGATTCTCACACTTGGATTTGGCTTTTTCTATATAGTTTGCTACTTATGTTAAGAAGTCAATAGGAGATTATTATGATGCTTCTCGATTTTGCAAGGAGTGTGGCGGGTACTGTGACCAAGGCGGCTTCTAAAATTCCTGCTCTTGAGGAACGCTTTAGTTTAGAAAATCGCCTAGTAGGCCCCTGGCCTCAAGGGCCATTCCTTTGGCTCCATGGAGCAAGCCTTGGGGAGTGTAAAATGTTGCTTTCTTTAGCTATACAACTTCAAAAAGACTTAGACTCTTGCCCGTCTTTATTGCTCACCACTCAAAAGGTAGAGGTCTTAGAGTATTTAAAGACTCAAAATCAAAACATTTCTTATTCTATCGCCCCTGCAGATACCCCTCAAACCATGCTTGCTTTTTTAAAAAAGGTGAAACCCATCGGTTTGGTCTTAGCCGAAAATGAATTGTGGCCAGGCTATCTTTCTTCAGTGCGAAAAATCGCTTTAAAACCTTCTATTGCTATTATTTCTGGTCGTTATCAGCGTTCTTTTTCTAAGGCGGATTTTTCTGCTATTGGTTTTGTGAGTATGCAGTCGGGCAGTGATCTTTCTAAAATCGCCGAAGATTTACCTCCAGAAGTGGCCTCTAATGCCATTGTAGGGGGAAACTGGAAATTACTCTCTTGGGCTTTATCGGACACAGAAATTCAAGAACCTCAGGACCCTAGTGTAGACACCACTTTTTTGTCGATGCATTTTTCGGAATGGAATAGTTTGTATCAAATGATTTTATCCTCTATCAAAAGGCAAGAGGCCGTGGTTTTGGTCCCTAGAAGGCTTACAGAAATAGAATCTTTTAGAAATGAACTTATAGATCAAGAAATTTTAGTTTTAGAGTGGCCTTTGGTTCAAAAGGGAGCCGTTTCTTTGGTCACTCAATACGGAAGGAGTGCCGAGGTCCTACAAAAATCTAAAACAGCAGTGGTTGGGGGTTCTTTTAACCGTTTATTAGGCGTTCATGATTTTTGGGAGCCACTCCAATATGGAGTACCAACTTGTATAGGGCCCTATGCCAGAGGTCAAAAAAATACAGTGAAAAGTCTGGTGCATGCTGGAGTTTTAGCTCAAATACGGTCCACGGCAGACTACTCTAAACGGGATATAGCTAGTATAGAGCTTATCCAAAGTTTTCTTTCTCACGAACGCACTAAAATTAAAAACTCTTACCAAAGTTTTTTGTCTTTTCTTAAAAATTTAATTCCAGGGAGAATCCATGAATAAACTTTTACTAGCCACTCCAAGAGGGTTTTGTGCTGGTGTGGATAGGGCTATACACATTGTCGAAAAAGCTCTAGAAAAATACGGGGCTCCTATTTATGTTCGACACGAAATTGTCCACAATCAATTTGTGGTCAATAAGCTTAAAAAAATGGGTGTCGTATTTGTGGATGAACTCTCAGAAGTTCCCGATGATGCGACAGTGATATTTTCTGCTCATGGAGTGAGTGAGCAAGTGTATCAAGAAGCATTTGACCGCAAGCTAAAGGTTTTAGATGCGACTTGTCCTCTGGTTAAAAAAGTGCATTCCAGTGCCAAAAGGCACTATGAAAATGGAAGGC
>JAAYJH010000089.1 GCA_012523035.1 Fibrobacter sp.
AATCTGCACTTTAGCTAGAGTTTTTGTTTTTTAAAGTATTTATTTGAAAATAAGCTGCATTTAAAAGAATAGATGCTTTGTTTTTTTGAAAAAATGAAATTCCTTTAAAGAAAAGCTTAAAAAAATGTAAAATCATTTGGACTCGTTTAAAGGTCTAAATCTATAGTGTTTTTTTGTATTTTTTTTTGGCTAAATCAGTTTATTTAAAATGATGAGTTTTAGCCCTATATTTTTCCTTTTTACACTTTTTTAATCTTTAGTTTTGTATTTATTTTATGCTGATTCACTTAGGAGATTTTATGCAACAGATTACAGAAAAATTAAACGCCAAAGGACTTCGATTGCCCCCTCCCCCTCAAGCCCTTGCTGCTTATGAGCCAGCACTCCGCGTTTTAGATTCAATTTATGTGTCTGGCCAACTTGCCTTTGATGATTTTAAGGGAGTGGTGCCTAGCTCTATTTCACCCGAAAAGGCAATTAAAGCGGCAGAAACAGCTTTTTTGAATGCACTATCTCTTGCTATTTCTCTGCTAAACCCAGAAGAGAAACTGCAATTAATTCAAGTGCAAGGCTTTGTCCAATGTGAGTCTGATTTTAAAGAAATCCCACAGATTATAAATGGAGCTTCTCTTTTGGCTATAGAGTTGTTGGGAGATCAAGGGAAACACACTCGTTTTGCGGTTGGAGTCGCCTCTTTACCTAAAAATAGTCCTGTAGAAATAGCTTGTACTTTTAAAGTATATCTTTAGCTTTGCTTTTTAACCAAGCCCGAATTTCACTCAAAGGCACCTCTTTGGAAGCTTCGGCTAGCTTTGCTCCAAGATCTGTGGCCATTTTTTTGGGGTCCGAACGGTATCCAGCACGAGCCAAGTCTAAGCGGTCTGCATCATAACAGGTGTTGATGCTAATGTTATCACTGGCATGCTCTTTGGTGTGGTAGTGGCAAGCGTGTTTTAATAAGTTGTATTTTTTTTCTTCTAATTCAAAATATTGACCTCGACAAGAGTCCAAAAAAAGTGCAGCTCTAGGCCCGTGTTCGGGGTCATAACCATCATCGATTCGACGAGAGTCATGAAACAAGGCAAAAAGTTTTATTATCGTGGGGTCTGCTCCAGTTTTTTTGGCTAGCAAAAGGCCATTGTGCTCGACTTGTTCCCAATGGTCTAAGCCATGTATAGTTTCTGGCCCCGTCATCCTTTGATCATTGATCATTTTTTTTAATGCTTCGTAGTCAATCCACTTCATAAATGATAGTGTTCCTTTAAATCTGATAAAAATTGAAGGGCCTCGAGAGGGGTCATTTCTTCTGGTTTTAAACGAGAAAGCTCTTCACAAATGAGCGTGGCATTTTCGTCTGGAGGAGCAAAGATATCAACTTGAGGAGTTTCTTTTATTTGTTTTTCTACAGACACATCACTAGGGTCTAATTGATGTTTTTCTAATCGATGTAAAATTCGCCTGGCCCTGCGAACCACATTGGGTGGAAGCCCTGCCATTTCTGCTACATGAATTCCATAACTGGAGTCACAAGCTCCTTTCGCTATTTGATGTAAAAAAATCAATTTATTGTTTTTTTCTTGAACTAAAACCTGATAGTTTTCTGCTTTGGGAAGGCTGTCTATAAGACTTGTAAGCTCGTGATAGTGTGTGGCAAATAAAGTCAAAGGAGATTCGCAGTCTTCTTCACCATGCAAAGTCTCGACGATGGCCCAAGCAATGGAAAGCCCATCAAAAGTACTGGTTCCACGACCAATTTCATCGAGTAAAATTAAACTTTTTGGACTTGCATTTCGAAGGATGTTGGCTGTTTCTACCATTTCTACCATGAATGTAGAGAGTCCTTTGGACAAACGGTCACTAGCACCTACTCGTGTGAAAATTCGATCGACTATTCCTATTTTCGCCGATTTAGCAGGCACAAAAGAACCCATTTGAGCCATTAAAACGATGAGCCCAGTTTGCCTTAAATAAGTAGACTTTCCTGCCATATTAGGTCCAGTGATCAGCATGAATCGTTCGTGTTCACTGCTGAGAGCTATGTCATTGGGTACAAAACGCTGATTTGGATTGGCAGCCACAATCACAGGATGAAAGCCCTCTACTATTTCGACACCGTTTGCCTCATGGACTTGAGCTCGACAATAATTATAACGCCGTGCTGCGATGCTTAAGCTGTAAAGTACATCTAATTTTGCAATAGCCCCAGCTATTTTTTGAAATAAGGAACGCCAAGAATTGACCTTTTCTCTCAATTCACAAAAAATTTTATATTCTTCTTCGTGGATTTGCACCTCTGCATTAGAGATGATAGATTCATACTCTTTCATTTGAGGGGTGATGTATCGCTCTGCATTGACTGTGGTTTGTTTTCGAATATATTCTTCGGGAACTTTTTGTGTTTGTGCTTTGGTCACTTCGATGTAATAACCAAAAACTTTGTTAAAGCCTACTTTTAAGGTGGTGATGCCTAGTCGTTCTTTTTCACGCGCTTCTAAAGAAGCCATCCACTCTTTTTTGTCTTTGATCTCGGCATGCATGGCATCTAAGGTCTCGCTTGCCCCTTCTTTAATCATGCCACCTTCACGAATGGTTAAAGGTAAATCCTCTTTTAGAAAGCTTAAAATTTCTTCTCCACGACCTTTGGCTTGCTCTAAAATAACATATAAATCTTTAAAAATTGGGGAATCTAAAGATAATATAGAAGCCGACAGAGTGATAGATTTCAATAAAGAAGTTCCCAAACCTGCTAAATCTCGTGCATTGGCTCTTCCAGCACCCACTCTTCCCATCAAGCGTTCTATGTCTAATATTTCTTGAAGCTCTTGTTTTAATTCATCTAAAATAATAGGATTTTGGACTAATTCTGCAATGGCTTCACTTCTTTTTTCGATAGCCTGGACTTTAATCAAGGGGTGCACTATCCAGTCTTTGAGCAATCGTCCACCCATAGCGGTAACCGTGTGGTCTAACACTGCATTGAGAGTGCTTTTAGTGTCTTCTATATTTAAGGGACGAATCAACTCTAAGTGTCTTTGAGTGGCTGGATCTAGAATCATGTAGTCGCCTAAGTTCAAAAACTCCAAGCGAGTGATATGAGATAATGCAGATTTTTTTTGTTCTAATAAATAAGCTAATAATGCCCCAGCGACTCGCAACTCATTTTCCTTGGCCTCTAAGCCCAAGGACTCTATACTGTCTACTTTAAAATGAGAGACTAAGGTGTGAGTGGCTTGAGACTCTTCAAAGTAAAACTTATCTAAAGGAGTTTTTAAAATAGACTCGTAGTCCAACAAAGTTTCCAAAGAATCAGGGATTTCCTGCCCCTCAAGGATCAAAACTTCACTTGGATTTTTTTTGGAGAACTCACTTTCAAAGACATTATAAGAAGAAATTGAAACAGAGAAAAAACCTGTAGAAACATCGGCAAAAGAAAAAGCAATTTGATCTTTTGAAGTGACTAGTATTGCACATAAATAATTGGCTTCTTTTTCTACTAAATTCCCTTCACTCATCGTGGTGCCCGCACTGATAATTTCTACTACTCCTCTTTTTACAAGCCCTTTAGCCTGTTTGGGATCTTCTAGTTGTTCACAAATTGCCACTCTGTACCCTGCATCAATCATTTTAGGGATATAGCGTTCTGCTGCATGGTATGGAAAACCACACAAAGGAGTAGAAGAAGCTGCCCCATTATTTCTAGAAGTTAGAGTTAAACCTAAAATTTTTGAAGCTGTTTTAGCATCTTCATCAAAAAGTTCATAAAAATCTCCCAAACGAAAAAACAAAATACAATCTGGATTTTCACTTTTGAGTTCATTGTATTGTCGCATTAAAGGGGTCATGGACTACCCATACTGAGTTCTACTTGATCGGGATTATCGTTCGAAGAAGACATTTCACTGATAGAATCCGGTCTCTCGTATTGAGGGATAAGCATTCCCGCTGAAATTAACTCATCAAACTCTCTGAGTCTAGGTAAATCTTCGGGGATGCGATTGATACCAAAATAAGTCATAAACTCTGTGGTAGTGACATAGGTATAAGGGTTACCCACTGTTTCTGCCCTTGCTCCAAGAGCTATTAACTTTTTTTCCAATAAATTTCTAAGAGGAGCATCAGAAGAAACCCCTCTCACTTGCTCTATCCCAGCTCGAGTGATTGGCTGCTGGTAAGCCACTACAGCCAAAGTTTCGAGTGCCGCTTGAGATAGTCGTCTTGCTGCTATATCCGGGAACAATTTGCGAACCCAAGGATAGTATTTTGAACGAGTTCTAAAACGATAGCCTCCAGCATGTTCTACGATTTCAAAAGGAGAATGAATTTGATTTAGAGAATCGTTGGCATTGATCAAAGCGTTTGCCACCATACGAGCATCAATAAAGTCTCCTAAAATAGAACGAATTTTTTTGAGTGTCACCACTTCGGGAGAGGCAAAAACAATTGCCTGAATAATACGCGCCAAATCTTCGCTGTTTTCGACTTGTGGCAAATCATTAGATGCATCCTCTAAATATTCTGTGTTTTCGTCTTTGTTTTTATCCATTCTACTAAGCCCTAAAAAATATCACGATTTAAAAGTTTACCTTGAGTCAAACTAAGTCGGCGAAAAGGACTGTCTAAATAAAAATCAGGGTTATGCGTGGCCATAACAACAGTTGTCCCTCTAGCGTTGATTTCTTTAAATATAGAAAAAACTTCATTGGCATTGTCTGGATCCAAATTTCCTGTAGGTTCGTCTGCTAAAAGCAAGTAAGGGTTGTGCACTATTGCCCTTGCAATGGCTACTCTCTGCTGCTCTCCACCAGACAGCGTATAGGGCATAGCCAATCGTTTTGCTGTGATTCCAACTAAAGCGAGTGCATCAAAAACCTTCAATTTTATCTCTTTGTTTCTAACCCCCACCATTCGAAGTGCTAAGGCTACATTTTCGTACACATTTCTATCGGATAAAAGCTTGAAATCTTGAAAAACCACTCCCAAATAGCGTCTAAGTGTTTGGATGGACGCATCTTTAGTGGTTTTACTGTCATAAAATGCTGTAGGACTAAATTTCACTGTAATTTGTCCACCCCGTTGAGTGTCTGGCCTATCGTCCATATAAATCATTTTCAAAAAAGTCGATTTACCCGCTCCAGAATGGCCTGTTAAAAATACAAATTCACCTTTATAAATACGACAGGTGATGTCCGAAAGGGCTCTCCAATCGTCTTCATATGTTTTGGTGACATGAGAAAATCGAATCATCAGCTTTTATTCCTTCGATAACACAAAATGAATTCTTTCTGCTTTTCGGTTTCCTTTTTTCTCACTAAAATCAGAATAAGTCGCTTTTATTTTAAGTGAATTTGAGCGAGCTAAATTTTCAAAAAAAGAAATCGGATAAACAACTTGTTCGTGAAGTTCTGTGTAGCGTTTATAAAGCTTATCTTCTGTTTGTACAAAAAAATTAAACTCATTGTATTGTTTTTTTGCTATAAAATCATACCAAGAGTGCCTGGCTATAAAATCGTCTTTGATTTGCACTAAATCGTGAAGATCTTCGAAATGAGTGTAACTGTTGTATTCGGTAGTGGCATCAAAAACAAAAAGACCACCCTGATTTAATAATCTATAAACTTCTTCAAAAAACAATTGTAGTTTCAAAGGTGACAAATAGTTAATAGCATCGTAGGTCATCAAAATCAAATCGAAAGGACCGCGTAAAGGAATAGCACTAGCATCTGCAACTAATCGATGACCGCTCCATTTTGGAGATGCTAAAGAAATCATTGCAATAGAAATGTCTGTAGTCACTCTAGACTTCACACTAGAAAAACGCAAGTTTTCTGCTAAAGAACCTGTACCAGCTCCAAGCTCTAAAATAGATTCAGGCTCGAGACCTTCTTTTTTTATGATTTTTTTTAAAAAGCTAGCCCACATGGAGTAATCGACATGTTTCATCACTGTTTCATAATAACTCGCTAAAACATGATACGGAACACTCATTCTTTGTGCCTAACCTCGATGTGAACTTCTTGACGCCATTTTTGAACAAAAGCTTGTAATTTCTTGTTTTCCATTTGACTGGCTGCTAGAGCCTCTATTTTCTGGTAATCTTCTTCTATATTGAGTTCCCTCACCTCTCGCTCATCATCTAAGCGAAACAAATGATAGGAGTCATCAATCAATACAGGCTCTGAGATTTCTCCAACACTCAATCGAGAAATGGTCTGCACATAATTAGAGTCAAATTCATTCCTTTGAAACCACCCTAAATCGCCCCCTTTAAAGTTTGTTTCTAGATCTTCACTCCATTTTTTTGCCGCTAAAGCAAAGCTTTTTTTATCGTGAATATTGCTTCGTATTGAATCTGCTTTACTCAACACTTTTAAAGAGTCTTCTTTAGAAGCTTGTACTTTTAGCAAAATGTGTGCTGAGCGAGTGGCGTTTTCTTTTCGACCCACCAATCTTATAATATGAAAACCTTGTGAGGTTTTCACAGGTTTTTCTGTATATTCCCCATTTTTTAACCTCTCTAATGCCCGTTCGTAAGCTGGTTCAAAAAGCCCTTTTCTCACAAAACCCAAATCCCCACCCTTTTCTTTCAAGGAATCTTGAGAGTGATTTTTAGTCAAAACATCCCAATGGACTCCCTGGTCCAAACTATCAATTAACATCAGTGCTTTTTTTTCCACAGAATCTACTATAGATGGATTGGCTTCTATTTTCAATTGCAAGTGACTCACCGATATACAATTATACTGTTTGGGTAAAGAATCCTTATAAGCTTCATAAAAGGCTAAGACTTCTTTTTTTGTGGGGCTAAGGACACCCACATGCAGCTGACGAATACGAGTCACCAAGATATGATCTCGAATTTGTTTGCTCAACTGCTCTCTATATTGGGCCATGCTAATTCCTAATTGATTTTGAATAGCCTTTTCTAATGTAGCCAAATCAATATTTTGACTAGCAGCGAGAGAAGTTAAATGCATAGAAACTCGTTGATCCACTTCCTCATCTGCAACCACAATAGAGTCTATCGAAACACGACTCAATAAGACCTTTTCATCGATCAAATGGTTTAAAACAAAAGACATTTGCTCTGTTTCAGACATGTTTTGAGCTTCTGGAGAGTTTTTAAATTGATAAAAATGATTTAACAACTCAGAACGCATGATAGGTTTTCCATCAACAATAGCTGCGATGGACTCCATTAAAACAGGAGTTGCCCACAAGAAGTGAGTGAAAGTCAAAAACAAAACAACATAAAACAATCGAATCATTTATTCCTCTTTTTTGTTAAAGAATCCGCAAACAACTCAGAATTTGAATATATAGGAAGTTTCTTTTTCAAGTTTAATTTAAAGCTTTTTAGTGCTTCTTGTCTCTTATGCATATAAGAAAGGTCTTTGGCTAACGCTGAAACAGAGTCAAAAGGAATCACTGTACCCGAATCTTGCCTAGCTGTAATTACAATACTTTTTAATAAGCCACCACAAGCCTTAGGCTGTGAAAGTTTCCCTAGCTCCAGTTCTCGCAAGTCCACCGCCAAGCAAGAGTCAGGCGTTTCTAAGACTTCATTAAAAGCAGTTTTCGTTTTCAATCGAAAATCACTCGAAGGCTCTGCAGAAAAAACTGAAGATTGCTTTGACTTATAATAACTAGAAGCCCACTTCCATTCGTTGTAAGAAATAATAAAACCAGACCAAATCCACTTGTCATACAAAAAATGTTCAGGATTGGAGTCATAAAAGCTTCGAATTTCTTTGGGGCTTACAGATATAGAGTCCACTTCTTTAGCAGTGAAAGCGTCAACTACAATTTTTCTTTCTGCCGACCGAATGCGTTCTCTCACCGATTTTTCTCGATTAAAGCCTTGATTTAAAGCCGCCTGATAAATCGATTCTTCGTCAATCCAGTTTTCGATCCATACTATTTTTTCGCGTTTTGAAAGAGAATCCCAAGATTGCACTTTCGATTTTAAATAAGATTCCTTTAACTTCACTTCACCCACAGATGCAAGCACTGGATCCGAGTTAAACCAAGAAAATTCACAAGCCACCAAGCTCAAAAGACTAAAAAGAACTAATAAAAATTTCATAGATTCTAATTTAGAAAAACTTTCGAAAAAAAAATTTAAAGCTTTGCAAAACGCTCTTTTAATACATGCAAATCTTGTTTTTGAAGAGTCTCTTGCTCTTTTTTATAAAAAAAACCTTTTTTATGCCCCTGTAACTCTAGTTTTTCGTATAAAACTTGTGCTCGAATCCAAATGTCAAAATTGTTTTGATCACGCGATTTGCAACGATCCAAGTCTTTGATAAACTCATTAAACTCTAAATCCAGTTTTGGAGTGTCCAATTTTTCTGTTATCCATGGCCTAAATAAATTTCTCAAATGTTTGGAATTTTCTAAAAACGGTTCTGAAACAGGTGAAAAATCTTCGCCATTCAAATAAGCCCGAATAAACAAAATTCGATTGAACTTTAAGCCCAACTCCATATAGTTTGTCAGCGTTTTACGCAAGTCCTCACCTATTCTAAGGTTTATTAAAGGCCACGCTTTTACAAAAATCTTTTTCCCTAAATAACCACTTTCCAAAATAAAGCGAATCAAAACATTTTGCAAATCCTCTTTTATTTCTAAAGTGAGACTCCTTAAATCATTGAAACTTTTAGTTTTTTTATGACTTTTTAAACCCGTAGTTTCTGGTGTTTTTAAGTCTTTTTCAATAAATTCTTCTACTTTCAATCCATCTAAAATTAAAATCTCAAGGATCCTTTCGAAATCCAACTTGAATCTAGGGTCTTGAATCAAAACTTTTTTAAAAAAGGGATAAATAGCGTCGCGTATTTTTTCTTTTTTTTGCAGAAAATCTTTACTGTTTTGAAAACTTCTTAGTCTTTTTTCGATAGCAGTAAAAAAGTCATATTCTTCAATAGAAATAATCCTGTTACTACTTTTTAAATAATAAAAAGCGGGAAATCGATAATAAACTTCACTCTTTAATAAATTCTTTTCTACAGCATCAAAAAACTGAAAAGCCCCCCACTCTGGACTTAAATCTAACACCAAATTCCCTTCTGTATTCAAAACTTCTAAATGTAAATTTAGATGGGCTTCTTTTTCTAGATTCAAATGAAATTGAAAGCCCTCTTTTTCTCGCCATTTTTTACAAGCCAAAATCAAAGCATAAAAAGGAGATTTAAAAACATTTTTCTCTAAAAACTCACAAAAAACATCATCTAAACACCCGTAATCTTCTCGCATTAAAACTTGTAATTTTTTATTTTGTCCTTGAATCAAAAAGTCTAAAATCCAATGCCTCCAAACCTCTACTTTTAAAGCAAATGTCGATGGATTTAGCTCTGTAATCAACGAGATAGGCAAGTTCAAACTAAGACCATCATTGCTTAAAGAAGCATTAAAAACAAAACTTCCTTTTATTTTTTGACCACCCAAATAAAAATAAGAAAACTCTTCTTTTTTTGAATCTTTCTTTTGAACCCTTTGCTTTTTATTGAACGAAGGAATCTTCAACTTGTGTTCAAACTTTTCGTGATATTCTACACCCGATGGCGTAGCTTCTAAAAAATAATCTAGTTTATATTTTAAATCCCGATCTCCATTTTTCACAATATAATCTTTTAAAGATCTTATGGAATTTACCCCTTCTATCTTTGACACAAACCAATCTACCTGTGCGTCTTCAGATGGAACTAAACCAAAGTTTCGTTCTCTAGCTTCTATAGCCTCTAAAGTTTTCAAGACTTTTTGATTGTGTTTCATAAATTCAAAAGGTCTAATCATATCCATCAAAACCACTGCTTCTCTAAAAAACACAATAGCCGCTTCATCAGGATCTATTTTTGCATAATCTCGTTTTTTCCCTTTACTTATCAATAAACCTTTGAACAAAACCTCTTCACTAATTTCTACAAAGCCCCTTTCTCTATTCCAAAAGGGAGCATAGTATCGAACAGAGCACAAGTTTTTAGCGAGTTTGTATATCCATTCCGGCTTAATTTCTGCATTTTTTGTCAAATAAACCCGACTTGTTTCTCTAATTTCTGCTGCAAATAAAAAATCCACCTTTCTTTTGTGCAGATCACTCCCTGGAAAAACATAAGCTTCTCGGCCAGAACTTAATTTAAAACAGTTTTTCTCGTTATCTCGTTTAGCGACACCGCTTAAAAAACCAGAAAGCAAAGCCATGTGAAAAGTATCTCGATGAAAAGAATCTAAAGCACAGGCTTCTTCCATATGCTTCAATCTCATTAACCTGGAATACTGCTCCACCAAGTCTATCCACTCTTTCACTCGTAAAAAATGCAAAAAATGTTGTGTACAGAAACGACGCAAGACATTCCACGAACGCCTGTTTTCGGCCTTATTTATACTATTCCATAGAGCAATAAAAACCAGAAAATCACTTTTATGTCCCATCCATTTTCGGTGCAATTCTCGAGCTTTTAGTTTTTCTGGAGCTTCTGATGGGAACAACCTTGGATCTTGAATAGAAAGAGCTGCAGTCACAATTAAAGTAGGCTTTAACACATTCAACTCACGAGCTCTCAAAAGCACAGCCGAAAGAGACACATCCATAGGGAGTTTTGCCATCTCAAATCCAAGAGGGGTGACCGAGGCTCCTTGAATACTATCGTCCAAGGCTCCCAACTCGAATAAAACTTTATATGCACCTCTAAATGCAGACTTTGGTGGGGCTTGTAAAAAAGAAAACTCATCGACATTCAAACCTAAACTTTGCAATTGAAGCACCACATTAGCCAAGTTAGAGCGACGAATCTCTGGTTCACTAAAATCTTCTCTCTCTAAAAAATCCTCTTCACTATAAAGCCGCACACACACACCCTCTTTCACTCGACCAGCACGGCCCGCCCTTTGCATTGCACTCGCCTTAGACACTTTTTCTATGGGAAGGCCTTGAATTCTGGATTGGGCATTGTATCTAGAAATCCTTGCTAGCCCAGAATCTACCACATACCGAATCCCTGGGATTGTAAGCGAAGTTTCGGCGATATTAGTCGCAAGCACCACCCTTATCTTAGAAGATGGGTTAAAAACTCGTCGTTGTTCTGCAGGTGACATCCTTCCAAAAAGGGGCAACACATCAAAAGTGCGTTCTTGAAGCTCATTTTGAAGCAAAGCCTTTAAATCTATAATGTCTTGTTCTGTAGGCAAAAAACAGAGCAAGTGGTCGGGATTTTCTGATAAAACATCCACAATGATTTTTTTCGCAAAATCCACCAGAGTTTCCATTTCCTCGTTTTCTTCTTCAGCTTTAAAATCGGAGTAAAAAATCTCCACAGGAAAAGAGCGGCCCTCGGCTTTTAACACCACTGCATTTTTATAAAAATCTTGTAAAAGGGCACCATCTAAGGTAGCCGACGCAATAACCAAGCGGAATTCGGGTCTTTTTTCTAAAACAGTCTTGAATATCCCAAGCAATATATCGATATTCAAAGATCGTTCATGCACTTCATCGATCATCACTGCAGCGTAGCGTTTAAAAAGTTTATCTTTTCTAAACTCTTGCAACAATATACCATCGGTCATCACTTTTATGGGAGCGTCCGCGGGTCCTTCTTCCAAAAATCGAATCCGAGTCGAGACTAAACTTGGGTTTTTAAGCTCTTCTCTCAAGCGATCAGCAATAGACAAAGCCGCCAATCGTCTAGGCTCTGTCACCCCAATACGCCCTAACTTTGTCAAAGAGGACTCCAGCAAAAATTTGGGCAATTGCGTAGACTTTCCAGAACCTGTATCGGCTTGAACAATAATCACCTGGTGGCTTTTCAATAGTTTTAAAAACTCTTCTTTTTTTGCCACCACTGGCAAATCAGGATATTCAATTTTCATTATAAAAAAACACTTGAATCGGGCAATTAAATACGACTAATAAAGTCATCCACATCGTCGCAATCGTCTAAAATCTTTGCAATTTCTGTAGCCGAACTCCACTCGTTTTCTGAATTAGAACCCCAGACAGGGAGTTTATCCACCCCCTCCAGTTCTATCTCCAAATTTTCTTTAACCAAAGCATCTAGCACCGTCTTTAATTTAGATCGAAGCGAATGAAACTCTTCTTTATCCAATTCAAAAATCTCCCCTTGGTAACGCATCAAAGGAGTTTTACAACGATTACAAATCAACACAATCATCGACGATGCCTTTCCTTGCATCTCGATTTCCATATTCAAGCCACATTCTGGGCATGTTAACGACATATGATCCATATAAAAAAAATAGTCATTTTTAAAAAAAATAAATCAAAAAATAAAACATTCACCCTATTTATTTATTATTATGAAGTTTCAGAAGCGCCTCGAAGACTTCTATTCACACAAAAGCATCCAAGTTCTAAAAAACACAAATCCCTCTAAATTCCAAATACAAGTGTTTTTTTTGTTTTTTTTTATTAAATTTCTAAAATCATGATGGAATCGAGATATACCCCCCAAGAAGTAGAAGCTCGCTGGCACAGCGAATGGCAAAAACACAAAAGTTTTAAACCTTCTCACCAAGGCGAAGCTTTTTCTATAGTCATCCCACCACCCAATGTAACTGGTGCCTTACATCTTGGACATGCACTGAACAATACAATTCAAGACATTTTAGTGCGTTACAAACGCAAAATGGGCTATAACACACTTTGGATACCTGGCACAGACCATGCCGGTATAGCCACACAAGCCGTCGTAGAAAAACGCTTATTGCAAGACGAAAACAAAACTCGCCACGATATTGGCAGAGAAGCGTTAATCCAACGAATCTGGGATTGGAAAGACACTTATGAAAATCGAATCACCGAGCAACTTAAAAGTTTAGGCTCTAGCTGTGACTGGGATCGACAAAGATTCACTCTGGACCCTATCTGTGCTAAAGCTGTTCGACATTCTTTTTTCAACTTATTTAAAAAATCTCTTATCTATAGAGGAAAAAGACTTGTCAATTGGGACACTCATCTACAAACCGCCGTTGCCGACGATGAAATCTACCATCAAAGCGTAAAAAGTTTTTTTTGGACCTTTAAATACCCTCTAGCCGATGCTTCGGGCTATATTCCTGTTGGAACTACTCGTCCAGAAACTATTTTAGGGGATACCGCTCTAGCCGTACATCCAGACGATCCACGCTATCAAAAATACATAGGTAAAAATGTATTAGTCCCTTTTACCCATCGTGAAATCCCTGTGATCGCCGACGCTCTATTGGTAGATCCAGAGTTTGGAACAGGCACGGTAAAAGTCACACCAGCACACGATCCCAATGATTATTTAACTGGAATCAGACACCAACTTCCTATGATAAATATTTTAAATCAAGATGGAAGTCTCAACGAAAACGCAGGAAAATTTCAAGGTCTAAAAGGGCAAAAAGCAAGAGACGCAGTAGTAGAAGCCTTGATAGAACAAGATTTACTCATTCAAGTCGAAGACCACGAGATGCAAGTGGGACACAGTGATCGTTCTAAGACAGTAATAGAGCCTTACCTAAGTGACCAGTGGTTTGTAAAAATGGAAGATTTGGCCGAAAACGCTATGCAAGCTGTGAGAAACAAAGAAGTCCAGTTTTATCCACAACGCTATAGCAAAAACTACTTAGACTGGTTAGGAGAAAAACGAGATTGGTGTATTAGCAGGCAACTGTGGTGGGGGCATCAAATTCCAATTTGGCACACTCAAACTGCGAGTTTAGAAGACTTACAAAAAGCCTTTCATGGTCGAGACGATATTTTTTACATGGCTTCCGAAAAAGGCGGCTGGTTAGTCTGCTCTAAAGAAGAAGACCTTTCGACAAACGCTATTCCCGGGCATTTTTTAGAGAGAGACCCCGATGTTTTAGACACTTGGTTTTCTAGTGCTCTATGGCCACACAGCACTATGGGTTATCCAGAACAAACCGAAGACTTAAAAACTTTTTACCCTACTTCTGTTTTGGTCACCAGTCGAGATATTATTACTCTATGGGTGGCTCGCATGGTGATTTTCAGTCAAGAAAACATGGGGACTATTCCATTTTCACAAGTTTATATCCACCCCAAAATCATGGACGGTCAAGGACGAACCATGAGTAAATCTTTGGGCAATGGAGTGGATCCTTTGGATATAGAAGAAAAATACGGGACCGATGCCCTTCGCTTTGTCATGGCCAGCCTATGCACAGACAATCAAGATGTCAGGCTCCCAGTAAAAGCAGAAAAACAAACCGATGGACGGACGATCAACACCTCTGAAAAATTTGAAATCGGGCGAAACTTCAGCAACAAACTGTGGAACGCTTGTCGATTTTTATACCCCCATCTTAACGAAGCCGGGGCTCTACAAGGTGTTGAGCTTCCCATAGATTCTAAACTATTTCACTTAGAAGATGAATGGATATTGAGTCGCTTAAATAGCACTATTGTAGACACTCAAAAAATGATTGAAGAATTTCGATTTGCAGAGCTTTCTCAATTTTTGTATCGCTTTGTCTGGAACGATGTTTGCAGTCAATATTTAGAAATAAAAAAATCCATCATCCAGCAAGAAAATTTAGATGACAACAAGAAGAACGCCATGGCCTTGTTGGCTTTTGTCCTTCGAAATGTGATCGATTTACTCCACCCTGTGATGCCTTTTATCACAGAAGAACTCAACAGGATACTATTTCCAGGCACCGAACTTGTAATTTCTCGTCCTTTTCCAAAAGCACAGACAGAGAAAATCAACCCTAATATCGAAAAATCTTTTGAAAGAGCCTTTGAAGTGGTGGAAAACTTACGAGCACTACGAGGTCGCTACAATATATCTCCAGCAACATTGTTAGACACAGTATTATCCGTGAATTTAGAAAAAACAAAAGAAGATTTGCAACAATGTGCCTCTATCATGACAGAACTCGGTGGCATCAAGCAACTCGAAATCGCTGTAAACGCTACAAAACCAAAATTTAGTGCCAGCTTCCTTCTATCTGGTGCAGAAGCTTATGTCCCACTAGAAGGGATTTTAGATCCTATAACAGAAAGCGAACGACTCCAAAAAGAAATTGAAAAAGCGAAATCTTTTGTCAATAATTTAGAGAAAAAACTGTCAAACCCAGGCTTTGTCGCAAAAGCTCCTCCCGAAATTTTAGAAGGAGAAAGACAAAAACTGGCAACTCAACTTCATATTATAGATAAAAACCAAAAAGCACTCGAAGAACTTCTTTAAAGTTAAAAGCATGCAAAGACTAAAAAAAGTACTCCTAAACTTGCTAAAAATTGGCATTAGTCTTTCTGGTTTAATTTATATTTTTCATAAAATTCCGGTGCAGAAAGCTTTTTCTCATTGGTCCATAGAAATGCTACCATGGGTTTTTTTAAGCCTTTTACTTTCTATCTTATCCATGTTTTTTCAAGGGAAACGCTGGCGTGCTTTATTATTAGAAAAAGGCAAGGCTATTTCTTTAAAATATTATTATTCCTATATTGCTTTGGGGTATTTTTTTAATAATTTATTGCCCGGTGGCATTGGTGGTGATGCTGTTAAAACAGTGCTTTTCGGAAGAAGATTTGGAGACACCATTCAATCGGTAGCGGCCATCATCGTTTCTAGGATCATTGGTTTACTCGCCGTATTCATCTTATTTTTCATTGCTCTTCCCTTTGTGCTAAGCCATTATACTTTACCTACTCACTATACTGTTTTCATAGTGTTTTTGTTTTTATTCACACTGGTATGCTTAATGAGTGTTTTCATTATCGACAAAAGCCCTAGATTGAGTCTTTGGATTCGTCGATTTTCATTTTTAATAAAAGTGAAAGAATCATTTTCTATATACAAGTCTCATAAAATAAACATCATCAACGCATTTATAGATTCCATTTGGATTCAAATTTTAGCCATTCTAATGAATTTTTGCTTTTTCAAAGCCTTTCAACTGCATATTGACCTTTTAACTATCACCGTTTTTACTACAATCACAGTCACTTTGACCATGCTTCCCATTTCTATTAATGGAATAGGCATTCGAGAAAATGTGCAAGTCAGTCTTTATAGTGTTTTACTTGGCATTCCAGCAGATTTAGTCTTAGCCGCTACTCTGGTGAGCTATATCCCCATCTTATTTCAAGCCATCCAAGGTGCTATCGTTTTTGTTCAAATCCCAAAGACGCAAAGAAGCAGATAAACTATAAGCCTTTCTTGATACAAAGACATTATTTACTATATTTTCAATAAAAAAAACTATGCCTTTATTTTTTCATCTATAAATCGTTTAAATAGAATAAGCACTTTGAAATTCATTTGTTTTCTCAAAAATGCTTTTCTATTGAAATGGACATAAAAACCCTAGTCTTTCATTTTTTAAGGTGCATCTTTGAATATTGAACGAAAAAAGCCACACAATGCCTTAAAGCAAACACACCTAGATTTGAAGTCTTTCAGTCTATCTGGTTTTTCTATTTCTGGTCTGGCAACTTACCACCTTTTGCCAGAATTAAACTTTGCTGTGGACATGGGAGAATGTCCTATTTCGGCTATACCTATTGATCATGTGTTTTTAACCCATGCTCACGGCGATCATAGTCGCTGCTTGATGCGACACCACAGCCTTAGAAAAATGATGAACATTCCCAAAGATGCAGCTTATTATCTTTCCGAATCCATATACAAACAGGCCGTCCAGTGGATTCGTTCCGAAGCACTTTTCGAAGGTGTCCCCGAAGACCGCATTCAAACACCTAATTTAATTCCCCTCAAAACAGGCCAAAAAACACACCTTCAGTACAGAAAAAACCTAGCACTTGAAGCTTTTGAAGTCAATCACTCCGTCCCAGCTCTGGGATTCACTCTTTTTGATTACAAAAAAAAGCTCAAAGAAGAGTACCTAAGCTATAGTCCTCAAGAAATCATCCAACTTAGAAAAAACAACACCCTTATCACCAACGATATTTACACTCCTATTATCACTTTTATGGGAGACTGTCGAAGCGATAGCTTGACCAGCAATGATTCTATCTGGAATTCTCCAGTATTAGTCATGGAATGCACTTTTATTGATGAAAATGAAGAAACAATGGCCACCAAAAAAGGACACACTCATTTAAACCAAATTATTCAGATTTTCAATGAAAAAAAAGAAGAAATTCGATGTGAAACGATCGTCCTCAATCATTTTTCTATGAAATACTCCACTAAACATATTATAAATACTTTAAAACAAAAACTACCCGATTTTATAAAAAACAAAGTGATGTTAATGATATGAACCAAGAGAGAAAAAAGAAAACCATTATCCCCGAGTTTTATCGAGACCTAAAGAAATCCAATACACACCCCGCTTTGTATTATTTTTCATTTAGAAAATCTTCTAAAAACTCAAAAAAACCAATCCCTACTCCAGACAATCTCCCCCATAAAATTGATTTCAAATGGGATCAAATTTTTGATTCTACAGGCCACATTGAAATAGAAATAGGCTCTGGCAAAGGTGGATTTTTGTGCGAATATTCTAAAAATCATCCAGAAATACAGCTTTTAGGGAGTGAATGGGATAAATCTTGGGCTCTTTTTGCTCTAAGGCGATGGATGCAAAAAAAACATCACGACAATGTCAACATGCTTTGTGGAGATATGTTTTATTTTGTTCGAGATGCGGTGCCAGACCACTCTGTTAATGCCTATCATATGTATTTTCCAGACCCCTGGCCCAAAGAAAAACATCATAAAAACAGACTTTTAAAAGCTGATTTTGTTAAAGAAGTCGCCAGGACTTTAAAACCGGGTAAACGACATTTTTATTGGGCTACAGACCATCAAGAGTACAATGAAGAAGCCCTCTCTGTTTTTGACGCTTTCCCAAAGTGCACTATTATAGAAAGAAACAGTGCAAGCCCTACAGAAGGCATTATGACGGGCTTTGAAAAAAAATATATTCAAGAAGGACGCCCTATTTACAGAAGTATCATTGTTTTTGACAAGTAAACTTTGCTAAATTACACAATATGTTACAAAAAATCTTCATCCAAGACTTTGCTATTATTTCTGAAAACACCATTCAGTTTGGTCCAGGCTTCACGGCCATTACTGGTGAAACTGGTGCAGGTAAATCCATTTTATTGCATGCTATTCGATTGATATGCGGTGAAAAAGCAAATGCATCTATGATTCGATTGAATGCAGAAAAAGCTGTGATAGAGGCTACATTCAATATCACACACAATACAAAAGCAAAAAACATATTAGATCGTCTCGAAATAGACATTGAAGATGAATTGATCATTAGAAGAGAGCTTTTGAAATCTGGAAAATCTAGAGCTAGAGTCAATGACGCTGTGGTGAATTTAGTGGCTTTACAAGAGCTTTCGGAAACTTTAATTCAAATGCATGGTCAAAGTGAGCAAGTATTGCTCCGTGACATTCGCACACACGAACAAATGCTAGATGATTATTGTATGAATCATGAATTACTAGAAAATTACAAGACTTTATATAATGAGTGGTCCCAAAAAAAGCAAGCAGCAGAAAACCTAAAAAAAAGAGCCACAGAATTAGCCATTCAAAAAGATTTTTTAAAATTTCAATTCCAAGAGCTTTCAAATGCTAAATTAAAATTAGGAGAAGAAGAGAGTCTAGAAGAACTGACTTCTAGTGCATCAAAAGGAGAAGTGGAACGACGATTTTTAGAAGATATGAGTCGAATCTTAGAAAGTGAAAATGGTTTATTAGACCAACTTAGGAGCTTTTCTTCTAAACTGAAACAACTCGCCAATAGACTCCCTCAATACGAAATTAATTTTCAAACCTATGAAGCACTACAAGAACCCTTAGAATCTTTTTTCAAAGACTTCGAATCCATAAAACCCGATACAGAAATTTCTCCAAGAGAATTAGAGTCAGCCAACACTCGATTGGCTTTTTTACAACAATTAAAAAGAAAATATAAAACAGACATAGCGAGCTTAATAAATCTAAAAAGTACAAGAGAAAAAGAATTAAGTAGCATAGAAAATTTAGATTCAGACATGAAAGAGTTTCAAAAACAAATTTCAGAACTAGAAAATCAATTACTCGTTTTAGCCAAAGAACTCTCTACAAAAAGACACGATAAAGCCAAAATACTAGACTTAGCTGTGGAAACTATTTTACATGAACTAGGGATGCCAGGAGCTCGCTTTAAAACCGAAATACAAAATACTCCCCTCCATTCCACAGGAATAGATCAGGTAGAGTTTTTGATGGCACCCAACATTGGTGAAGGAGAAAAATCTCTAAAAAGAGCAGTTTCTGGAGGAGAACTTTCTCGTGTTTTATTAGCTTTTAAAACTGTACTAGCTGAACTCGATACCACTCCCCTTTTAATTTTTGACGAAGTGGACTCTGGTATTAGCGGAGAAGTGGGCAATAAAATTGGCGAAGCCCTACAAAAATTAGGGAAACACCATCAAATTTTAAGCATCACCCATTTGCACCAAGTCGCTAGTCTTGCTCAAAACCAATTGGCTGTCAAAAAAGAAGAAATTGAAAACCGCACTTACTCTAAAATTTTCAATCTAGATTATCAAGGCCGCCTTTTAGAATTGTCTCGTATGCTTGGAGACGAACACTCCCAAACAGTCCAAGAACATGTAAAACAACTTTTAGAGGCCGCTCAATGACCCACGATAACAACGCTGATACCATTAGACTTCGAGGACGCATATGGAGTGCTTTGAGAATATTGCTCTTTATATTTGTCATTTATTTTATTTGGACAGAAAAAACATTTTTTGCTTCTGTCTGTGTTTTAGCTGCCCTCATTATGGGGTGGATCAACACCTATCAACTCCATATTCAAGAAATAGAAAAGCCTTATTATAGAATCTGGCTCAACTTTATCGACAGACTTTTAGCTTTTGCAGTGATGACTAGCATTTTTGTAAGGAATTGGATAAAACTGCAAGAAATAGAAATCTTACTTGCCATAGGTTCTATTTTTTTGTTGGTTCGTCTTGTGGCATACAGTCTTTTTTCAATTGCTGTACTTTATGAAGGAAAGCCCATTCAAAAAAGAGGTTCTTGGAGCAAACTCGCGACTATCTCTATCACTTTGACTATGGGAGTCTATCTACTCCACTTAGAGCACTACAAACAAATCATGATGATCGCATCGCTATTATTGATGTCTGCTTCGACCATTTCTTTTATTTATTGGTATTATCGAGATCCTTCCCATAGAAAACCTCTTTCTGTGGCCACCCAACTCACCATGAGTCGTATTGTACTCACTCCATTTTTAATTTGGATTTTCTTTTACGACAATGATTTAGATTATAGCAACAACCATATTACATTTAAAATCCTCGCTTTAGTTATGGTTTTGGGTTTTATGCTCACCGACTTTTTAGACGGTTATTTGGCCCGAAAAATGGGCGATGTGAGTACCCTTGGAAAATACCTAGACCCTTTTTCAGATAAAATCTCTAACATGACCATATTCCTTTGCTTTATTGCAACAGGATATGCCCCTGTCTGGATGGTCGCCTTGATTTATTTCAGAGAAGCTAGTGTTGAAACTTTGCGTACTTTAGCCGCATCAGAAAACATTATCATGCCTGCAAGAAAAAGCGGAAAATGGAAAACGGCCATACAAGGGATTGGCATTGTCATTATATTACTTGGTGCTATTGATCCAATAGCTTCTTTTGTCCCATATTATAACGAGATATGGGCATATATCCCTACCTCGGTGATGGGTACTATCACAGCAATCACTATTATTAGTGGTTTAGACTATTTTATCGCCTCTAAACATATCATTAAAAAGTTTTTTTAAAAATTAACCCTTGCAAAAAACTTAAAATTAGCTATATATGATGTACACTCGACGCGGGGTGGAGCAGTTGGTAGCTCGTCGGGCTCATAACCCGAAGGTCGCAGCGTTCAAGTCCTGCCCCCGCTACTATAAAAGAGATCCAAATGGGTCTCTTTTTTTATTTATATAAAAAACCAACACGCATCTTCACTAATTTTACTCATCCTTTGAAAAATCCCAATTCAAGAGGAATTAGATTCCAAGGTGTATTTTTAATAAGAACAACGATTTTATACGCGTTTGACGCCTATTCAAAGCAAGCCTTTTTAGCTTTTTAACAAAATAAGTGTAAAAACCCAGTTTTTTGTTGGACCACTCAAAGACTTTTTAGGAGTTTCATAAAAAAAACAGAGACTCCTCAAACAATATTCCTCAAAAAGAATTAATATAAAATGATCAAAGTTTTTCTGCTATTCAAAAAAATCACTTTATTATTTTAAAAAAAAGAATAACTAAAACACCCCATAATTCAACGATTAGAGAATAAAAAAAAGAGGCCTAAAATAAGCCTCTTTAGTGCAGATGCCAGGACTCGAACCTGGAATCTTCTGGTTCGTAGCCAGATGCCTTATCCAGTTTGGCCACATCTGCATGTGGTAGGACAAATATAGATTTGCACCGTTTTTTGTCAAGGGTTTTTCTAATTTTAATAAGCAAATAGAAAAAATAAAAACTAAAAGAATAAATAAATTTATTTTATGAACAAAAATAATTTAGATTTGCAAAAACGACCTTTAATCAATGACTTTTATGAAACGCTCTTATTTAAATAAATTGAAACAGATAATGCTAAAGCCTAAATTCAAAATTTGGTTTTTTATATTTTTAAGCCCTTTTATTTTGATTGGGATTGCTATCGTTCTTATATGGAATTTTTATTCTTCTGAACTGCCTTCAGTTTCTCAATTAGAAAAAATTTCTCCAAAACTAGTCACCAATATTTATGACAAAGACTCTAACATTGTACACGAATACTTTGTAGAGCGAAGAGAATGGATTTCTTTTGACTCTATACCTCTTATGGCAGTCCAAGCAGTGATGGCCACCGAAGACCGAAAGTTCTACAAACATTGGGGCATGAACATTTGGGCTATCCCTAGTGCAATTGTAGAAAGTGCATTGAAAGGTTCCAAACTAAGAGGGGCTTCCACGCTCAGTCAGCAGCTGTCTAAACTTTTATTTTTAACTCCCGAGCGAAAGATTTCTAGAAAAATCAAAGAACTGATGACCGCTATTCGGATAGAAAACACCTACACTAAAAATGAAATTTTAGAGTTTTATATGAATGAAGTGTACTTGGGTGGTGGTAACTATGGTTTTCAAGCCGCCGCTAAATACTATTTTGCAAAACCTTTAGATAGTCTAAGTGTTCCAGAATACGCTATGCTCGCTGGAATGCTCCAAAGACCCGAAGCTTACCGCCCAGACAAATATCCCAAACTTGCACTAGAAAGACGAAACACAGTCCTATACGCTCTGATGAGTGCCTCTTATATTTCCAAAGATGAGTACCGAAAATTCATCCAAGAGCCTTTAGTCACCGCAGAAAAGCAAAGTGAAAAAAAAGCAGGCCTTTATTTTTATGAAGAGATTAGAAAATACATGGAGAAAAAATATGGAGAAAGCTCTCTTTATGCAGATGGCATCACCATTTATAGCACCATAGACCCTTACATACAAGCATACGCAGAAGACTATGCTAATAAACACTTAGAAAGCATCCGAAAACGAATCAAAAGGAGAAGCATCAGACGACTAGCTTTGGTTTCCAAATATAATATGAAAGAAGATAGTATTATTGTTCATTTTGATAGTATTTACACCTTGTTTAAAAATGAATATTTATCCAAAGACACCATCAGTGATCTTAGCAAGAGAAGGTTTCCTGATAGCAACCAATACCACCACGCACAAGTTGCTGCTATTTTGATTGAAAATGAAACCGGTGCCATTAGAGCTATGGTGGGTGGCAGTGATTTTAATGAATCCAAGTGGAACCGTGCAGTGCAATCGATGCGACAACCTGGCTCTTCTTTTAAGCCATTTGTTTATGCCACTGCTATGGATAATGGAGCTAGCCCTTGTGACTCTGTCAACGATCAACCCATCACCATACAAGACCCCGATGATCCAGCTAAAACATGGAGACCCGCCAATTTTGGACATAATTTTGATGGTATGATGACTCTTCGCAGAGCCCTTTATCAATCTAAAAATTTACCCGCCATTGTGACCGGTATGAAATACGGCTTAAATAATGTAGTCAACTACTCCCGAAAGTTTGGGATTCAAAAAGCCCCATTATTAGCTGTCCCAAGCCTTGCTCTGGGTTCTGTTGGAGCCACTTTGATGGAGATGACCTCTGCCTACACAGTATTTCCTAATGGTGGCAATCGAATTGAACCTTACCTCATTGAAAGCATCACCGATAAAAATGGAGAAACTATAGAAAAGCACTTCAAAGTGGAACACGAAGTGTTAAGAGCTCCATCTGCTTACTTGATGGTAGATATGTTAAGAGATGTCAATATTAGAGGGACTGCGGCACGAGTTTGGGGCGGAGGCTTTCATCATCCTAGTGGTGGAAAAACAGGGACAACCAATGACTATACCGATGCTTGGTATATAGGTTTTACCAAACAATACACCATGGGAGTATGGATTGGTTCGGACACTCCAGGAACAATGGGTGCAGGTCATACGGGTACCGAAGATGCACTCCCCATATGGATTGCGGTCATGAAAGAGCTACACAAAGATCTTCCCAAAAAGCCTTTTCCTATACCTTCAGGAGTGGTTAGTAAAAACATTTGTAACTACACTGGTAAAATTGCAGGCGAATTTTGTGCTGCCAAAACTTATTGCATCTACTCCACAAGCAATACTCCAGACGAAATTTGCGACGGAAATCACTTGGACAACAAACACAAATCAGCTGACAATGCCACACTTTTTAGCAGCAAAAGCAATGAAAATCAGTCACCGACAAAAAAAGAAAACTCCCAAAAGAAGCAACCAAGAAAAATGTTTTAACTTCTCATAAAATCATAAATCGTATAAGTTTTTCTTTAATATATACAAACAAAGAGGCTTTTACTATATTTAATACTTAGTGAAAGCTTTTAAGAATATAAAATCATTAAATTTAGAAGAACTCAAGACTTGGTTAAAAAGTTTTGAGGAAAAACCTTATAGAGCAGAACAAATTCAGAACTGGCTTTTTGTGAATCAAGTCCGTTCCACTGCAGAAATGGTCAATCTTCCTGCTAGCATCCTAAGCAAACTAGACGAAAGTTTTTATTTGCACTCTCTCTCTGAGTCTCAAAAACACACATCTACAGATGGCACTATCAAATGGTTGTTTAAAACTCACGATTCTTTTTACATAGAAACCGTGATGATCCCCACTAATGGGCGCTACTCCGTTTGCGTTTCTACACAGGTTGGTTGTGCAATGGGTTGTACTTTTTGCAGAACGGCTAAAATGGGTTTTTTAAGAAATTTAGAGGCTGGTGAAATTTTAGAACAAATCATTCGAGTCAATTGGCACTTAGAAGACTCTAACTCACTCAGTCGTGAAGGTTTAGCAGCCAAGGTGACCAACATTATTTTTATGGGAATGGGCGAACCCTTAAACAATCTCGACAATGTACACCGGACTTGCTCTATTTTGCACCAACAAAAGTTATTCAATATGGGCAAAAAAAGGATGACCATCAGTACTTCTGGAATCGTCCCCAAAATTAAAGAGCTTGTGGATAGAAACACTCCATGTTGCTTGGCCGTTAGTTTGAATAGCTCTAATAACCAACAACGGTCTTCTGTGATGCCCGTTAATGATGTATGGCCCATTGAAGCTTTGCTAGAAGCCACCGACGAATACACTAGGCGTACTGGAAACTATGTTACTTTTGAATTTGTCTTGATTAAAAACATCACTTGCACCAAAGAAGCAGCCAAAGAATTGGTTCGCATTTGTGCTCCAAGGCGTTGTAAAGTAAATGCCATTGCTTTAAATGATGGTGACAACAATAGCCTTCAAACTCCAAGTGAAATTGAAATAGAAGCTTTTTTAGAAATCGTAAGAGCAGCCAAAATTCAAATCACCATGCGTACCCCACGCGGTCGAGATATTTTTGCTGCATGCGGACAACTTGCACATAAACAAGGGAAGGAATCATGCTAACACAAAATTTATCAGATTTTTGGGATAATCTTTATTCTGAAGGAAAAGACTATTGGAATTTTAAAAAGTCTACACCCGCTCTTTTAAAGTTTTTTGAACACCCTTCTTGCCCCAAAAGTGGAAGTGTCCTTGTCCCAGGAGCAGGTTTTGGATATGATGCCGAAGCATGGGCAAAAAAAGGGCATCCAGTCCTTGCAGTAGATTTTAGCCCCACCGCTGTCGACGAATTAGATAGCCTAATCCGAAAACACTCCAATCTAAAATCTTTAGATTTAGATCTTTTTGAACTCTCTCCCCATGATGAAAAAAAAGGTGGAGAACAGTTCGACATTATTTATGAATATGGCACATTTTCGGCTATTCACCCTGGAAGACGCGACGAATACTTCGAAGTCTGGCACAAAATGCTCAAAGACGATGGAATAGTGATCGCTCTATTTTACCCTCTTATGAGTGGTGATACCTTCAAAGGGCCACCGCACTCCACTACCGAAGGGGAATTAATGGCTCGTTTAAGTGGTGTATTTGACCTCGTCGAAAAAATCCCCGCCCAAGAAAGTTTTCCTAATCGTGAAAATAAAGAAGAATTTTGGATTCTAAAAAAATCAACTTAATAATAGGTGTTTTATGTCAAACGATTTATGCCCATGCCTCTCGCAAAAAAAATACAGTGAATGCTGCGAACCCATCATCACAAAAAAAGAAACTGCAGACAGTCCAGAAGCCTTGATGCGTTCTCGTTATACAGCTTATGTAAAACAAAACATTACTTGGTTAAAAGACTCTTTAGAACCTAGTCAGCAAAAAGACTTTGACTTAAAAAGTGTAGAAGCTTGGAGTAAAAACTCTACTTGGATGGGCTTTGAGCTCAAAAACTCCAAAATAGATGAAGAGAAAAACCTAGCTTGGGTGGAATTTATCGCTCGCTTTAAGCAAGGAAATATCACTAGAGATCATCATGAACTAGGAGAATTTCATAGAATTGATGGTGTTTGGTATTTTTATGATGGAAAGGCATTAAAACCAGAAACAGTAAAAAAAGAATCTCCAAGCATTGGTCGTAATGATCCATGTCCTTGTGGTTCTCAAAAAAAGTACAAAAAATGCTGTGGAAAATAGCATCTCTTAGGGTAATTATATATGAAGTTTAAAGTTTTTGTCGATGGTCAAGAAGGCACAACTGGCCTTCAAATTCAAGAGCGACTGTTAAAAAGAAGCGATGTAGAAATTTTACAAATAGACTCTCATCTTCGAAAAGATAGCAAAGCTAGAGCCAAATTAATCAATAGTTCTGACATCACTTTTTTGTGTTTGCCTGATTTTGCAGCCAAAGAAAGTGCCACACTTTGCACCAATCCAAACACCAGAATTATTGACGCATCTACAGCACACCGTACTCACCCTGATTGGGCTTATGGCTTGCCAGAACTCTCATCGACATTTCGAGAAAACATAAAAAAAAGTCGTCGAATCTCTAATCCGGGTTGCCACTCTACTGCCTTTATCTTAGGAGTCTACCCCCTTATTACAAACGGAATCCTTCCTAAAAGCACACTATTTTCTATTTATAGCATCACAGGTTACTCCGGAGGCGGCAAACAACTTATAGAAGACTATGAAAGCAAAATCCAAGCCTCGAATAGCCAAACCAACGAAAGTATTTTTGCTCCTAGTCCATACGCCCTTTCATTGACTCACAAACACATTCCCGAAATGAAGAAATACTGCGAATTAGAGCACACTCCATTTTTCAACCCTATTCTAGGGCCTTTTTATAAAGGAATGGCTGTCACGACTTCACTATTTCCTTCGCAATTTTCTAAAAAAATAAGCCCTAAAAATCTGGTAGAAATTCTAAGCACGCACTACAAAGACTCTCACTTTATAGAAGTTATGCCATTTGAAGAGCAACCCACATTAAATAATGGTCGCCTAGATTGTACTATTTGTAATGACACCAACAAAGCCAAGCTTTATGTTTTTGGAAACTCAGAAGTCATGCAAGTCACTACCATCATCGACAACCTAGGAAAGGGTGCTAGTGGTGCAGCGATTCAAAACATGAATATCTGCTTAGGCCTAGACGAAAAAACGGGGCTTTCATGTTTTTAGATGAGAAATCCATAGAAGTTTATTCTGGAAAAGGTGGAGACGGTGCCTGCAGTTTTCGTCGTGAAAAATTTGTACCTCTTGGAGGTCCAGATGGTGGCGATGGCGGCAACGGTGCTAATGTCATACTCAAGGTCAATGAACAATTCACCACCCTTTTAGACATGGGGCGAAAGCATGTTTACAAAGCGACTCATGGAGCTCCTGGCGGGGCTTCGAATCGCACTGGAGCCTCGGCCAAAGACTTGATTATAGAAGTGCCTCGAGGCACTTTAGTCAAAGACAGCGAACAGCGTATATTAGCTGATTTGACCGAAGCCGGCCAAACTTGGTTAGCAGCAAAAGGCGGAAGAGGGGGCAAAGGAAACCAACATTTTGCCACACCTACTAACCAAGCTCCACGAAAAACCATCCCTGGACGACCAGGAGAAAAGCGTTCATTACACTTAGAGCTTAAACTCATGGCCGACATTGGACTTGTAGGTTTTCCCAATGCAGGAAAATCCTCTCTAGTGCATAAAATCTCCAAAGCACGCCCCAAAGTTGCCGATTACCCTTTCACCACTCTTGAGCCAGTTTTAGGCATGGTGCAATTAGGAAACCGCAGTTTTGTGGTAGCAGATATTCCTGGTTTAATAGAAGGAGCAAGTCAAGGCAAAGGGCTTGGGCATCAATTCTTAAAACACATCGAACGGACTCATTCCATTTTGTTTGTCATCGACGCTTTTCAAGAAAAGGCCTTTGAGCAGTTTTTGATCCTTAAAAAAGAATTAGAAGAGTTTCACCCTAAACTGGCAGAAAAACCATACCTCATTGCATTAAATAAAGCAGACTTGAATACAGAGAAAACACAAAGCATTTTTAAAAAACACAAAGAAAGTTTTATCTCTACCTCTGCAATTACAGGCGAAGGGTGTCAAGAACTCGTGATTGCTCTTGATAAATTACTGCCTGATCCTCAAAAACAAAGCAAAGGATGGTGATATTCATTGACTACCACACCATAATTATATAAATATAAGGCAATGGGGTTTCTTATGAACAATAAAACAAATATCACTAAAAAAATCATTGTCGATGAAATCGCGTCTAGAACAGGAGTGACGCAAGTAGATACCAAGCTCATTATTGAATCCTTTTTATCAACAGTCTCCAAAGCCATGATCGACGGCAACAACATCGAAATTCGAGGTTTTGGTCGATTCAAAGTAAAAGAAACCAAGGCTCGACAAGCCAGAAACCCAAAAACTGGAGAAAAAATGTTTGTAGAAGCAGGGATCAAGCCTGTATTTGAACCCAGCAAAGAACTCCGCAACAGCTTGAATGACAGCCTCACCCACTCGATCCATCTGCAAAATAAAAGCGATGAAAAAAACAAATAACTCACAAACTCCAAGCATTGTCAATCGAAAAGCCTCTCATTTGTATTTTATAGAAGAGCGTTTTGAAGTAGGGATCATGCTCATTGGATCCGAAATCAAATCCATTAGAAATGCAAAAGTAAACATCAGTGAAGCGTGGATAGACATTCCCTCTGGAAAAAACGAGCTTTGGCTAGTGGGTGCTCATATTGACGAATATCTATTTGCCAATCAATTCAATCACATCCCTGCAAGACGCAGAAAACTACTTGCCCACACTCATGAAATCCAAAAAATGAAAAAAGCCATCGAACTCAAAGGGAAAACCATTATCCCTTTAAAGTTGTATTTCAAAAACAGGCGTGCCAAGCTAGAAATCGGAATTTGTCGAGGCAAAGACCAAAAAGACAAAAGACAGGATGTTCTAAAGCGAGAAGCCAATCTCGAAATGGCACGACAAATCAAAAAGCACCAATAAATCATGCCTTTAGTTTATTTTTTTCTATTGTTTTTCTTTAGTCACCTATCCTCTGCAGAAATAATGCAGAAAAATCAAAGGTGTTTTTTTAATATAGAAAGCTTTGCCAAACAAGAAAACTACAAAACAGATTACAATCCCTTTGAAAAAAAACTCACCATCAATAATGACAAAACTAAATGGATTTTTGTACTCGGGTTTCAATTTTTCTCAAAAAACAAACAAAATCATTCCATTAAAACACCTCTTTTCTTAGAAAACGATAAAATTTTTGCTCCTTGTGACGAAATCCTCCCTTATTTTGAAAAAGAAAGCTCTAAAAAATATTTCATAGACACTTTGAATCAGCAAATCACCTTTAAAAAGCCCCCTCCTTCGACCACTAAAATAGCCCCATTAAAACAAGAGAGAGCCGGCACTAGAGAGGTGAAAACCATAGTCATAGATCCCGGGCATGGCGGCAAAGACCCTGGAGCCCTCGGCAAAAAAAGCAAAGAAAAAGACATTGTTTTAAAAGTCGCCCTCCTTTTACAAAAAAAGCTAAAAAAAGAGGGGTTTAATGTAAAACTAACCCGAGACAAAGATGTTTTTGTCCAACTTGGAGAACGGGCCAATCTTGCAAATCAATGGGATGGAGACCTTTTCATTAGCTTACACTGCAATGCTGTAGATGGCGTGCAACGCCAGCGCATCACCGAAGGCTATCACTTTTATGTCTTAAGGGCACCAGAAAGTGAAGAAGACAAAGCCATCGCAAGGCGAGAAAATAAAGTGGCCACCCTCTATGGAGACGGGTCTGCAAAAGCAGAATTGAGCCCCATCGAATGGATTAAACTCGAAGCTCAACTCGAAAAATACAAACAAAGCAGTTACGACTATACCGAAGAACTCCTCAAAAGCTTCCAAGGGAATGGCAAGATAAAACAACTCGGAGGGGGCGTTGGTGGGGCTGGATTTATGGTATTAGTAGGTGCCTTAATGCCTGCGGTGCTCGTCGAATTGGGATTTATCACCCACCCCAAAGATGAGGCATACATGATCACTGCCGCGGGGCAAAACAAGCTTGCCGAGATGATAGCCAAATCCGTAATAGAATACAAAAAGAAAGTCCATCGCTACAGAAAAACTCTACAGCACTAAAAGTAAATATATGAAGTTTCAGAAGCGCCTGGCTCCTCTTAAAGTCTTACATATAAAACCAAAATTCACTCAAAAAAAACTTAAAACATTATAAAAATGGGAGCTACAACCCAATAAAGCAATCCATATTATAGGAAAGAAAAACATTTTCAACTGTGAGTGCAATGTAAACAAGATCCATTTATTGTAAATAATCTCTTACAAAAGCCTATTGTTTTCTAAATATCTCGTTTTTTCGAAAAATTCGTGTTTTTATTACAATGCAACATTTTTATTACATTCAAAAACAAAACTATTTGTAGATAAGATTTTATATTATCTATCACTGGTTGTAAACTAGTTCCATTTTTTAGGATGTGTATTGGGAAAGTCCATTATCAAAAAGGGAACACAATGATAAAAAGATTTCAAATCCTTCTTTTAACTGCAACGATAGCAGTCAGTTCAGCGATGGCCGCTCCACAATATCCATTTCCTCAAAACAGAGCAAATCCGTATGGCAATACGGTTAAATATGCCACTCCTCAAATGATCCAAGATCACTTTGAAAAATGGAAAAGCGCATGGTATCAAGATAAAGGCTCTGAAGCTTGGATCCTTGCCCCCGATGGGACCTGTTCCACTGTTTCTGAGGCTATCGCATATGGTATGTTGATCATGGTGTATATGAGCTCCAATCAAAAAGATTATAAATCAGAGTTTGATAAACTTTGGGCCACTTGGAAAAACAATTCTATGGGTGGAAACGGCGGTATGAACTGGCGTATCGGTTGCGATGGTGGTTCTGGATCTGCAACTGATGCCGATGTTGACGCCGCTCTTGCTCTCATCATGGCTTCCAAGCAATGGAATGACAACAAGTATCTTGAAGCAGCAAAGTCTCTTATTAGCTGGATGGCTACTAACGACATTGATGGCAATAATTCAGTAAAGCCAGGTAGCAATTGGAACGACTACTTCAATCCAAGCTATGGCACTCTCGCTAACTTTGAACTTTTTGCTAAGGTTTCTGGAGATAATAAATGGAACTCTGTCAAGACCAAGGCAGGCCAAGATCTTCTTGCCTGTCAAAATTCTAAAACGGGCCTTGTAACTGACTGGTGCGATTGGAACTCTCATCAACCAACTAAAAATTCTAAAGCAGCCGTTGGTCAAGACGACAACCCAGGCTTCTTTGACGATGCAGCTCGCACTCCATGGCGTATGGCTTGGGCTCATTATTGGTACAACAACAGTGACGCCAAAACATTTAATACTAAGATTCTCCCTTGGATGTACAACGAAACCAAGGGTACCGCAAGTAATATTAATTCTGGTTACTATCCCGATGGGACTATTTCTTCCAAACGCGAAAAATTTGTTTCTTCTACCTTTTCTGGTGGTCTTGGTCTAGCTGCTGTTTCTGATGAAACCGAAACTGGCAAGAATTTCATAGCCACAGTCTATAAAACGCTTTCTAATATGACAAGTTGTGCTACAAGTAGTGGCTGCGGAAGCTCCATTCCTGGTGAAAAATATTATCCAGCCACTTTGAATATTCTCTATTTGCTCCTAATGACTGGCAATATGCCTAACCTTTACGACTTGAATGGTTTCACACAGTTCACTCCAGATCCAAGCCTAGCTCCTTCTGTTTCAGAAATTGATGGTCAACAAATGGAAAAAGGCGACACTACTGTTGGTGTTTCTGGATTCTGGAACTGGGGTGCTTATCACGATAAGTTCAATATTGGGACGATCATGATACCTGACTCTGGAACATCTCCACTTTATCTCAAAAATGGTGCCATCTATGCAGAAGCCAGCATGGAAATTGGTCCTGAACCTGAATGGACTCAAGAAGCGGCAGATGCAGGCACTCTTAAATACCCAACCGCTGGCATTGCCATGTCCTTCCTAAAAAGTGAAGAAGGAGTCAATTTAACAGCACTCGGCATTACCAAGGTGCGTGTGAATGCTAAGATCGAAGGTCCTATTCGCTTTGCTCTCCTTAACACAGCCACTGTAGAACTTGGTGGAGAACCTGGTATGTATCTTAGCCCTAGTCCAGATTACAAGGACTATCTCATAGATCTAACTCCAGTTGGCAAGGGAACTAAAGATTTGGAAATCCTATCTTGGGTCAACGAAAACACAGCACCTGAAGGGAGCGTTATATTAACCGTCGCTAAAGGAGTGAAATTTGAATTGAAAGACGCTAAAGGCGGAATCGGCTCCTTCTCTATCAAGTCGATTGAATTCTTAAAAAATGACGGTTCTGTAGTGGATCCAGCTTTAATTACCGGAATCACTATTCCTGAACCAGTATCTACCCCCATCGCTTCGATGAATATTGCCAAGTTCCAAACCAGTGTCAACGGCACTCAGCTTCAGATTTTCAATGCCGTGTCTGGCTCTAACTTTGCTGTGTTTAATATGCAAGGCAAAGTCATAACTAAAGGCAAAATCGATGGCAGCGTTCAAAATGTAAATATGCCTAACAAAGGTCTATTCATGGTTCGGGTTGGATCAGAAACTCGCATGATAAGCATCAAATAATTTTAACAACTATCACTTTTCAGTCGCGGCATTGTCGCGACTTTTTTTATGCCCAAAATTCAAAAGAAATCAAAGTATCCATAAAAAGCAAAGCTAAATCCGTAGTCAACCACAAAAAGAAAGTACATCACTACAGAAAAACTCTACAGAACTAAGCAAATATATGAAGTTTCAGAAGCGCCTGGCTCCTCTCTAAATTTTTCAATACAAACTTTAATTTTTATTTTTAACACAGCGAACCGAGCGGCCTACTGATTTTTCTTTGACATACTTGCTAATAGCTTTGTGTGCACTTTCAATGGCATAATAAAACGCAGTCTTCTCGTTGTAAGTTTCAGCTGTCCAAAAATGAGCCGAAATCCCTAGAGAACTAAAAGAGTTTTCACGAAATCCAGCTGCTAGCGCCGAAAAACCAAATTCATTAAATGGATATAGAAGGTCTTTCCACAAATTCGAAGATTTTAACCTTAGACCAACATCAAGATGTTTTTGTTTTTAATAAAACATCTATTCTGTACGAGCTAGAGAAAAAAGCATTGACACACATAGCAAAACTTCTTCATTCTGAAGACCATAATAACACTATTTAATAGTTAGAGCCATAAGAAAGTCGCCATTGAAGTCACACCTCTTAAAAACTAAAGCTTCTTTGTTTTTAAAGCTCATTGTACACAAAAAAAAGAAGATTTAAATCTAAAAACAGAAAAGCAAAAGAAATCAATGTTTTTTATACTATTTTTTGATAGTGGTCCATTGAAGCTTCTAAAATGTTTTGTAGGATTTTAAGTTTTACTATTATTTTACGAGCTTTGTATATTCAATACTGTTAAACCACATAGGAGAAATCATGAAATATTTCACAAAAAAAACAAGCTTTTGGCTAATGATTTTAGCACTATGCTTTAATGCATTTGCTTCTTCTGGTCTTAGCCTCACAGGAAACTTACAAAGTCAAGCCAAAAAAAATCTAAATACAGAAAACCCCACTTTAGATGACTTTTGGATTCGTGCCAACTTAGGGGCTTCATATAAATCTGAGGCTCTAGATGCGGTCATCAGTATTCGTATGTTTGGCCCCACTTTTGGAAACACCATCGATTCCAAAAAATATGATAAAGTGATGGCTGATCTCTATTGGGCAAATTACAAATGGAATCTTCATGGACAAAAAATTAATTTTAAACTGGGACATTGGAAAACCGATTGGAGCGAATCCGCTAACTTTGGAACTTATGTCGATGCTGATTTAAAAAAACGAGGTTTTTGGCTTAGAGACTACACTCACGACGCGATGGAAATCGGTTGGACTTATGCTTTTAGTCAACTCCATGTGATGCTGGCTACCACAAACACAAAATACTCCACTGGATACCTTCGAATAGAAGAAACTTTAAAATTGAACTTTCCTCTAGAAATCAAAGCAGCATATCGCGTGAATGCTTTAGATGTGATGGAAAAATCGGCTGTACTCACCCATCGTGTTGCTTCTAAGGTGTCTTACTCCATTTTGAGCGACCTAAAGGTATATGGTGAGCTAGCCTTTATCAAAACAGGGAAAAACTCCGAAGTCACCGCTAGCAGTGTAGCGAATAATTTTGCTATAGCTCCAGAATACGAACAAGGCTCCTCTTTTTTACCATTTTATCTTGGAATAGATATCCCTTCTGCAAAATTTCTCGACCATTTCTATTTAGAACTTGAATACATTAAAAACAGAAAAAAGCTCAACAAGGATAACGATGATTTAGCATATACCATCTCTGCAGTTAAAAGTTTTGGAAACTCTAAAGCTCAATTGAGTGTGTTTTCTGGCGATAAACTCAAAAGAAAGGATGTATCTTTAGCACTTCGATTGACTACAGGTTTTTAATCTAAATGAAATCCTTTGAACACTCCTAGCTAAAACTCTAGGAGTGTTTTTTTATTAAATAAAAAACATGTCCGCATAGCTGGGCAAAGGCCACTGATTGTCGGGGACCACCTTTTCTAATTGATCGGCATAGTGTCGAAGCTCTTTCATTTGCTCGATAATCATCAAAGGATTGTTGCTTTTTACAGTTTCTTCTAAATGCTCTATTGATTCTGCTAAGGAGTCCACTAAACTTGCTGTGAAATTCACCATTTTTGTTAGACCCGTATTTTTAACATCGGACAAGGATTTCAAGGCATTTGCTAAATCGGCGGCATAAGAAATACCAGCGGGCAAAATCATTGTTTTGACTATGACCAAAGCACACCTAGCTTCTATGAGGATCGTGTTTTTATAGGTTTCTTTGGCAATGGCATAACGACTTTGGAGTTCTTTTTCTGACAAGACCTTGTATTTTTCAAAAAGAGCCACCACACTTGGGTCTATAAATGCCTGGATGGCCTCCAAAGTATTAGAAGCACAAGGCAACCCTCGTTTTAAAGCTTCTTGTTTCCACTCTTCACTATAACCGTTGCCATCAAATAAAACGCGTTTGTGAGCTTTTATTTCCTTTTGGAGTAATGCTTGTAAAGCCAAATTAAAATCAATTCCATCGTTTAGATTTTGTTCTAACTCGTCTAGCATAAGGTCTAAAGCTTCTGCAACTGCTAAATTAATTGCAGTATTTGGAGAAGCACAACTTTGATCCGAACCCACTGAACGAAGCTCAAATTTATTGCCTGTAAAAGCAAAAGGGCTGGTGCGATTTCTGTCTGTTACATCTTGTGGAAGTTTAGGTAAACTGGAGATTCCAAGCTCTAAAATATTCCCACACTTTGAAGAAGTGGGCACTCCACATTCCAATTGATCGATGATATCGCTCAGTTGCTCGCCCAAAAATATAGACATAATGGCCGGAGGAGCCTCGTTTTCTCCTAAACGATGATCATTGCCTGCAGAAGCCACAGTAGCTCGAATCAAAGACGCATAAGTGTCCACAGCCTTGATAATCGCTGTTAAAATAAACAAAAACTTTGCATTTTCATGGGGAGTTTCTCCTGGAGTGAGCCAATTTTTAGCATCTGGGCCCACAATAGACCAGTTATTATGCTTTCCAGAACCATTCACACCACTAAAAGGTTTTTCATGAGTAATGCATACAAAACCATGTTTTTCGGCAAGAGATTGTAAAACACCGATACAGAGCATATTGTGATCTACAGCCAGATTTTGCTCTTCAAAAACAGGAGCAAACTCAAATTGACCAGGACTCACTTCATTGTGTCGAGTTTTGGCAGGCACTCCTAAATTCCATAATTCTCGTTCAACTTCTGCCATAAAAAGCAAAACTCTAGGGTGGATTTTCCCAAAATAATGGTCTTCCATTTGTTGGTGCCTTGCTGGACGAACTCCAAAAAGAGTCCTCCCGGTTTGCATCAAATCCATACGCATTTTATATAAGTTTATATCTACTAAAAAATACTCTTGTTCTGCACCCAATGTGATAATAGGCCTTTGTTGAATAGGAATATTAAAAATTTTAGCCACTCTATAAATTTGAGAAATCAAAATCGATTGAGACCTCAATAAAGGTGTTTTTTTGTCTAGTGCATCGCCATGATAAGCAAAAAACAAAGATGGAATACAAAGGACAAAAACACCCCCCTCACTTTCTCGAATAAAAGCGGGGCTGGTGGGGTCCCAAACGGTATATCCGCGAGCTTCAAAAGTAGCACGCAAGCCTCCAGATGGGAAACTAGAAGCATCGGGCTCACTTTGAGACAGTTCTTTACCCGAAAAAGAAGCTATCCAATTCCCTTCTATATCGGGATTAAAAAAAGCATCGTGTTTTTCGGCTGTGGTTCCGTTTAAAGGTTGAAACCAGTGTGTAAAATGTGTGGCTCCTTTTTCTATAGCCCATCGTTTCATAGCATCGGCTACTTCATCTGCTATAGATGGGTCTAGATCGGTCTTGTTGAGCATGGTGGCTAAAAGACTTTTTTGTGTCTCTGGAGATAAATACTTCTTCATGGTTTTTGCATTAAAAACCATATGACCAAAATTCTCTTGAATGGTGTTTCCAATATTCGATGTATTTTCTAAGCCCACAAAGACTCCTTTTTACTAAAGCTGTCTATATAATTTAGTTATAAAAACACAACTAAGATAAAAGAATCACTTGAAAAACAAAAAAACACTTCAAGAAACAAAGGGCTTCTAGTTCCTCATTATTTATTTTATTAAATTTTGTTTGAAAATATTAAAAAGTCTATTTTGTTGTGTCACACCAGCTAGTTTTTTGATCAAAAATAATTCTAAACATTTATAGGTGTTGCTCTTCAAGCAAAAGACTAATATATAAAAGGAAATTTTATGCTCATATCTATCCACTGGCTCAAAAGACACATTGATTTACCCGAATCTATCGAAGAAATTGAACGAACACTCACGGCGATAGGGCTTGAAGTCGAAGGGATCAACGATAAGGCAAAGGAATACACATCCCTCATAGTAGCAAAAGTACTCACTTGTGAAAAACACCCCGATAGCGATCACTTGCAAATCACTACAGTAGATACAGGCAAAGAAACTTTGCAAGTAGTGTGCGGTGCTCCCAATGTAGCCAAAGGGCAAACCGTGGTATTTGCACCCATAAACACCGTACTCCCTACCCCAGATGGAGCTTCTTTTAAGATTAAAAAGTCTAAAATTCGTGGAGTAGAAAGTTTTGGAATGATTTGTGCCGAAGATGAAATCGGCTTGACAGACAATCACGATGGAATCATGCTTTTAGACGATTCTATTGCTGCTGGCACACCATTTGTAGACTTAGACTATTATGACACCATACTAGAGCTCAATGTGACCCCCAACCGCCCTGACGCCCTTTGTCACCGTGGTGTGGCTCGAGAATTAGCCGCTCAATTTGGAAGAGACTTAAAAAAACTAAACATTTCTATCGAAGAAAGCGAAGTTCCAATAGACTCTGCTATTTCACTTTCGGTGCAAAACGAATCTGGATGCACTCGATATGTGGGTCGAGTGCTTCAAGACATTCAAATCAAAAAATCCCCATCTTGGCTTTCCTCTTTACTAAACTCTATTGAAATTCCTTCTATTAATAATGTGGTGGATATCACTAATTTTGTGTTGATGGACATAGGGCAACCTTTGCATAGTTTTGATATGGATCAACTATCTGGAAATTCTATCGAAGTGAGAAGAGCCAAAAAAGAAGAATCCATCACCACAATTGATCACAAAAAACACCTCTTAGAAAACACCGATTTGGTCATTTGTGACGGACAAACCCCAGCTTGTGTGGCAGGAGTGATGGGAGGCGTCGAATCTGAAATCACAGAAAAAACAAAGAATGTGTTCTTAGAAAGTGCATATTTTAAGCCCTCCATTGTACGCAAGCAAAGCAAACGATTAGCTTTGTCTTCTGATTCTAGCTACCGATTTGAAAGGGGTATAGACCCTTTTATGCAAGACGAAGCCAGCCTTTATGCATGCTCTTGGATTCAAAAACTCACAGATTGCAAAATACTAAAAGGAGCAGTCGAATACACTGCAGCAGAACACCCACAAGAAGCTAAACAAGTTTCTTTGCGTCAATCTAGGCTACAAAAAGTCCTAGGTATTAAGCCCTCTGCCAATGAAATCAGAAAACACCTTAGTAGTATAGGTTTAACAGAAGTAGAGGCCTCTTGTGGTGCTCCAAATCAAGAATCTGATCACCTTCACTTTTTGATTCCAGGCTATCGCCCAGACTTAGAAAGAGAAATCGATTTAATAGAAGAGGTAGCTCGCTTGATTGGCTTTGATCAAATCCCTTATGATATGCCTTTGATCCAAATGAAACCCAATGAACTCCCCGTTCAAGAGAAATTAAATCGAAAAATTCGTTATACTTTATCGGCGATGGGACTCCATGAGTGTCTTTCTCTTCGATTCACTAGCAAAAAGCAAACTGAAATTATTTTTGGGGCTCCACAAGACTCAGACCCTCGTAGCAAGCCCGCCACTCTTCTAAATCCCCTTTCAGAAGATTTAGGAGTGCTCCCCACTTCTTTGCTACCTAACTTACTCCACTATGTCACTCAAAATGAAAAAAACAGACCCGGTACTGTGCGTTTATTTGAAGTTGGAAAAGGGCAATTTATGCGAGCTAGAGTCAACGAAAAAGACCCTGGATTCGATGAGACACCCCTTTTAGGGATAGTGGTTGCCGGACACTGGAATACTCATTCTCTTCAAGAGAAGGCAAGTCCAATTTCCTTTTTTGATTTTAAGGGATTGCTCCAATCCTTGTTCAAAAGGTTAGGGCTTCAAATCCTATTCAAAGAAGTGCAAAATAAAGAATTGTTCATGCACCCCGCTCAACAAGTGGAGCTTTATGCAGATCAAATTAAATTAGGGACAGCAGGTTTTTTACACCCTGCGGTTATGGAAAAATTAGATATCAGCTACACTACAGCAATCGCAGAAATAGACCTTTCTCAAGTAGAACAGGTGATGCAAAAAGCGGTCACATTCAAAGCATATAGCAAGCAAGTCCCTTCTTCTCGAGATATTTCTATTGAAGTAGACGAACAAATGCTACACCAAAATATTGTAGAACGGATCCAAAGCTATCGCCCCAAAAATCTTGCCTCTATTCGCCTTAAAAGCATTTATCAAGGTGATAAAATCGAAAAGGGTAAAAAAAACATGGTCTATTCTCTTGTTTATCAATCTATGGACCGTACCCTTACCGACGAAGAAATAAACAAAGTCCACAACAAACTCCGAGATAAATTAGTAGCCAATGGGGATATTGTTTTAAGATAAAGCTCAAAGCTCTCTACAAAAAAACTTCTTTGGATGAATAGCCAGTGGCGTAAAAGTGGGTTTTTCTTGTGCTAATCCTTATGTTTTATGAGGCTCTATAAAGCCAGGCGTGTGTGAGACTTCATCCATAGTTTTTAAAATCTTGAGTCAAAGTGAAATGCTCGCCAAAGCTTAAAAGAGATGGAGTATCGCCATTTCAAAATTTTGTTTTAAAGGCGTGTGAGTTTAGGTAGAAAAATTTTTATTTAATCATGATGCCTTTTTCAAGGCCTTTGACTGGAACATATCGATATTGATTGTTTTCATTGACAATAATAGCGATGCCCGCTAAATAGTTTAGCCATTCCTTGGTTTCATATTCTCGAAGGGAAATTTTTCGATTGGTGGCCCATGCGGCAAAAGGCACTACCACTTGGTCATGAGACACAGCAATACTATAGCGAGGCATTTCTTGATAGCTGGGGGCTAAATAGCTTTTTTCTAAAAACTCACTGTGTTCATCTAAATCGTGAAAAGCATCTGAAAATCTAGAAGTAAAAGCCCAACGAGAAACCACTGACCAGCCCCCTCCATGTTCTGATTTATAACTTTCAAACTTATTGCGGTCCAAAACATACGAGGCATCGGCAAAATCTAAAATGGTGTCCGAAACAAAATTTATGTCTTTTTTGCCTTCTGCAATATAAGAGCATGTTTCTACAGCCCGTTTAAAATTTGAGTGCATATAATAAATGTTTTCATTGATTTGCCTTAAAGATTCTCCCAAGGCTTTGGATTGTTTTTTTCCATTTTCGTTGAGTCCACCACCCACACTGGTATCGTGTCCTCGCTCTGCATGTCGAATAAAAAAAGCGACTTTTTCGGTGGGTTTTAAGCCATAAATAATGTCTTCAATACTGACAAAATAAGAGACACTATTATGAAGTCCACTGTCAATAAACAAAGTATCGTAAACGACCAAAGTATCTTTAAAGACTAAAGTATCCATAAAGTAAATTGTATCTATTGAAATCAAAGTGTCCATTTTAGTGATTGTATCGTAAAAGTTGTTGTTATTGAACATGATTGTGGTATCGTATTTGACATGGACCTCTTTAATGACCAAGGTGTCGATCAATACCAAAGTGTCTTTAGTGATGATGAGTTTTTCTATGGTGTCATAGACAAACACAGAGTCATAAAATACCATTTTATCGATTATAACTAAAGTGTCTCTTAAGAAAATGGTGTCCGCATATTGGGGCACGCCCCGTTCTTGAATTTCTGCTTGTGCTAAGTCAGTACTTTGACATGCGGTTGTGACAAGTAATGCACCCACTAAAAGAATCCAAAATCGAAAAACAAAACTTAAAATTTGTTTCATTGTCTACCTATTCCCGAAAACAACTGGTTCTTTTAGCCAAAATAAAAAAAATTGTTTTTTTGAGGAAAAGAAAGTGATTTTAATCCAAGAAAAGACCCGCACTTTCAATAATAATGAAGTGAAATGGTCTCAATATAAAAGATGGAACAATCGTACAAGAAAACTTTAAGTGGCAAAACTCTAAGTTTTTTATTTAAATCATAAAAATATGTCTTAGCTAATTGAATTTGTAAATTATAAAAGAGAGTGGACAAAAGCTATGTTCAAGCTATTTATAAAATCTAAAACTAGTTGGCTCCAAATTTAGCACTGGCTTTTTGAACTTTAGGGTCTGACTGTGCTTCTTTGATCTTTCGTTTAATTCCATCTTCTACATGTTTTTTTAGCTTGGCTGCTAGTGCAGGGAAACGATCTTCGATAGAGTCCGAAAAGTCACTGGAGGCCTTGGATGCAGCTCTTTGAGAAGGATGAGCACCTTTTTTGAAAGCTCGTGTAGATTTAGGACGCTTTTTTTTAGCTGGATTCTTTTTTGAAGAAGCGGGTTTTTCTTGAGCTTGCGTTTTTTGAGGTTGAGTTTCTTTTTCTTTTTTTTCTGTTTCGGACATAATAACCTCGTTTTAAGTATAATTTGAACAGCCCCCAATATAGTAAATGAGTGTTATTTTTAAAGGTTCTTTAGAAGAAAATCAAAAAGAATGCGTTTCTAACCAATGGACCAATACGGTTATATCCGCTTGTCTCACACCAGAAATTCGTTGCACCTGCCCCATTGTCAAAGGTTTTTCTTGATTTAACTTTTCTTGAGCTTCTGCACTCATTCCAATCACTCGGGTGTAATCTATGTTTTTGGAGAGACGAAATCCATCCATTTTCTTTTGATGTTCAATTTCTTTGAGCTGTCGTTCTAAAAACCCTGCGTAAATTTCTTCGGCATAAAGGAACCATATGTCACGCCTAGAAATCTGGAGTTCAGGGAAAACTTCTCTAAAAAAAGCTTCGGGGTCTATGCCCGGACGGCGAAGCACTTGAATCCAACGGACTCGCTCACTCACCAAGGCTTGTCCACTTTTTATTAAAATAGGGTTCACTTGCTCTGGGCTTCCAGACTCTGTTTCTATATAAGCTTTGATCTTTTGAAAATTCTTTTTACGAGACTGCCAAGAAAGATAGTCTTGTTCTGAAATCATGCCTATTTTGTAGGCTTTGTCTTTGAGTCGCATTTCTGCGTTATCGGCTCTTAGAAAAAGTCGATATTCTGCACGACTGGTGAACATACGATACGGCTCATTGAGCAATACATTCACTAAATCATCGACTAAAACCCCTATATAACTTTCTGAACGACTGAGTATGAATGGGGGGGATTTTTTAACCTTTAAAGCCGCATTGATGCCCGCCATGAGGCCTTGAGCAGCGGCTTCTTCGTAGCCACTAGTGCCACAGACTTGCCCTGCAAAATAGAGTCCCGGGTATTCCTTCACTTCAAAAGTAGGGTGCAATTGAGTCGCGTCTATGGTATCGTATTCTATAGCATAACCCATTTGAAGGATTTTGGCTCGAGTGAGGCCGGGTATGCTACGAATGGCTGCTAATTGTATTTCTGCAGATAGACTCGAATTAAAACCATTGATGTAAATACGACTCACATCTTCTGTTTCGGGTTCTAAAAATAACAAATGGCCATCTTTGTCTCCGAAACGGTGTATTTTTTCTTCTATACTTGGACAATAACGAGGGCCTGCTCCTTGTATTACTCCAGAAAACAAGGGGCTATCTTTAAAACCTGAACGCAAAATTTGGTGCGTTTTTAGGTTAGTGCGCGTGATCCAACACACCCCTGAATTATTAAGTTCATGAGTAGTTCTATCGCTAAAACTCCACGGGATAGTGTCTCCTTTTTGAACTTCACATTCATGATAATCTACAGAATCTGGGTCTAATCTAGCTGGTGAACCCGTTTTTAATCGTCGCCATCGAATGCCTGTACTCCGAATAGTGTGAGAAAGCAGTTCTGCACTAGGTGCACCAAAACGCCCTCCAATAGAGCTCTCTAAGCCCACAAACATACGAGAAGCAAGGAAAGTCCCACTGGTGATCACAAGAGTTTTAGTTTTTAAGCGTTCTCCACTAGATAAAGTGAGTTCAAAGCCTTGATCTTGTAGTCTAGAAAAAGACACTAACTCCCCTTCTATGCAAGTCAAACCTTGTAAAGAGCTTAAAACTTCTTGAGCCAATCGACTGTATCGAAGCCGATCACATTGGGCTCGGGGCCCCCAAACAGCCGGTCCCTTGCTTTGATTTAGCATTCTAAATTGTATGCCAGCTTGATCCGCAAGCAAGCCCATGAGTCCACCAAGAGCGTCTATTTCTCTGGTGATTTGTCCTTTGGCAACACCACCAACGGCAGGATTGCAAGACATGCGTCCGATATCCTCGATACGCATGGTGAGTAATGCTGTTTTGACTCCTAATTTCCAAGCACTGTGAGCAGCTTCGATGCCCGCATGACCTCCACCAATCACAACAACTTCATAGTCTGTCAAAAGAGAATTCATAAAAGTGGTTTATTTTATTTTTTGAGGAGCTTTTGCAATTCCGCTTCGATTTCTTCTAAGTTTTGATCAAAAGAAGGATATCTTTTATAAGATCCATCTGGATAGACTAAGTAGTATTTTGGTACATAGCCGTCACCATACAATTCACCAAAGACCCGTTCTTCATCTAAAAGCAATTCCATGCTTTCAACTTTTGCAGCTTCTGCAAACATGCGGATGGCATTTTTAGGATTTCCTCCAGATGCAATAGCCAAGACTTTTATGCCTTCTTTTTTGTATTTGCTTGCAAAAGCTTCTAGTTTTGGTGCTGCACTTTGACAGTGTCCGCAAGTGGTGGAGTAATAAAATATAAAAAACGCTTGATTTGCGTAGGGCTCTAAATTTTCTACTTTATTGAGTATCCCTGTCATGGGTATAGAGTAGTTGATTTTAGATGGAGTGCCATCTTCTAGGGTGTCTCCGGCAAGGCTCGCTACTTTTTCTTTTAGCTTTTGTTGTTCTTCTTGCATTTTCTTTTTAGACTCTTCTTGTAATAGTTTTGCTTTTTCATTGAAACGATGCCCCAAAGCTTTAAGGGTGTCTTCTGGTAAAGCAAGCACATATAAAGAATCTCTATTGATGCGAGCTCCGTCTAGTAAACCAGTTTTAAAATAAGCTTTTTCTAAAGAGACTTGAAATTGTTCACCCACAGCAACAAATTGGTTGCCAAATTCTACGCCAATCATATAAGAAAACTTTTCATTGTCACTGCTGTTTTCTGTGACCTGCACAGAGTGGCCAGCACCTGGAGCAGAAGTTTCAATGGGAGCAGCCTTGATTAAAGAGTCAGCTAGTTGACGAAGTTGCATGGGTTCTAAGGTGGCCATAGCTAAAGAGTCTGGTCGAGCGGCTTCCATCCTTTGTCTAGCTACCATGGCAAATTTAGAGCTCACATTCCCTAAAGCTTCTGAAGTCAGTTGTAATTTTGCTGCAGTATCTCTATGCATTTGAACGGCGTCAAGAGCCCCTTGTATGGTGTAGTCTTCGATCAATTGAAATCCAACTTGAGGAGGAATGCTTCGAAAAGCTTGACGACCAAACTGCACTCCCAGCATATACGAAAATTTTTGTTCTTCGTTTGCATTGGCTACAGATACATTAGCATCTTTTTCTTTTAAATCACAAGCATAAAAAAATGACACTGTCAAAAACAAAACAATTAAACTTTTAAATTTCATGAAAAGGACCTCCTAAGGTTTTCTCTGTGTAGGCGCTTCTGACTACCCATCATAAAAAAAGGGTAAACTCACCAAAAGCTTAGTTCGATTTTTAACTCTGTACATTAAAAGCCTTTAGTTCTACATTTTTAACGACTACGCTTTTAAATTAGAAAAAAACTGCTATATTTTAAGCATAAAAATGATTTTTTTTCAAGTTTTACACAAGGTGTGAGCAAAAGCTACAATAATTATACAATATGAAACTTTCTCGTTACTTTTTTACGACCATCCGCGAAACGCCAAGCGATGCTTCAACTTCTAGTCATATTTTTTTGATTCGAGGTGGATACATTAAAGCCCTGTCTACAGGTATTTATAGTTTTTTGCCTATGGGGCTTCGAGTGATGCAAAAATTGGAAACACTCATCCGAAAAGAAATGAACAATATCGGTGGGCTAGAGGTGGATCTTCCCGTGGTGCAAACCAAAGAATTATGGCAAGAATCCAATCGATATTCTGATATTGGCGAAGAATTGCTGAGATTTAAAGACCGTAACGAACACCCTATGGTGCTAGCGATGACTCACGAAGAAGCAGTCACAGATATGGCCCGCTATGTGCTTTCGAGCTACAAACAGCTTCCATTTATGCTTTATCAATTTAAGGTGAAGTATAGGGATGAAGCCCGTGCCAGAGGTGGACTGATTCGAGTCAGAGAGTTTTTGATGAAAGACGCTTATAGCTTTCACTCCTCGTCTGAAAGTTTGGATATACATTATAAAGAACAATACGATGCCTATATCCGTATTTTTAATGCGGTGGGGATAGAACCTATTGTGGTAGAATCAGATACCGGTATTATGGGTGGAAAGATTGCCCATGAATTTATGTTGAACACCCCTATCGGTGAAGATTATTTGATTTTATGCGACAAATGTGGTTATCAAGCCAATCGAGAAATTGCTCTTTTTAAAACGAATCCCTATCGTGGAAACGAGAAAGCAGAACTAAAAAAGGTCCATACCCCTCATAAAACCAGTATAGAAGAAGTCTCCGAATTCTTAAATGTGCCTGCCAATTCTACCGCTAAATGTGTGTTTTTTGAAAATGATTCCACTTTAATTACTGTGGTAGTGCCAGGACATCTAGATGTTTCTGAGATTAAATTGAAAAACATTTTAAAAACTTCGGAATTGCTACCAGCCGAAGATGAGCTTATTTTGGCTTCTGGAATGGTGCCTGGTTATGCAAGCCCCATAAACTCTAAAAACACTAGAGTCTTTATAGACAAAAACATTGTAGATGCAAGTGACCTTGTCATTGGTGCAAATGAAACGGATTATCACTATATGCACTGCACTCCTAAAAGAGATTTTGAAAACTACGAAGTCGCCGATATTGCCGAAGCGAGTGCTCTTTGTTTGTGCTATCAATGCGATCATCCCCTCACAGAAACCCGTGGCATTGAACTAGGGAATATATTTAAATTGGGAACCAAGTTTTCAGAAAGTATGAAAGCAATGTATTTGGACGAGCAAGGGAAATCCAAGGCTGCTGTGATGGGTTGTTATGGTATTGGAGTGGGCCGCCTCATGGCTAGCGTGATTGAAAATTCACATGACGATTATGGACCTATTTGGCCCAAGAACATCGCTCCTTTTCAAGTGGAAATTGTGAGTATCGGGAAAGATGCTCCCGTTTTAGACGCGGCAGAAAAGCTCTACAATGAGTTGCTCCAGCAAGGTTTTGAAGTGCTTTTGGATGACCGAGATGAAAGACCTGGAGTCAAATTTAAAGACGCAGACCTTTGGGGCATTCCTGTGAGGATTGCCATCAGTAAAAAGACTCTCGAAAATGAACAGGTGGAGTGGAAACTTCGCAGTGAAAAGTCTTTTGAATTGATCTCACTCCATGATGTTTTAGCACAGCTTAAAGATTTTTATGCCTAACAAAGACAAGATAGAAGCAAAAACAGTGCAAGAGTCTATGGTAGAATCTACCGATATCGTGCACCCTAGTGATAGCAATTCATATGGTTTTTTGTTTGGAGGGCACCTAGTTTCATTGATGGATAAAGTCGCTTGTACTGCGGCTTTTAAGCATTCAGAGTCTAAAGTCACCACAGTTTCTATTGATGGGATCCATTTTTTAAGACCCGCACCGGTAGGAACCGTGCTCACCATTCGGGCTTCGGTGAATCGTAGCTTTAATTCTTCTATGGAAATAGGTTTGTCGGTGAGCGCATGGAAACCAGGGCAAAAAAGTGAAGCCATCTGCAGAGCTTATATGACTTTTGTCGCCATCGATGACCAAGGCTTGCCACAAAAAGTACCTGCCATTATTCCAGAGACTCCAGATCAAATTCGTCGTTATAACAATGCAGAAATTCGTAGAAAAACACGATTAGAGCTAAAAGAAAAACTCTTGTAAGCTCTATGAATTTAGGTGGAGTGTTTTACTTCTACCTTCGGCTTGTTTGCATGTGAAACATGATGAACTTATGCTTGTTTACAATACACCCCATTTTATTATTTGAATCGCCTTTTTTATATAAGATTTTGTTTCTAATATTGACACATGAAAGTTAAAGACAGGTCTCTTCTTAGTTTATCTTGGCCACTGATCCTCACTTTTGGTGTGGGGATGTTTCAGCCGATTATGGATAGCTGGTTTTTATCTAGAACTTCAGAAATTGCGGCAGCGGGTGTGGGAGCAGTGCTTCCTATCTTAGGGGCTTTGTTTATGGCTATCCAAGCTTTTTCTCAAGCCGGGGCAAGCATCGCTTCACAATATATTGGAGGTAACTACAATAGACACGCCCGAGTGACCCAAACTATGGTGATTCTTGGCAGTTTTTTACTTGGTATTAGCATCACTTTATTGGTGGTTCCCTTATCGGGAACTATTGCACAATGGATTGGTTTAGAAAAACAGCCTGCAGCTTATGCTAAGGAATTTTTGTTAGTCACTGCCTTTGGTTTTGCGTTTAGGTCTTTGCAAACCACTTATACTGCCCTCATTGCAACTCACGGACTTACTATTTGGAATTTAGTTGGAAATATCATCACCATTGTAGTGAATGCGTTTTTAAATTTTGTGTTTTTAGATGGTTGGTTTGGACTTCCTTCTTTGGGAGTCACAGGAGTGGCTCTTGCTACTGCTATATCGTGGTTGGTGGCAGCTCTTTTTTTGGGATTGATTTTTAAATACAAGCTAAAACACAAAACTAAAAGAAGCGATTTCAAGCGAATTCGAGTGATTTTACCAGATTGGATACGGATTGGACTCCCTGCTTCTGCAGAGCCTTTTAGTTTTCAACTTTTTCAAATTTTTATCACCGCTATGGTCGTTCATTTAGGGACTTTGGCAATGACTGCACGAGTTTTTGCTGCAAACTTTGCTGCTTTAGCCGTGATTTTAAGCGTGGGATTGGGGAGTGGCAATCAAATTTTAGTGGCTCATTTGGTGGGAGCAAAAGATTATAAAAAAGCCAATCGCCGATTGCATCAAAGTCTATTTATCAGTAGTGCTGGAGCATTGCTCATTGCACTTTTGGTGGCATTTACAGGTTCTACATTGATTCAATTTTTCACTCTTAATGAAGAAGTCATTCAGTTGGGAGTACTTTGTCTTTGGTGTGATGTGATGGTCCAACCATTTAAAGCCGCCAATATAGTGCTTACTAATTCATTAAGGGCCTCTGGAGACTCCATGTTCCCTGCTGTAGTAGGCTCAGCAATGATGTGGACACTTGGAGTGGGCAGTGCTTTATTTTTGGCTTTTGTACTAGATTTAGGCTTAGCTGGACTCTGGCTGGGCATGGCAGCAGATGAATTTTACCGTTCTATAGTGAATTATATTCGATGGAATCGAGGAAAATGGAAATCTACGGGTGTCATGTGAGCTCCATTTTTCTAAATTGGTGTTATGGCATTTTATAATGATGATGTGATACAACAATTAAAAGCTCATACAGATATATCAGTGATCGTAGAACGATTTGTCCCACTCAAAAAATCAGGCCCCAGTCGATATATAGGTAAATGCCCTTTTCACGATGATCGCTCCCCTTCGATGAGCGTAAACCCTCAAATGGGAATATACAAATGCTTTGCTTGTGGGGCAGGGGGTGATGTTTTAAAGTTCATCATGGAGCACGAAAAAATGGATTTCAAGGCCGCTGTAGAATGGGTGGCCTCAGAAACCAACTTCCCTTTACCAAGCCTTCAATATCAAGAAAACCCTGAAAAACTAGAAGAAAGGTCTTTGGTTCGAGAATTGAACGAGCTGGCTTGCACTTGGTTTGAAGAACAACTATCGCTCAATAATAATGCTTTAAACTATCTTTTAAAAAGAAATATCTCTTTAGAAACCCGACAAAAGCTTCGGATTGGCTATGCACCTAATTCACCCAATAATTTTATTTCATTAGCTTCTAAAAAAGGTTTTTCTCCCAAAGATATTGTCCAAGCAGGCCTTGCTGTCGAGAAACAGCACGGTGGTTTTATGGATAAGTTTAGGGATCGATTGATGATTCCTATACATAATTTGACTGGAATGGTGGTGGCGTTTGGCGGTCGAAGCATGCAAGAAAACACCAAAGGTCCTAAATACATGAACAGTCCAGAAACTGTCCTATACACCAAAAGCGACATTTTGTATGGTCTGAATCACAGTAAAAACTTCATTTCTAAAGAAAATGCAGCTATCTTGGTCGAAGGCTATTTTGATTTTATTTCTCTGTATCAAGCTGGAATCCAAAATGTGGTGGCTGTTTCGGGCACAGCCCTTACCGAAAACCACGCTAAAATACTCTCTCGATACGCACAAACCGCTTATTTGGTCTTTGACAGCGACGAAGCAGGGAAAAAGGCTACTCAACGAAGCTTAGAAATTTTACTCCCAACGAACACCAACCCCAAAATTTTAAGCTTAAAAAGTCCCACTGGCGAAAAAATAGACCCAGATACTTTTATTCAAGAACACGGTGTAGAAAACTTTCAAAAAGAGCTTTCACATGCAGTAGATTGGTTAAATTATTTGGGAATAGAAATGGACACAAGCTCCATTGAAAACAAGGCCTCTTTTATAAGCTATGCAAAATCCTTAATTGCAAGCATCAAAAATAAAGAACTTCAAATTCAATACTTAAATTTAATTGCTGAACGCTTTAACACCAACACTTCTTTGGCCCAAATTAAACCTATAGACCATTCTAAAAAAAGAACTTGGCAAGCAGAAAATAATACAAAAGAAGCCCCTATTTCAATCCCATGGCATTTGATCTCTGGTATCGAACTTAGGTTTATTAATTTATTGTTAAAAAACAAAAATCTATGGGGACTCACCGCCGAGTTCTTTAGCTTAGAGTTTATTGCACAAAATATAAGTTTACTGGAATCCCCTTTGTTAGAAGAATTACTTGGAAACGCATTGAGCTTATACGGAGAATCTAAAAGCATTGATTTAAAAATACTTTATAGTATTTCTAATCCGCCCCTCCCCACCCTTTTAGAAGATTTACCCGAAGAATTATGGGAGGCCCAAAGTGCTCAAAAAGAATTTTTAGACACCCTTTTATACCTAATTAAAAGAAAATCCGAAGAATTTTCACTTTCTTTAAAACAAAAAGAGGATGAAGAATCTACATTGTTACGATTAAAAATTATTTCTTTTTCTAAAGAACAGCAAAAATTGCTTCAACAAAACAACCTTGCTCAAATCGATGAAAGCTCTCTCTTTCAGAAAATTTTAGAAAATAGAAATAAACTTGTCGAATTTCATATGAATTTATAAAGATAGGACATTGGAGAAATTATGTTATCCATTCAAAATTTACACGCTGCTTTAGAAGACGGTACCCCTATACTCAAAGGAATCGACCTTCAAGTTCGACCTGGAGAAATCCACGCCATCATGGGACCCAACGGATCTGGAAAAAGCACACTCTTAAAAGCCATTAGTGGACACCCTGCTTATCAAATAACAGAGGGTGCAGTGATTCTCGAAGGAGAAAATCTATTAGACTTAGAAATAAACCAAAGGGCAAACAAAGGGCTTTTTGTAGGCATGCAATACCCCATCGAAATTCCTGGCGTCAACAACTTAGAGTTTTTGCGTTTAGCTTTAGATTCTAAGCGATCTTTTTTGGGACTCGGCCCCATTCAAGAAGATGAGTTTTTAAAACTTATCGAAACACACACTCAAAACTTAGAAATGGATCCACATTATATAGAACGAGGAGTGAACGAAGGATTTTCTGGCGGTGAAAAAAAGAGAAACGAAATCTTACAAATGGCTATTTTAGACCCTAAAGTGAGTTGCCTAGACGAAACAGATTCAGGCTTAGACATCGATGCACTGCGTATAGTGGCTCGCGGCATCAACAACTTAATGACTCCAAGCAAAGCCGTTATTTTGGTGACTCATTACCAGCGTTTATTAGATTATGTGAAGCCCGATTTTGTACATGTATTAAGAAATGGTAAAATAGTGAAAAGTGGCAGTGCAGACCTTGCATTAACTCTTGAAAAACAAGGTTATGACTGGCTTGAGGAGGCCCAATGAGTATTTCAGAAAAAGCCTACCATCAATTTCTAAAATTAGGCATTCCAAAATCCAGAAATGATGCTTGGATATACTTCCCAACTTCTAAACTTCAAAATCTAAACACTTTAACTCCACTTCAAAATAACATAGAAGCCTTGGGTTTTGATTTAGGTATAGAGACAGAAAAAAATATAGCCGCTTTAATTCCATTATTTCAAAGCGATAAAACTTTTGTAAAAACCATAGACAAAGATGAAATCGCCATTCTCAAGCCCAAGACAGCTATTGCACACTCCCTATTTCACATCCAAAACAAGGCCTCTGTTTCCTTTGAACTTTTAAACTTTCAAGGATCAAGCTCCTTGCAAGCAGAGCGGTTAGATTTTTTTCTAGAAGAAGACACCAAATTAGAACTGTTTTTTGCTCCCGAAGGACTGAGCTCTGAATTAGCCTTTAAACACATTCGAGTTTTTGCTAAAGCTGGAGCCAGTGTTCAAATTTTAGGCCTTCAAAAAAGTATAGGGACTTACCGTTATAGCTTTGATGTAATTTTAGAAGAAAGCAAGAGTCTTGCTAATTTTAGGCTTCTAAACTTATTAAATAAAAACACAGAGGCACACTACTATTTAAATATATATCAAAATGCTCCAGACACTTGGAGTCATCAATTAGTCAAAAACATCCTCTACGATAAAACCCATGTTGCATACGAAGGGGCCGTACATATCGCTCCAAATTGCCCTCAAGCAAACTCGGACCAACTGATTAACAGCATATTATTTTCAGATGAATCTAAAGTTTCAATAAAGCCTGTTCTTAAAATTTATCACGACGATGTTTCTTGCACCCATGGAAACACTTGTGGTGAGCTGGATAAAGACACTTTGTATTATTTGCAAGCTAGGGGAATCGATCTCAACACCTCAAAAAAGATTTTAATCCAAAGTTTTATGGCAAGTACATTTGAAGGACTAGAAAAAACTCATGCTTTAAAACAAATCCTCAAAAAGCTTTAAAAGAAAATTGTTTTTTTAATCCAAATTTTCTGGATTTGTTTCTTTTTTGTTTTGGTGTTCTTTTTCTTCGATATCTTCTAAAACTTTTTCAGTAATGACTTCTGTTGTTTCTTTGGCGATCAAAGCATTCGCTTGATCTGGAAGCCAGGGCTTTTCCAAATTAACTTCCCAAGAAACACTTTGAGAGCTTTGTTTTTCTGAATACTCTAAAAGCGACTCACCCAAAATCTCTCGGGCTCTATTTAAGGCCGCATCGATATTAGCGAGCACATTTTTTTCGCCAAGTTCATGCATCAAGCCAGAACGATTTAATGCAACTATAGGCTGAGCTTCTACTCCAGATAACAATAACTGTGTTCCAAAACCTCGTAATCGTTCTAACAAATCTTCTATCATTTGCAAACCACTAGCATCTATAGATTGTACCTGACGCATACGAAGGATTAAAACTCTAGGTTGTTTAGACTGTTGCTCTAAAGTTTCTTTAAACTTATCTACAGCTCCAAAAAACAAAGACCCAGAAATTTCAAAGACCTCAACTCCTTTGGGAATACTTCTGGAACTTAAATTGTAAAAATCATCTGAATCTTCATTGTTTTCATCATCTTTTAAAATACCACTCACAAAATCCACTTGGGAAACTTCGGACATACGGTGAATAAAGAAAACAGCAGCCATCAAAAGCCCTACTTGAATAGCTACAGTCAAGTCTAACAAAATAGTGAGCGAAAAAGTAACTACTAAAACACTCACATCTCCTTTAGGTGCTTTAAATAATTTTATAAAACTTTTATAGCCCGACATATTAAAAGCCACTTGAAATAAAATTGCAGCCAGTGCAGCCATAGGAATCATCTCTGCGTATTTCCCCAAAACAAGCATAATCAAAAGTAGCACTAAAGCGTGAACCACTCCAGAAATAGGACTAAAAGCACCATTACGAATATTCGTGGCTGTTCTTGCTATAGCTCCCGTCGCTGGAATCCCGCCAAAAATTGGACTGAAAATATTAGCAACACCTTGCCCTAATAACTCTGTATTAGACCTATGCTTGTGTCCAGTCATACCATCGGCCACCACTGCACTTAGCAAAGACTCTATAGCACCCAGTATGGCAATAGTTAAAGCCGGTTGAAACATTTTTCGCATCATTTCTAAACTGATATTTGGAAAAGACGGCATCGGAAAACCTGTAGGGATCTGGTTTTTTGAACCAATAGTAGCGATAGCCAATTTCTCATCTAAATTAAAAATTTGAACCAAAGCTGTAGTCACAATAATAGCCACCAAAGAACCCGGAATTTTAGAACTGAATTTTGGCCAATAAATTAAAATAACCAGTGCCAGAAAACCAATTAAAAGAGAATAAACATTAATAGTTGAAATAACGCTTATATAAAGAGCTAGTTTTCCAAATGCTTCTACTGGCTCTTGAACACCATTGGGAAAGCTCAAACCTAAAAAATTAGGAATTTGGCCCAAAGCTATAATAATAGCAATCCCAGCCGTAAAACCCACAGTCACAGGGTATGGTATAAACTTAATAATATTCCCAAACCTAGCAAAAGCGAAAATCACAAGCATCACCCCTGCCATTAAAGTAGCAGTAGCCAAACCATCGTAACCATGCTCTCGAACAATTCCAAAAACAATAACAATAAAAGCTCCCGTAGGCCCACCAATTTGAAAACGAGTCCCCCCTAAAACTGAAATCAGAAAACCAGCAATAATCGCTGTATATAAACCTTTTTCTGGACTGACTCCCGAAGCAATAGCAAAAGCAATAGCAAGAGGCAAAGCAAGCACACCCACAATAGTCCCAGACATCAAATCACTTAAAAAATTATCTTTAGAATAACCTTTTTTTAAGGATTTATACAATTCCGGGGTATAATGTCCAGAAAAAACGCGTGTTTTTTTTATAAAATTAAAGAATTTAGACAGAAACATTTTTCTCTCAAATAAAAATTAAAACTAAGGCATGCGTAGAACAAACATAAAACAATCCAATATAATGCCAAAGAACTCCCTATGATCACCACAAATGTACTATAAAAAATCAATTTAGGAAAGGGGGAAACACTCCATTTTTAATCGCTCAGTCCTTTAAAGCACCCAAAAAACAACTTCTTCTTTATTAAAATAGGGGAAAGCCTTCCCCTGGTTTCGACCCCTTTGGGTTCTCCACCACCCCTTCTATTCCCATAAAATAAAACCAGAAAACAATGAAAATGGAGCGACTAATCTTTAAAGTAAAACAGTTGTTTCGGGCACGCACTTCGACAAGCTCAGTGTAGCAATTTTCGCAGCTTCCCCCTCCGATTTCCGCACAACATCACTGCAGACAACTCACATTCCAAGCCCGCATCCCGCATAACTTCTCAAACACGCATCCCCGCCTTTCTGGCACGCGTTTTGCCTAAACTCCGTGAGTCCCTGCGTCTTTGGCACGATTTTCGCACCACATCTCTGGTAAACAACCCACTTTTTTAGCACGCACTTCGTGGCAATCCATACGAGACACC
>JAAYJH010000090.1 GCA_012523035.1 Fibrobacter sp.
ATATAGACTATCCGCATATAAAACCTTTTTTTGTAACACCCGGCCGCCTATCTTATGGTGTGACTACTATAAATATAGACGGTTGTCCTATTAATATCTTTGATCGTGATAGGCTTATTTGTGAATGCCTTAAATATGAATCAGAAATAGACAAAGAAACTTTTAATAAGGCTATCCATGGATATATAGCTGATCCTAAGAAAAACATAAAAAATCTTATAAATTATGCAAAAAAAAAGTACTAAATCGGGTGCATGATGTGATAGGAGTGTGGCTTTAATGGATATAGGGGCTTCGGTTCTAGCAAAATTAAAAAACAAATCAAAAGACTCCGGGATGTCTTTTCAGGTTCATCTTCGTTTGTTTTGTCGGAATCCAAAGGAGCCAGGCGCTTCTGAGACTTCTATACTGTCTAATTTGTTCTTGCTTTTAATCTGGGACTGTTTTATGTTCTTGTTTTGTGTTTAATTTTGTTTTTTGCTTTGGAGTGGCTTCATTTTTTATATCTTTTTAGGTGTGAGTGTTCACTTGCACTTTGTTTTTATATTTCATCTCTATTTTAAAGTTTTACGCTATGCATGTTCCTGGAAATCGATATAAAAATCAGCCGACCTCGTTCAATCCAAACTACGAGCTTATTGAGGTGCTCGGGAAAGGTGGAATGGGTTATGTGTACAAAGCCCTCGATAAAAAGTTGAATCGAGAGGTGGCTTTGAAAGTTTTGAATACGAATTCCGACGCCGATTCTGTTAAACGCTTTTATTTTGAAGCTCAAGCCATGAAGGAATTGGACCACCAAAATATTGTGCATGTTTTTGATTTTGGTCAAGAAAAAAAGCAGCTTTTTATTGCTATGACTTATGTGAAAGGTGAGTCTTTGGCTAGTGTGCTTCATCATAAAAAAGAGATGGCTTTTTCTGATATCGAGTTGATTGCAAAGCAAGTGGCTAGAGGGCTTTTGTATGCCCACAATAAAGGTGTGATCCATAGAGATATTAAGCCTTCGAATATTATGATCACGCACGATAATCGTGTTTATATTATGGATTTTGGGATTTCATATATCCAAGAGATGGAAAAAGAACGGCTCACTATCACAGGTATGACGATGGGTACTCCTGAGTATATGTCTCCAGAGCAATGCCACGGGGATGAGGTCGGTGTTGCTTCTGATGTTTATAGTCTTGGTGTGATTTTGTTTGAAATGAGCTGCGGTAGACTCCCTTTTACAGGGGCAAAGCCAATTGAAATCGCTATTAAACATGTGCAAAATACACCTCCTAATCCTAAAGATTTTAGGCCAGATATTCCTGTGGAGTTGTCTAATTTGATTCTTAAATGCCTTCGTAAAAATCCAAAAGAACGATACCAGAATATGGAAGATCTTTTAGATGCTCTTGATAATGTTTTTAAGACAAATGTATTTTCTAAGTCTCCTTCTAGAAAAATGAAAATTTTGGATTCTTTTTCTAAATCTAAAGAGTCACACCCTTTGTTAAAACAAGTGATTTGTCAAAAACTGTCAATTTTAGCTCTTCTATTGACTCCTATTTTGATTTTTTTATTGTTGATGCTCACCCTGCATTACAAACCAAAAAGTGTGCTCCAGCCTATCAAAGATTTGAAACTTCGAGCTAGCTATGAAACTAAAAATTTAGAAGGGGATTCACCCAAAGGTTATCCCGTTCAAAACTTGATGGACTTTGATTTGAGTACTGCGTGGGTATTTGAAACACCTATCAATCGAAAAAATCCTATCCTTAGTGTCGAACTTAAAAATAAAACTTTGATCACTCATTTTGGAATGGCTATCGGTTATCAAAAACAAAAAGAAGATACTTTTGAAGATCGATTTATGATTTTTAATAAGCCTAAGTCTATCATTTTAAAAACTAAAGAAGGCGTGCGGCAAAAACTGGTTTTTGAAAATATAAAAGGGATGCAATACCCTCCCATTCAAGCTATCGAGACAGAAGAGCTATTTATTTATTTAGAAGATGCTTATGAAAATCAAGCTTCCAAAAACTTTGCTGTTTCAGAAATTCGTTTGTTGGGTTTATCTTTAAAATGAATTCGTTGTCTAAAAATAAGAAAAAAGGAAACTATGCAGAAACTTATGCTGCAGGTTATTTGCGTCGGCAAAACTATACCCTTCTTGCTAGAAATTATTCTTTTAGAGGAGGAGAGCTAGATATTGTGGCTCAAAGCCCCCAAAAAGAACTGGTTTTTGTAGAGATCAAATCAGTCTGGACTTCTAAAAAAGGAAGCCCTATCCACAGAGTTTCTAAGCAAAAGCAGCTTAAAATTTGGAAAACGGCTTGCCATTTTTTACATTTTAATGGCGGAGAAAATCAAAAATGTCGTTTCGATGTGATTGCTATTAGTTTAGACCAAACTCCTATCCGCTTCATCCATTTGAAAAATGCTTTCGAAAGTAACCAAACTATTCATGAGTGTCACCATGCGTTTTGAAATACACCCCCTAAATCCTCAAACTCGATTTGTAAAAATTGCCGCTTCTGTTTTAGAAGACGATGGCCTTGTTTTGTATCCAACAGAGTCTGGCTATGCTATTGGCTGCTCTGCAGAATCTAAAAAAGCCATTCATAAGCTATATGCTCTAAAAAAACCTTTGAAAAAATATTTGATGGCCCTTATCTTACCTAATATTAGTGTGGCTACAGAATATGCTCATATTAACAATCACTCTTTTAATATTATGAAGCCAAGAGTGCCGGGTCCTTATACTTTTATTTTACCTGCTGCACCACATATCGCTCGAAAATTAGATGTCAAACGAAGTGAAATTGGTGTGCGATGCCCCACTCATCCTTTTTTTCAAGAGCTTTTTAAGTATTTTGATAAACCTATTTTAAGTACTGCAGCCAAAATCTCCGACGAAGAATTACAATCTCCCGACGATCTTTGGGCCTTGTTTCAAAATAAAGTAGATATGATGCTAGATGTAGGAGAAATAGAGATACACCCCACCAATGTGATTAGTTTGGTAGGCAATAGTGTCGAGGTGATTCGAGGAGAACTTTGATATGGATGAGAAAGATTTAGCTCGATATCGTGAATTGAGTTCCTTCTTAAAAAAAGCAAATGACTCTTATTATAAGGAGTCTTTTTCTTTGATCAGTGATGCAGAGTTTGATGAGAAGCTACAAGAATTAGAAAGCCTAGAAAAAAAATACCCTGAATTAAAAACAAAGGAATCTTTGACCGAAGTTATCGGCGACGATCTTAAAAATGATTTTCCAAAATTAAAGCACCAAAGCCCCATGCTTAGTATATCTAACGCTTTTAATGGTGAAGATGTCGAAGCTTTTGTTCGTTCGGTTCAAAATCAAAGTGAAGAAACTGTAGAGTGGGTTTGTGAACGAAAAATCGATGGGGTCAGCTTGAGCTTGATTTATGTAGATGCAGAGCTCAAAACTGCGGTCACTCGAGGCAATGGAATAGAGGGAGATGTGGTCACCCTTAATGCTAAAACTATTCTGGATATACCCCATAAACTCAAAGAAAAAATCCCTGGTATTTTAGAAGTTCGTGGCGAAGTGTACATGGAAAAACAAGCTTTTTTAGATTTCAATGAAAAGATGCAGCTTGAATCCAAAAAGACATTTCAAAATCCTAGAAATACTGTCTCAGGGAGTTTAAAGTTAAAAGATCCTATCGAGACACAAAAAAGACCGCTTCGATTTTTTGCCTATTCCATTGTGAGCGAAACCCCTAGCCGTACTCATAGTGAAAATTTAGAGTTGTTGAAATCCATCGGTTTTACTCCTAATGATTATTGGTTGTGCAAGTCTCTTCAAGAAATTATGGATATAATCCATCAAGTAGATGCCCAAAGAAATGCTTTAGATTATGATATAGATGGTATGGTGATCAAAGTCAATGATTTGTCTTTTCAAAATGAACTGGGACATACTTCAAAAAGCCCTCGATGGGTGATAGCCTATAAATTCAAAGCAGAACAAGGCATTACTAGAGTGCTTTCTGTGGAGTATCAAGTGGGTAGAACAGGTGCTCTCACTCCTGTGGCGAATCTAGAACCAGTGCGTTTGGCTGGCACTACTGTGAAACGAGCCACTCTGCATAATTTTAATGAAATTCAACGACTAGATTTACACATTCTAGATTATGTTTATGTGGAAAAAAGCGGCGAGATTATCCCCAAAATTTTAAGAGTAGCGATGGACAAAAGAGAGACTTTAGTCCAAAGAATAGAACGCCCTACCCTATGCCCCATATGCAATAGCACTCTGGAACAAGAAGAAATTATAATTCGTTGCGAGAACCTCCATTGCCCTGCTATGAAACAAAGTTTATTGGAACACTTTGTGAGCCGTGAGGCCATGAATATCGAAAGCCTTGGCCCAAGTTTAATTGCACAACTTTTAAACACCAATACTATATCCAAGATTTCGGATCTTTATCGCTTGAGTGCACAAGATTTGCTAGCTTTAGAGAGAATGGCCGATAAAAGTGTCAACAATATTTTAAGTGCCATAGAAAAAAGTAAGGAAAATAGTTTAGAACACTTTTTACATGCGTTAGGGATCCGTTTTGTGGGTCGAAGTACCGCTCTAAATTTGGCGAAATATTTTAAAAACATTCAAAGTCTAATGAAAGCAAGCGAAGAAGAATTGAAACTCGTCCCCGATGTCGGTGATAAAATTGCTAAAAGTTTATTTGATTTTTTTCAAGATCAAAAAGAAATGGAAGAGCTGAAATTTTTATTGGAATTGGGTTTGCCTTCTCAATTTAAAGGAGAAATAAAAACTTTATTTCTTGGAGAAACTGTAGTGATCACAGGCACACTCCCCACTTTGGATCGCAAACAAGCTCGTCAAATTTTAGAGGAAAATGGGGCCAAAGTGTCGTCTTCTGTGAGTAAAAAAACTTCATGGATTTTATCTGGAGATGAAGCTGGTTCAAAACTCAGCAAAGCCCTCGAATTAGGGCTTCCCATTCACGATGAAGAATGGCTTTTGGAGAGACTCAAAACAGAAGAGTAAATTAAAAGAAATAATGCTATGAAAAAAGCCCCTTATAGGGGCCTTTTTTATTTTAAGTTTAATCTTTTATATCCAAAAGAAGAAAGCCAGTCCTCAAATACTTTTTTCTTTTTTCCAATAGGAGTTTGGTCCGGCAAAGCACACCGTTGTTCAAAAAGCATTTGGATTTCTGCTTTAAATAAATAAGCTCCAGTGCCTAAACTACGCCCTCGATTATCTACTAAATAACCTTCTGCATTTGGAACTAACTCAAAGAATAACTTGGCAACTCCTGCAGCATTCGCATATTCTTTTGAATCAATATCCAATTTAACATTATAACTTTCTACAAAACTCCCTAAAGAAGTGAAAATCCACATATGAAGAGACACGCTGACATTATATAAAGCTTCATCAAAAGAAGAGTTCTGTCGGTAATCCCTTTGAAATTCATCACTTCAATACTTAGAGACATATTCTTCTACACTCACCTTTTCTCTATCCCAGCCACCTCCTGATTCAATGGCAATTAGACCATCTGATTCTACTAAATCGCCAATCGATGCCATGCCTCCAAGAGGGTTCAAAGAAGGTAATTTGAGATCAATATCTAGTGTGGGCCCTAAATGTGAACCGGTTAGATTAGGATAGGGTTCTTTTCGATTTCCTGCCTTTGAACCTTTATCTGTACCAACAACAACTTCTTCTTCTAAGCCCGTTTTTGCATTCAAAACAGTAACTCTGTAACGAGTTTTGTTGTCTTGATTTGGGTTAGAAAAGAGAGCCATTGTTTTTTTATCTATTTCGATTAAAGACTCTTGCATTTGAACTACAATATCTTTGGTGCCTTTGGAATAGACAACAACAGTGTCTGACCTTTCATTACCTGCTTTGTCTCTAAAAGCCCGGATAATGTAATTGACTCCACCTTCTAAACCTTGCAAGTTTAGAGTATCTTGTTCAACACCGTCTACAGTCCAAATCACATTCACAGAAACTCCAGAAACCACACTTCCTTCTAAGGGGCCTATAATTTGCACCACCGGAGGTGTTTTGTCTAAAACAATCTCTATCGATTTAGTGCCTGTGTTTCCATATAGATTGGTATAAGCATATGTCAATGTATAAAGTACACTCTCATCTTGTGGATCTTTTATAAGTTTTCCAGATTCAGTGACTCCATAAGAAACAAGTATTTCATTTTTATTTGCGTCTAAATAAGGGTAAGACACAGTATAAAAAGCACCCGTTTTGGGATCTGTCATCACCTTTCCAGTTTTAGTGTCGGCAACATAAAAGATGATCACTTTTTTGCCATCTATTTGAGTTTCATATTCTACCACAGCTTTATTGTCACTGCCGTTCAAATCATAGGTAACAGTTAAAGTGACACCATCTATTGTAGTGGTATAAGTCGCTTTCTGAACACCATCCACAGTCAAGACTTTAATATCTTGAGATTTTTCGAAAGACCATGCTTGTGATATTTTTTGAGTGGTTTCAATATTTTTCTTGGACAAATGGATTGTGTCTAATTTTGCAGTCAATTCAAAAGTCTTATTGACTGGCTCGCCATTTATGCCTTCTTCTTGCAAGTTCACAAGAATTTTATTGTCATTTTGATTGACATAGTAAGCAGAATCTAGATTATTTTGCTGCTCTACAATGGTGACACCAGAAATTTTTTCTTCTGTATTTTTCTTTGGAGTGAGAGTGACTGTAGGTGATTTTGTATTCACATAAACAATCAGTGTATCACGACCACATTCATTTTTAGAGATCTCGCACAATTCTTTAACAATGATGTTCTTCCCTTCGTTTAGGGTAGTGTCTCCAAATTTTAAGACTCCATTTTCTTTCCATTCCAATTCTATATCCAAAGTATTTATATAAATAATGTCCGGATATAAATATATGGAATCTTTGCTAATCGCTTTGATTATTTCTACTTCCGATTTTTCAAATACATCTAAGACTCGAATGGTTATTTCTGCAATATCAAAAAGTCCGCCTGGGTCTACACCCTTCACTTTAATTTTATAGGTGTCTTTGGTTTCAAAGTCTAATGAAGCTCCTTCTTTAAGGTAAATATCTCCATATTCTGTGACTTGGAATATGCCACTAGGATCTTCTTCGAGAGTGAACGAGAGAACATCATTTTCAGGGTCTTTATAGATGATGCTTCCAATTTTCACATTTGAATTGATATCTTCTTTTACACTAAATGTTTGATTAGCTATGCTAGGAGATTCATTCACATCTACAAGACGAACGGTGATAGTGGCTGTGTCGCTCAAACCTCCACCGTCTTGGACTTTCACTTCTAAGCTATAAGAATCCTTGCTTTCATAATCCAAAACAGCACCCTCTTTTACGGTAATCACACCTGTAGAAGAGATTTCAAAAAGCTCTTTTCCACTGCCAGACAACACACTAAACTCAAGCTCATTGAATGGAGCATTGATATCAGGGTCGCTGGCTATTACAATACCCACCACTGTACCTGCAGGGCTATTTTCTTCGATAGAAAAACCTTGATCAGCTATATTTGGTGCCTCGTTCACATCTTCTATATTAATGGTAACTGTGGCGGTGTCACTCAAACCACCACCGTCTTGGACTTTCACTTCTAAGCTATAAGAATCCTTGCTTTCAAAATCCAAAACAGCACCCTCTTTTAC
>JAAYJH010000091.1 GCA_012523035.1 Fibrobacter sp.
ACTTGATTAACTATCTGAAGTTTGCGGGATTTATCTGTGAAGCTTTCGTTGATGCGTTTTTTAGGTTGAGCTTTTTTAAAGCCAGGCGTTTCTGGAACTTCATAAAAAAAAGACCCCCATGTGGAGGTCTTGGAATTTTATTCTGTTTCGAGTTTATTCTGCAGCTTCGGTTTCGTTTGAAGAGGCTTCTTCTGATTCTGCACTTTCTTCTGCGTTTTCAGATTCTGCGCCTTCTGCAGCTTTTTTCTTTTTGCTGGCCTTTTTCTTGGCTGGAGCGACTGCGTCACCGATGCTGGTTTTGTTTTCACCTGGTTTGTGCGATTCCATCCAAGCTTCTAGCTCTGCAGTTTCTTTGTTTTTGAAGTAATCTACAACAGAAAGGAGAAGCTTGCGGTTTTCGACATCGATTTCACTGACTACGGCAGGGACTTCGTCGCCTACTTTGAAGGCTTCAGATGGGACTTTGATAAATTCTGCTGTGAGTTTTGAAACAGGTACAAAGCCTTCGATGCCGTCTGGTAGTTCTACGACTACGCCTCTGTCGAGCATGCGAATGATTTTGCCTTTGACTTCTGAATCCATTGGATAGCTTTCTTCTACTGTATCCCAAGGGTCTTCTGTCAAGTGTTTCATGGATAATGAGATGCGGCGTTTGTCGCAATCGACAGCAAGGACCACACATTCCACTTTGTCGCCTTTTTTGACGATTTCGTTGGGGTGAGTGATTTTTTGAGTCCAAGACATATCAGAGACATGGATAAGTCCGTCCACGCCTTCTTTGATTTCTACAAAGGCACCAAAAGAGGCTAGGTTGCGGATTTCACCGACTACACGAGCACCTGGTGGGAGTTCGGATTCGATGGTTTCCCATGGGTCTGTTTCGAGTTGCTTCATGCCAAGAGAGATCCTTTCGACATCTTCTTCGACTTTGAGCACTACTGCTTCTACTTCTTGACCTACTTCTAAGATTTTTGAAGGGTGTTTGACATGCTGAGTCCAAGACATTTCTGATACATGAATCAAGCCTTCGATGCCGCTGTCTAATTCGATAAATGCACCGTAATCGGTGATAGATACAACTTTACCTTTGACAGGCATTCCTTCTGGGTAGCGTTCTGCGACATCTTTCCAAGGGTGTGGTTTGAGTTGTTTTACGCCAAGAGAGATTCTTTCTTTCTTGTCGTTAAAGTCAAGCACAATCACTTCGAGTTCGTCGCCCAATTGCAACATTTCGTTTGGATGATTGATGCGTTTGTAGCTCATATCGGTAATGTGTAAAAGGCCATCGACTCCGCCTAGATCAATAAAGGCACCAAAGTCTGTGATGTTTTTAACGACACCCTTGCGAACTTGGTCTTTTTCTAGTGTTTCTAAGATATCGCCTCTTTGACGATTTCTTTCTTCTTCTAGGACTACACGGCGAGACACTACAATGTTTCGGCGAGCTTTGTTCACTTTGATCACTTTAAGGTCAAAGGATTCTCCAATGAGTGCGTTGATATCTGGAATTTGACGAAGGTCGATTTGAGAGCCTGGTAAAAAGGCATCGATGCCAAATAAATCAACCACCACACCACCTTTGATGCGCTTGGTTAAAGTACCACGAACAATCTCGTTGTTTTCAAAAGCTTTATGAATTTCATCCCAAACACGAACAAAATCGGCTTTTTGTTTAGAAAGGACTAAACGGCCATCTTCTCCTTCGAGGGTTTCAACAAATACTTCGATTTCGGTCCCGATTTCTAAGTTATCGCTTTCTTTAAATTCTTCTCTATCGATAACACCTTCTGATTTGAAGTTTACATCGACCAGCACTTCTTGGTCATTGACTTGGCTAATTTTACCAGTGGTCACTGTTTGTGGTTCAAGACAACCCATATCGGCATAAAGGTGAGTGTCTTCGCCTTGACCGATAGATCCAAGCTCTGCTTCTGCAGCTAAGATTTCGTCTAGGTCTTCTTGTGTTCCGAATCGGATTTTTGACATATTATTATTTTTTTGGTTGTGTGAAACAAAGTCAGATTTCGCGACTACACCCACGATAGCCTGAATTTGTTGCACTTGTTCTTGGATTGATAAATGTGTAGTGTCAATTTCTATAGCATCTAAAGCTTTTTGGAGCGGGGCCACTGCCCTAGAAGAATCTAACTCGTCTCTTTGACGGAGGTTTTCTTCGATCTCTTCAAGGCTCCCCTCTTGATGCGCTGCCTGCAACTCTGCAAAACGCCTAGCCGCACGCACTTTAATATCTGTGACTAAAAAAAACTTAAAATTTGCATTTGGAAACACTGTAGTTCCAATATCTCGACCATCGAGCACGCAAGAAGTTTTGGCACCAAACTCCCTTTGCTTTTGCGTTAAAATCTCACGGACCACAGGCACAGCACTATAAAAACTCACCTGTTCAGAAACTTCGATGCTTCGGATTTTTTTCTCTGATAAAACACCATTGATGAGCACTTGATTATTTTCATCAAAATCAATTTTCGTGTGCTCTAACAGATTTTTTAGCCCCGAAATATCACTCGCCGCTACCCCCGCCTCTATGGCTACACTGGTGATGGCCCTATACATGGCCCCGGTGTCTAAATACACAATCCCCAACTTTTGCGAAAGCAAACGAGCAGTAGTGCTTTTACCTGTGCCACTAAATCCATCGACAGCAATGATAATATGGGATTTTTCTGAATTCATAAAAACTAAAATATAGCAAATAGAGCCATAAATTCAAAAACAATGACTATAAAATCATAGAAATATAAAGAATATAGCCTAAAAAGCTCTTTTTTTGTATGAAGTTTCAGAAGCGCCTGGCTTTTTTCGAAGTTTTCTCTTAAAATAAGCCAAATTGCTACCCATCAAAGCCCAATAGCTATGCTAGACTTCGATTTTAAAATACTGTAAAAAAGATTGCACTTCAATTCCCAAGTAGATTTAAAACAAAAAGCTGTTAAGGCTTTTTAAAGTATAATTGAGAATTTTTCTTTGAATGGCCTCACTCGCTCTCCAAAAATCGATGCTTGCTTGGGCGGGCTTTTTTTCTACCGCGTTCAGAGACTAAAAACTCTAGCACAAACAAAATCACAGCTAAAAACAAGAAAACTTGATAGCGATCTTTATAAGTCTCGTATAAGGTGCTTTCGTGTTCTTTTTTTTCGAGTTGGGCTATTTCTGTGAGCACTTTTTGAAGTTGAAATTCTGTAGGATTGGCATAAAAATATTTAGCTCCTGTGACACTGGCCACTTCTTTGAGAGTCCCTTCTTCTAGGCGTGTGGTGACAATGTTTCCGTGAGCGTCTTTTTTATATGCAACTTCTCCACTTCTGGTTGGTACAGGGATAGGCACTCCTTCTAAAGACCCTATTCCAATAGTATAAATTTTGATGCCCAATTTGGATGCTTCTTTGGCTGCCGTGACCGCCTCGTTTTGGAGCTCTTCTCCATCACTCATCAACACCATCACAGCGTATTTGGCATCTGTTTTGGAATCTTTAAACACCTCTATGCCTTTTTTTATGGCGGCTTCTAAATCCGTGCCTGGCATCAACCAACCGGGCTCTAAATCTCGAAGTGCCAATTGAGCGGCTCCATAATCCAGAGTCAAGGGTAGCACCAACTCTGCTTCTCCAGAAAAGGCCACTAAAGCGATACGATCCCCCGATAAAGATTCTAAAAAGGCAGAGATTTCGTGCTTGGACCTGGTCAAACGATTGGGCTTAACATCTTCGGCAAGCATCGACGACGAAACATCTTGAAGCAGCATCAAATCCAAGCCCTTCCTTTCAATGTGATTGCTGGTTTGTCCCCACTGTGGCCGAGCCAAAGCCACAATCAAAAAAGCAAGAGCAAAAAGCAGTAGCGTAGATTTGATAAGCCGACGCCATGGAGAAAACGAAGTGGCGACTTTGGGAAGCATCGACAAAGAAACAAATCGAGAGGCTAAAAGCTTTTTTCGACGGTAAGAGTAAAAAAAGAACAAAGCTAAGAAAAACAGGCTAAATAATAACCATAAAAACTGAACTTCGGCAAATCTCATGGAATCCTCACAAAACGAGTGTTCGCTAATACGATTTCTAGCAATATAAATAAGGCTCCTATTAAAAGCCATGGGTAAAACTTTTCTGAATAACGAGAGTAAATAATGGTCTCTACCTCTGTTTTTTCTAGTTGATTTAACTCCTCATATATGTTTTCTAAATCCGTTTTGTTTTCGGCATGGAAAAACATGCCCCCAGTCATTTCGGCAAGTTCTTTTAACATGACTGCATCAATGCCATCTTCTGGTCTAATTTCTTGTTCTACCCAAGACAATTCTCCAGTCCATGGATTGTGTTGAAAGCCCAACGCTTTCCCTGTGCTTTTGCCCACACCAATGGTATAAACTTTGACCCCCAAGGCTTTGGCGATTTTTGCTGCTTGCATGGGAGGCACTAAACTAGAGTTGTCTTGACCATCGGTCAAAAGTATCAAGACTTTGGACTTGGCTTCTGACTTTTCTAAGCGAGCCAAAGAGGCCATTAAACCATCTCCAATGGCTGTTCCACCTTTGCTAGTCGAAGAATCGTTGACTGTCGATAATATCCCAATCAGGCTTCCATAATCCGAGGTCAATGGGCACAGGGTGAGTGCGTTGCCTGCAAACACAGACAAACCAATCCGATCATGTTTTCTTTTTTTGATAAAATCTGCTATCACCGTTTTGGCATAACCCAATCGGCTGTACTGCCAAAATTGACCTGATTTATACATTTTTTCTGCGTTGAGTACACTGAGTTTTTTGGATTCTTGGTAACTCATCATATCGAGTATGGCCATAGAACCAGAGACATCTAATGCAAGCATAATATCGATGCCTTCTGTGTTGGTGTACTCCATTTCTACACCCTGTTGAGGCCTTGAAAGTGCTATAATAAAACAGACCAGAGCCAGTGCCCTAAACAAGGGGACTATGTGCCTAAATTTAACACGGTAAGATCGAGAGGCTTTTTTAGCAAGAGCTAAGCTTGGAAATTTAATAGTGCTTTTTCTTTTTTTGAGATTGTAAATATAATCTACCACTAAAATAGGCAGCAAAAGCAATAATAAATAAGCTTCTGGATTTTGAATGTGATAACCCAATAAATCCATTATTTTGGCTCCTCTTCTTTTGTGTCTTCTAATAAACGATCCATCCAAGAATCCCAAAATTCTACGCGTTCCGAATCCAACTTCATTTTCGCAAATTTAACAGGCTCTGTTTCTTCGGCCAAGAGCACCATGGTTTCCTTGTAGTTTTGACTCAAAGATTTTACTCGAGACATTCGTTGCCGCAATTCTTTTAAAGTAGCGTCTAAGATATCGGCTCCAAAACGCCTTTGCACATATCGCCTAGCAATAAAACCTAACTCGGTAAAAAACTCTGCTTGATCTTTTTGCTCTAATAAGCCTCTAGCCCTGAGTTTTTTCAATGCTAGCTGAGCTTCTTCGAATGGTGGCAATAAAACATCAACTTCTTTTTTGGACCATTTTTTATAGATAAATGCACCCAAAAACAATAGAAACAAGGCCCCTAAAATGCCCAGTAAAACCCACACCCATAGTGGCATTCGAGGATCATCTATGGTGCCTTCTGCCTCCAAAATATCGAGTTCTTCTCCGCTGCTTCTAGAAAGCACTTGAATAGCCACCGGGTCGGTTTCACTTTGAATGCTATCTGGACCCAATATCAAAGAGACTTGTTGGGGTTTTATGGCAAAGTCACCGCTTACAAATGTATTTAAACTGGCCCTCCAAATGAATTTAGATTTATCTGTTTTTGGAATGGCTTCTTGAAAATTTTGCATTTCTTTGACTTCAAAATGATCTAAATTGCCTATAAAACTAGGCAGCTCAATTTTGGCTTGACTAGGGGCTTCTACTTCGATGCTATATTCAAACACATCTCCTACAAACACTTTAGTAGCACTCACCGAGGCTTTGATTTTTAGGTCAATGCCTTCTGCAAAACTAAAAGCAAAAGCAAAAAGGACTAGAATCATGCTTAGCAAAGTATTTCGAAAGGAGGGTTTATAAGTCTCTTGCATTTTTACCTCAATTTAGCCCTACGCCTAAAATGTTCTAGCAAAGGAGCCACTGTATTTTTAAATTCACTTTGAATCAAAATCCTCACAAAATCAACCGACATTTTATCAAAAAGTAGAGTCATTTCTCTTGTTTGCTTTTTGGCTTCTTTGGCAAATAGTTCTCTAAAAACAGCATCTCCAGTGTCTATTAGCAAAGTTTCTCCTGTTTCTGGATCTTCTATTTCGACAAGTCCCACAGAAGGCAGCTCTAATTCGCGAGGGTCCACCACCGAGACCGCCAAAACATCGTGCCTTTTGCGAAGCACCTTAAAAGCAGTCTCATAACCTGTGTCCAAAAAATCAGAAATCACCACCACCACAGCGCGTCGGTTTAAAAGTTTACCGGCATATTCTAGTGCATTCTGAATATTAGTGCCTTTATTTTGAGGTTTAAAATACAAAGTCTCTCTAATCAACCTCAAGACATGCTTTCGACCTTTGGCTGGTCGAATAAACAACTCAATTTGATCTGTAAAAATCAAAAGCCCTACTTTATCGTTGTTTTTGATGGCTGCAAAAGCAAGTAAAGCGGTCAAGGTCGCCATCACTTCTGCTTTCATTTCTTTGCCGCTTCCAAACTCAGCACTCGAGCTTGCATCGACCATCAAAAGCATAGTGAGCTCTCGCTCTTCTACAAATTTTTTAACATAAGGTGTTCCCGCTCTGGCAGTCACATTCCAATCGATGCTTCGAATATCGTCTCCAGGCACATATTCTCGAACTTCACTGAATTCCATACCATTGCCTTTATAAGAACTATGGTATGCCCCTGTCATGACCGCATCTAAGGAGCCTTTAACAGAAAGCTCTATACGGCTCACCGTCTTTAACACTTCTTTTGAAAGCATGGCTTTACCTTATGGAACTTCGACTGTATCTAAGATTTTTTGAATGACTGTTTCTACTACCACTTCTTCGGCTTCGGCCTCGTAGCTCAATATTAAACGATGACGAAGCACCTCCATTGCTACATTTTTAATGTCTTCTGGTGTCACATAAGCTCGCCCTTGAATAAAGGCATGTGCTTTTGCAGCTTGAGCAAGACCAATAGAAGCCCTAGGAGAAGCTCCCACTTCGATATAATTCACCAGGTCATTTCTTTTGACACTGGCCGGGTCTCGAGTGGCAAAAACTAGGTTTACAATATATTCTCGCACCCTTTCATCGACATACACCTGTTTCACAAGCTCCCGTGAATTTAATATATCTTCTTTAGAAGCAACTGTATCTGGCTTTATTAAGCCATTTCCACTCACCAAATCTAAAATACGCATTTCATCGGTTTTAGAAGGGTAAGAGACTTTGACTTTTAATAAAAAACGATCCACTTGAGCTTCGGGGAGTGGGTAGGTGCCTTCTTGTTCTATTGGGTTTTGAGTGGCCAAGACCAAAAAGGGCTCCTCCAAATCAAAGGTTTTATCTCCAATGGTAATGGTCTTTTCTTGCATGGCTTCTAACAATGCACTTTGCACTTTAGAAGGAGCACGGTTGATCTCGTCTGCCAAGACTAAATTGCTAAACAAAGGGCCTTTTCGAGTTTCAAATCGAGACTCTTTGGCATTGTAAATGGTGGTTCCCAGTAAGTCGGCTGGCAACAAATCTGGAGTGAATTGAATGCGTTTAAAATGCAAAGACATGGCGTCTGAAAAGGCTTTCACTGCAGTGGTTTTCGCAAGTCCCGGGAGCCCTTCTAAAAGCACATGGCCATCGGCTAAAAAACCTATTAAAATACTTTCAATCATAGCCTTTTGCCCTATCACCGTGCTTTCTATTTCTTTTAGCAATTGGGTGGCAAATGAACTTTGGTCTTTTATTTTTTGAGAAAGGTCTTGTATATCAGTCATGGTATCCTCATTTATTCGTCTTCAGAAAAACTCATTAGTTTGGCGGCAAGCTTCCAAGTTTCTAAATTCATAAAAGAATCTCTAAAACCACCACCATAACGAGCGTGTTTAAACTCTTCTAATAATAGATTCCATTCTGGATTTTGATCGACTAAAAGTTCTAAAGAATCTATTTTCAAGCTGTGTTGAGCCCAACCTGCACAATTTTTCTCCAAAGCCAACAACCATTCTCGGCTATCTGCAGTATTGACTCTTTGTTTTAAAATCAAAAAGGCTTCTTTATGGTTTTCTTCAAAGCTGCGTTCAGACTTTATTTGCTCTTGTTTTTGCCTGCGTTTTTTTTGTTTCCAATAAATAAAGGCAAAAAATACCATTAAAAATAAAACACTGCTAATCAGGGGTAAAAATTGAAAGGGCGTTTCGACTCGCATAGTGAAAGGCTCAGTTTCTAGTTCTAAGTTTTTATTTTGAGAGATGGGGCTTAGTATTTTAAGGGATGGCACCTGCCATTCACCAGTGTCTAGTGCCACAATTTTATAAGTAAAAGTGTTTTCGGAGTGGATTTTGGAGTTTTGCAATAAACGACCCGACTCTTGTTTTACAGAAATTTGTTCTAAACCTTTGCTGTTTACAGAGTTGAGTGGGAGCAACAATAAAGAAGCCTCCCCCTGCCAAGAAACAAGGACCTTTATATCAAAAGTATCGCCCAACAAAACTTGAGTGGGCGTCTCAAAAAGCTTTATGTTTACACCCACTTCATTAATTGAAACAAAGGGAGTGTCCACCGCTTGACTGTCTATTGTATGTGTAGAATCCGTTTCCATTACTTAGAATATATAAAAGCTATTTTTTAAATAATCACAAAAAAATCAAAGAAATGTTAAACCTTTGTCAAAAATACATCTTTTAACTTGTAAAAGATACACTCAATAGAGAAGTTCTTTATTTTAATTTTTTGCCTGTAGCTTTAAAATAAAAAAGATGCCTTTGAAGTGAAGGCATCTATAAGAAAATCAATCGGTCTTAAAAAGCTGGTCTAGAGTATAAACCATTCATCAATTGAGCAAACATCATTTGTAAAATATGAGTGTAATAAGAATAAGTGGGGGAATAACCTTGTGCATTGAAGCTTGTTAAACAAGTGTTAAACCACTCTGGATGAGAAGCTACGCCCATTAAGCAGTAAGAACCCCAATAAGAAATATTGGTAGTCGAAGTAGACATAGAACCATCGGTCACTACAAAAGTGTTTTTTGGAATTTCTTGAGGGTTAGGGATTTGCCCGACCACAAAATTAGCCATATTGTCTAGAACTTCTTTGGCATCTTCTGATCCAAACCAATGGTAGTCCCAAGCGATACGCCAAGAAGCTCTAAGAGATTCTTTACCATAAGTATTGTAAGTGGCCTTGCTTGAACCATTTGGAGAAAGTACCGCCGCACCGCTAGCGTCTGACCAATCTGGTGGAAGCCCCACACTTTTACTTTGGGCTAGTTTCATATAAGCATAGTTTGCATTTAAGACCGCATTCCAGTCGTGACTTGGGTCTATCATCGCAAATAACCTAAAGGCTACCGGAGCAAAATAACTCAAATTAAAGGTCACGGGCTCTTTGTACCACATAGCAGAACTACCTGCACATACTAAATAGTTTTGACTGCATTTACCTTCCACTAAACGATCCCAAACAGAATTTATCACATTTTTTGCATGTTGTAAATAAAGATTAGAAAGTTCAGGATTCATAGTTTTCAACTTATAATGAGCAAGGATCAAAGCAGTGGCTATATCTAAGTCGGCATCTGTAGCTGCAGATTTATCTATGTATTCTGTAAAAGAGTCTAAGATCCATTGGAGTAAATAGCTGCCCCCTGAACCTACTATATCTCGTTCCACATTTCCCCAGGCGTATAAATAAATGCCATGGAAAAGTTCCCAGTCCTCTTGGAAAAGGGCTATAAGCATACCATAACCCACCCCTTCTGATACAGTACAGTTTTGATTTAAGCTGCTGCAACCATTAGAAGAACCATTCCATCTCACACGCATGGCCCCAGGAGCATTTGCAATAAACCAATTAGCCCGATTCGCATCTGTGATCCCCGCATTTATATCATCTTGAAGAGTGGCTACATATTTTGCTTTCCATTGAGGGTACCAATCGGCTAATAAAGCAGGATTTGCTCCTGAACCAATTAAAGAATGATATACTTCTGTATCTACAGGAGGCTCTACAGGAGGCTCTACAGGAGGTTCTACCGGTACTTCTGGTTCTGGATTGGTGGGGTTTGGCTCAGTGGACTTGTCTTCGCCACAAGCCACAAAAAAAGTGATGCTAAGGCTAAAAAAAAGTAAAAGCAGTTTTTTTAACATAATAACTTTAAACTCCTAAAAAAATTCATTCTTTTTAAATATAACCTTTTAAATTAAAAAAGGAAAACCACGCATAATAAAGTGGCTTTTATCACGCTTAAAATATCAGCACCCTCTATTAAAAACCAGGCGTGTGTGAGACTTCTAAAACAAAAGTTGATAAGGCACGGTGCAAAAAGCCGTACACTAAGACTGTCGAAGTGTGTGCCAGAAAATGCCGTTGATCTGTAAATACAAGAATCTTTATCGTCATTACAAAAAACAACTCACTTGAACTGCTGTCATAATGAGGACTTTAGTCCGTGGCCATCCATGTGAAACGAATGGTCTGACTAAAAAAGATTGCATCAATAAAATATAGGTGGTCTCTAAAAACTTTGTACTTTCTTCTTGTATGGAATGGCACAATGACAAGGAGGTGGAATCGCTGTGATGCTGGATGCGTGCCCAAAAATGGGGACGGTGCGGTGCGAAATGTGCTACA
>JAAYJH010000092.1 GCA_012523035.1 Fibrobacter sp.
CCTTGAGCATCGAGAAGCAAAAAATCTATAAATCCATTTCCGATTTTTTCAAAATCTTCTCCAAACTCGTTTAGTTTTTCTGTGGTGAGTTTAACATTGTTCTCAAGAAGAATATTTGCCTTGCCAGCTTCATCATCAAAAAAACGCCAACCAGCTTCTTCAAGGAGTTTGTTGATTTTTATCCGTGCTTTTGCTTCTTTCTCTGCCATATTACCACCAATTATATCAAATTTCGTAAATCTTGTGTTCTCTTATGACCGCCATGGACGGCGGGCGTTCTTAGGGGCGCGTTCGATTATACCATATTCTCTTTTTTCTTAGTTTAGCACCGTGATAGCGGTGTCCATCCAACATTTGCTTAACCTGCGTGACATAGCCGAGTCAGGTTGAAGCAGTTGTTCGGCGTTTATTCCTTTCTCGGTCGTGACCAATTACAATACCTATGCGTTAACCGTGCATTTTCAGGAATGGTTCTTCCTCCATTCCAATATTGCTCAATATGATCAACAGCTGAATCATCAATGGAAAGTATTTGTTGATTACAAATCGCACAAGTTGGATTTTTATGAAAAAGTTCTTTTTTCAATGTCATTGAAAATATTCTAGTTTCGTGAGAGTTAATACCAGTTATATCCTGAACCATAATTCTAAATTTATCAAATCTATTAACAACAGCTTGTATACTTGATGTTGATAACTCAATAGAATTTATAAAAGACTCATCATTAACCATCAAATCAATAAATCCTTCACGAATACTATCCATTTTTTGATATATTACATTTCTATCTTGAGTGCATAGTATACCAAGTAGGACATCATACAATGAGAAATTGAACTTTTTTGGTTCCCAATACCCATTGATTGAATCTTCCTTTCCGCGATAATATCTTTTAAATGCATTTTTATCGAACATAGACCTAACAATCATTAATCCGTTTTTAAATTTATCCTTTAATTCTTGGGCATCCTCATCACTTATATTTTGATATTTCAACATATCATTATTTAAAAACTTTTTCATCGGTGGTTTATATTTTAAATATGTTGCATGATAGAAAGCACAAAACCGCAAAACCAATTCAATATCTGCCATACGACGATCCGGTTTCGTTAATCCAGTGAGATATTTAAAATCAGTGAATTCTGACATTTCTTTTAATAGCTTGTTATATTTTCCACGATAAACACAATTTCTTAATTCTTGGTCATTTAATGCAACAGAACCAGTATTCAAACGTTCAAATATTTCAAATTTGAGATCTCTTCCTGATTGTTTTAGAAATGTTATTGTTCGTATTGTAAATTGAAGTATTTTATCTTGATATTCAATTGGCAACTCATTAAATCATTTTTTATTAAGATCGGTATAGGCTTTTAATCCTCGCAACTTAAATACCGATCCATCTGGAAATGTTCCATTTATAAATGATACAAATGAGGTAAGCCTTTGTTGACCATCAATAACATATGTTTTATTGTCACTTTCCTCTGATAGATATATAGTTGGTAAAGGTATTTCTAATAATGAAGATTCAATTAATCTACTTGCTTTAATGTCATCCCAAACATAATATCTTTGAAAATCAGGTTGTAAAACAAGCAATCCTCTTTTAATTTTATCGAGAAAAGAAGTTATTTCAGTATCTGCCGGTTTTGAAAACACTTGTGGGTTATCATAAGTTTCTTCGATTTCATCTTCAATTGGGTTTTCAAACTCAATTTCATCATCTTGCGACATTTTTACTCCTTTTTCCTCGTCCGCGAAGCCGTCCGCCCAACATCTATTGGACTGTTCCTTCTAATATACTATAGAATCGGAATTTGTGCTCTAAAAATCTGGGAATTCAGTTTTATTCTAGATAGAAAAACATGAGAATAGATGTTTTTTGTAGGCTTTGTTTTAAAATAAAAAAGTGATCTATCGCTGGATATTATTGAGGTATATGCTAGATAGACCACTGCAGGGGCATGGGAATATGGTATTAAGAAAATTTAATGACGCCTGTGGGGCAAGAGTCAACCGCTTCTTGGATTTCGGATTCGTATGCTGCAAAATCTGCGTCTTCGTTTACCGTCATTTTTTCTGGGACGGTGAACACTTCTGGACAAACGGCTTCGCAAGCGCCGCAAGAGATACATTCGTCATCGGACTCGTCTAGCCATACTTTTGTAATTGCCATAATAATACCTTTTGTTAATTGTGAGGCTTGGTTTTAACTACTTTTTGTGATTAGAAGTAGATAATAGCCTTGAATATAATAAAATATAGCAGAAAACCAAAATATTTCCTAATTTGTAAGCTAATATTTACATTATTGATTTTTTCTTTTTTTGTTTTTTTGAAAAAGGGTTTTTGAATGAAAAAAGTGGTTGTTAAAATTGGTGGTAGCCTGGCTATTGATGAGCAAAAACTGCAGGATTTTGTGCGGGCTGTGGTTGCCTATTCTGGAGATGATAAAAAAATTTGTGTGGTGCACGGTGGTGGTAAAGATATTAACGAAAACATCGCTTTGTTGGCAGAAGCTCCTACTTTTGTAGAGGGTTTGCGTGTGACAACTCCAGAGATTATGAAAATGGTGGAAATGACTCTTTCTGGTCATGTGAACAAAAAAATGGTCCGTTTCTTTTTGTCGAGTGGAGGCAAGGCTATAGGGATTTCTGGAGTGGATGGAGCCCTTTTTGAAGTGAAAAAAAGAGAAGGGAAGATAGATTTGGGTTTGGTGGGCGATGTGGTTCGAGTGAATCCAGAGATTATATACGATTTGTGGAAGGGCGGCTGGACTCCTGTGATTAGTCCTATATCTTTTGGAAACGGAGGGTCTTGGAATGTCAACGCCGATACAGCGGCTTCTGAGCTTGCTATTGCTTTGAAAGCGGATCAATTTATTTTGATTAGTGATGTGGAAGGTGTTTTAGATGCTTCTAAGCAAGTGATTTCAAATTTGGATGAGCCAAAGGTAGAGACTTTGATCAGTGATGGTGTGATTTCGGGAGGCATGATCCCCAAAGTCAGAGAGAGTGTAAAGTCTTTGAAGCGAGGCTTAAAATCTATACATATCATAGGGTGGAGGGATTCAGAGACTTTTCAAAAACAATTGAATGGAGAATTAAATTATGGAAGTATCTTGGAATAAGAGTTTTTTTGAAATAGATCAAGACTTATTGGCACCTCTTTATGCGAAGGCCCCTGTTGATTTTGTGAAAGGGAAGGGATCTTATCTAATAGATGCTGAAGGTGAGAAATACTTGGATTTTGTAAGTGGTATTGCGGTAAACTCTTTGGGACACGCTTTTGAACCTATTGTAAAAGCGATTCGAGAACAGAGTCTAAAATTCAATCATTTAAGTAATCTTTACCCTAGCGAGGCTCAGTTGAAATTAGCCGAAGCCTTGCTTGAAAACACTCCTTTTGATAAAGCATTTTTTTGTAATTCTGGGACAGAAGCCAATGAAGCTGCAATTAAGTTTGCTCGGAAATATTTTAATCGAAATGGTGAAGCTGAGCGAGTCGAAATCATTACATTTTTTAATAGCTTTCATGGGCGTACTTTTGGGGCATTGTCTGCGACAGGGCAGCCTTCGCTCAGAGAAGGTTTTGGGTCCATGCCGGGTGATTTTGTGCATATTGCGTGGAACGATGTTGAGGCCCTTCAAAAAAAAGTCCACTCCAAAACTTGTGCAATTTTATTGGAACCTATGGTGGCCGAAGGGGGAATATTGAGCTTGGCACCAGAAATGGTGAAAGCGATTAACGAGGCCAGAGAAAAACACGCTTGTTTGGTCATAGCCGATGAGATTCAAACGGGAATGGGGCGTTTAGGCAGTCTTTTTGCTTTTGAAAAATATGGCTTGAATGTAGATTTATTGACCATGGCCAAGGCTTTGGGGGCAGGCTTGCCCTTGGGAGCTTGTTTGATGCGTCAAAAAATAGCAGATCAACTAAAACCCGGAGATCACGGGACCACTTTTGGTGGAAATCCTATTGCTTGCGCTGCTGGACTGGCGGCTCTAGAAGTGATTCGAGAAAAAGACTTTTTAAATACAGTGCAAGAAAGGTCTGAGCAGTTGCAAAAAGGCCTTCAAAAACTCCTTCAAAAATATGATTTTTTAGGTGAAATTCGTGGCGATGGGCTTTTGCTAGGAGTGACGAGTGACCGTGCTGTCGCAGATTTAATAGCGAGTGCTCGAGAAGAGAAACTTTTGATTTTAAGGGCAGGAGCCAATGTGCTTCGATTGCTGCCACCTCTTAATGTCAGTGAACAAGAAGTCCAAGAAGCACTTGAAAAACTAGATAAAACTTTTGCAAAACATGTGTGATGATTGAAGTTTCAGAAGCGCCTGGCTCCTTTTTTGAAGCTTATAAAAGAGTGGAATCTTGGATTCCTAAAATAAGAGGAGTTTTGTGTGCTTGCTTCAAACTAGGCGTGTGTGAGACTTCATGATCCAAAAAATGAAATTGTGAAAATCACATAAAGATTAAATATTCGGTCAAGAAAAATCTAAGTCCCGAAGTTTTAAATTTTATTTGAATTATAAAAGCACTCCATTGTTTTGGCTCATTGAATTTGTATAAAAGTAAATCGTTGGAGTTTTCAAGTTTTTGGAATTTAATCTTGGAAATAAGACTTTTTTGAATTGACGAACAAAATAGAAGCTTTTAAAGTGAAATGTTTAAACAAAAAAAGGAGCTTTTGAAAGAGCTCCTTGCAAAACAGATTAAAAATTAATAAGAGCGACGGCCTCCATTGCCTCCGCCAAAACGGCGTGGAGGGCGAGATTCTTTGGGTAGCGATTCATTCACACGAATAGGGCGACCACTGATTTCGTGACCGTTTAGTTGTTCAATAGCGTTTATCGATTCGCTATCTTCCATCTCTACAAAGCCAAAGCCCTTGCTTCTGCCTGTATCGCGGTCTGTGATGATTTTTGCGCTTTGAACTTGGCCAACAGTTTCGAAAAGTTCGGCTAAGTCGTTGTCTTTGAACGCAAATGGGAGATTACCTACATAAATGGTTTTCATATTATTCCATACTTGTTAATTTAAAACAAGGGGTACATTGAGTAGCCAAAGCCCTCCAAATCACGAAGTTTCACAGAGTAGGAATTTTGTAATAACCATTTAAGTTTTGCAAGTAACCGACCGTGCCAAAAGCTCGAACATGGATTTCATAGCACCCCTATAATAAATTTAGATAAAAAAGTTTAAAAAAGGCGGTGCTTTTGTGAAAAATACAATTAAATGTTTAAAAGTCTTAAAAAAGGCGTTTTTAGAAGGCAAAAGAAGTGTTTTAATTGTAAAAAAATGAACGAATGCTAAATATTTTAAATAAACTTGATTTTTTGCGTGTGTTGAGTTTCATTGAAGTGCTATGAGTGATGATAGGGGTGATTTTTTTGAATCATTAAGGCCCTGTAAAGCTGTTCGACCAAAAGAATTCTAGCATGATCGTGAGTAAAAGTTAATGGAGAAAGTGAGAGTAAAAGCTCTGCTTCTTTTTTGATGGAAGGGCAAATTCCATAGGCAGAACCAATGAAAAATACACAGTTCTTGGGTTGAGATTCTAGCCAATGTGCCAAAGCCTGACTTGTTTTTAAAGAACCTTCTTCGGCAAGAATAATCCAAGTGTAGTCTGATTTTGGAAATCTTTTTTTGAATTGTAAAGCTTCTTGAGATAAATTTTGAGAAATACTTTTGCCTTTAAATTCTTTTAACTCTACTATTTCAAAAGAAACTTCTCGAAGCCTTTGGGCGTATTTTTGGATTTCTGCAAGCACCAAGGGAGACTTTGCTTTGCCCATAACGCAGAGTTTCCAATTCAACGCCCTACTCCTAAGCGTTCTACCAGAAACTCGGGAACAGCCTGTGCACGCATACGAGTTTGTGTTTCTAAAATGTCGTACTGGACCCGAACGATCTCTACTGATTTTGCTTCTGTGTCAAAAAGACACCACGCTGCATCCGGGTTTCGATCCCTGGGCTGCCCCACACTGCCTACATTGACTAATAATCGTTCATTCCCTTGTACTTGATATTTAGATTCTTCTATGACTTTTGGAATGGCTCCACCACCACGCATGGTCACAATAATGGGTGAATGAGTGTGCCCCACAAAACAATAAGAAGTATTAAAATATTCAAAAGCATCGTAAGCGTCTTCTAAGTCTGTGATGTAAATCCAGTCCGCTGGAGACATTGGAGAAGCATGTACAAAAGTAGTGTCGTTTTCTTCTAAAATGTAAGGCAGTTGTTTGATATACGAGATAGATTCTTCACTTAATTCTTTTTGTGTCCATTCAATCATTTGCTTTGCGTAAGGATTAAAACCCACCGAAGATTCAAATCGAATGGCCACATTGTCGTGATTGCCTATCAAAGATACATCGGCATTGGCTTTGGTGAGCGACACGCATTCGTTTGCGTCTACTCCATAACCTACCAAATCACCTAGACAAATTCGCCTTTGCACTCCATGTTCTTCCATAGATTTTATGACCGCTTTAAAAGCAGTGGCATTGGAGTGAATATCAGAAAAAACACCGTAAAGCATAAAGGTAAATATAAAAAAAAGACAAGCTAAAAAGTGTGTTTATAACATTTCTTTTAAAAAAGCTTCTAAACCACTGTGTATGATCTCAAAGGTTTCGTAAAAGCCATCTTTTTCTCCATAATATGGGTCGGGTACAGATTCGTTGTTTGGCAAAAGCATCCTTAGTTTTGCTTTACCAGGGTGTTTTTTTTGAATTTCTGCAAGCTCTTCAAAATTACTTTTGTCCATAGCCACTATATAATCAAACTCAGAGAAATCAGAAGGAGAGACTTTTCTGGCTCTTAAATCGTCAATAGGAAAGCCTTTTTCTTGGGCTACTTTTTGTGTGGTTAAATGAGGTGGTTTTCCTATGTGCCAGGAACCTAAACCTGCAGAATCAAACTCTATGTCACTTTTTTTGGCAAGGACCCTAGCAATTCCCTCTGCTGTTGGAGAGCGACAAATATTACCTAAACATACAAATAAAACTTTTTTCTTAATCATAAAACCTCAACCTCATAATGCTTAAAAGTGGTCTTGTACCCTTATAATAATAAAAAAGAATAAAAAAAGAGAGCTTTGAAAAAGAGATGCCCTTTTAATGCTATGCTTTGCTATATTCAAGCATAGAATGGATAAAGTAGAAAACAATCTAAAAGTCAGTATCAGTTATACGCTCAAAGACTTAAATGGACGAATCATAGAGGAAATTCCAGAGAAGCATCCTTTTGTGTATTTGCATGGATTTAACAATATTATATTGGGTTTAGAAGAAGCGTTAAACAATAGAAAAATAGGTGATTTTTTTAGCGTCAAAGTCCCCTTTGAAAAAGCTTATGGTGCTTATAATAAAGAAAAAGTTTTAGAAGTATCCAAAATAGAATTGAGCGATATTGGAGAAATTTGGTTAGGTCTAGAGCTTGAAATGTTTCAAGAAGAAGATATCACCGAGTTTCAAATTCCTGAATATCCAGAGCAAATTTACAGTCCCACAGAGAATCTAAGCCATAAGGAAGCAGGGGTCTTTATTATTAAAGAAATAAAAAAAGACACTGTTGTTTTAGATGGAAATCATCCTTTTGCCGGTATGGATTTGTTTTTTGAAGTGCGGGTTTTGGATATCCAGGAACCAGATTTTAATGAATTAGAAAGTGGAATTCCAAATGAACTCCTTATTGAAGATTTGCAAGAAAACGATGACAATGAAAGTCTAGGTTTTGATCTTTTTGACGATTTTGAGGATCCAGAGGACGATCCAAACAACCCAAATCAAAATGGAAGGCGGTGGTTTTAATGCTTGATATAGAAAAATTGAAAGAAAATGCAGGAGTTAAAGCTGCAAACTTAATTGAAAATGAAATGCTGGTGGGCCTTGGTACGGGGAGTACAGCCACTTATATGATCGAGCATTTAGCAAAACGAATCCAATCAGAAAATCTAAAAATCAAAGCGGTGAGCACAAGCTGGAGCACCTCTTTATTGTGTCATCAGTTACAAATCCCCTTGCTAGAGATCAATGCTACAAGTTCTTTGGATATTGTGATTGATGGTGCCGACGAGATTGACCCTCAAAAAAATTTGATCAAAGGAAGAGGGGCTGCCCACATGCTTGAAAAAGTGGTCGCTTCGATGGCTAAACATTATGTGATTATTGCTGACGATGCAAAAAAAGTAAATGTATTGGGTGAAAACTTTGCTGTCCCTATAGAGGTTTTACCTAGTGCATTGAGTATTGTAGAACGAAAATTAACGGAACTTCGTGCAAAAGTAAAAATTCGTATGGGAGCACCAGGAAAAGATGGACCCATCATTAGCGATTCTGGTAATTTAATTGTAGATGCTAAGTTTGATTCTATTTTAGACCCTCAAGAGCTAAATCTACAGCTTAACTCTATTGCTGGAGTTTTAGAGCATGGCTTGTTTGTGGGTATGGTGGATCAAGTGATTTTAGCAAGTCCAAATGGTTTAATAGAGTTTTAATTTTGTCCTTGAGCTATAAAAAAAGCCCTCTATGAAGAGGGCTTTTTTTGTGAAAGGAATCAATCCTCATCTGCAAGTTCAGGAACTTTTTTCACCACATTGCGGCGACCGTAACGAACTTTAGAAGGACTAAATTCTTGAGCTACAGTTTCTGCACTCGTTATTTGTGAACTTGGCTTAGGAGCAGGATTTTCAGATGCCACAGGGGCTTCATTTTGAGTTCGTGGAGCCAAAGGACGGCGAGAAAAATCAGACCTTGAACTGCTTTCTTCGTTTTTTTCTGTTTTAGAAGAAGAGTGCATTGGTTTTTCTCTACGAGAAGATCGCTCAGGTTTATTAGAGCGTTTTTCATTTCGATTCGCTGATTTTGGACGCTCAGAACGAACTCTTCCAGCATTGGATTTGTTTGAATGCTGTTTACGATTGTTTTGTTCATCACGAATAGCCATTTCTTGTGCGCTTAATAAATGACGCGATGCAGATTTTAATTTTAAATCTGGAGAAAGCTTTTTAACAATCGGTGAACGAAGCATAAACAAGAGCCTATTCACTTTAGTAAGGATAATGACGCTAATAATCAAGGCTATTAGAGCAATGAGAAGCGTTATGATTTGTATTTCCATTAGTTACCTCATAAATAGAGTTGCCACATAAACAAACTGGAAAAGATCTTGAATATGGGGTGATTTATATAAAATAAAAGTCGTTGACCACCAATAGTTAACGACAAAAGTTCAATGAGAACCAGTTGCTAAAAAGCAAAAATCATAAACCACACTACAAATTTATAAAAAAATATAGGAAAAGAGATTTAATTCTAAAGAAAAAACAAAAAAAGAAGGTTTTCGACTAAAAACGAAAAAAATGTGCAGTGCTTATATTGACAGTGGCACAAAAAGGCAGTATATTAATAGGTGGTTATTTTCAACAGGAGAAGCCTTATGAAAACTAAAGCTAAACTAACCGAAAGACAACAAGAAATTTATGATTTTATTAAAGAAAGCACTTTAAAATCTAATATGCCGCCCACGGTTCGAGAAATCGGAGATCATTTTAATATTTCCTCCACCAACGGTGTTCGCTCAGTGCTCGCTGTACTTATAAAAAAAGGCTATATCAATCGTACTCCAAGGCTCAGTCGCGGGATAGAAATCATAGAGACACCTATTAAAAATAATCCTGAGCCTCTTATTTTAGAGGTTCCTATTGTGGGGAGTGCTGCTGCAGGAGAACCCATCTTAGCGGTTCAAAATATCGAAGGGACCGTGACAGTGGATCGTGATTTTTTAGCGAACCGAAAAGATGTTTTTGCTTTGCATGTGAAAGGAGACTCTATGATTAATGCAGGTATATTTAATGGAGACCTTATCTTTGCAAAAGAACAAAAAACAGCTGAATATGGAGAAATTATTGTGGCCCAAATAGAAGATGAGGCTACTATCAAATATTTTCACCCAAAAACAGACTGGATTGAACTCCATGCGGCCAATCCGAAATACGAACCGATTATTGTTAAACCTGAGAAGCCTTTTTCTATTGCTGGACGCGTTATCGGTATCATGCGAAAAATCAGTTGAATTTCATCCTATTCAATGGATTCTATGCTATTGAATAGGAAACAACAAAGAGATCTTAAGAATAAAAATAGTTTAATTGAAAGTAGTTTCGCTTTCAATCCATAAAAGCTTTGAATTTAAGACTTTTGTATTCAGTGTATATTAAAGCGTTGTGTTTTAATTAAAACTAATCTTCATCTAGATCCATATCTTCAAGATCTTCTTCAGAAGGTTCTACATCGTCTAAATCGTCATTATCAGTGGATTTCTTAATATTATATTGCACATGACGAGCTTCTTTTGAAAAACCCAAACCTAAAATGGCGGCACATTCTTCGCAATAACCCATGTCTTTATCCACTCGATATTCTGGAGCTACGATATTCACACAGCATTTTGTGCATATCTGGTTTCTTTCTTGAAAACGATGAGAGTTGTTCTCTTCCTCGAGTTCTTGTAAAATTCGTTCTAAAAGCTCTTCACTTGTTTCTTCTGCTAAAGAGGTTTTTCGCCGAACACTCAGTGTCGGTTTAGCAAGTCCCTTCACTTCTCCGCCCGCTTTTGCTTTGTTGGCTCTATCTTCAGATTCAATTATTTCTCTGAAAAAAGGTGTTTTTAAAAGTTTATTGTCTTTGGTGTAGAGAAATGTGAAAGGGGCTTTAAATGTTTTTTCGGTTTTTGAAGATTTCACTTTTGTGCTTTGTGTGTCTTCATTAGAAATAGATGTTTTTTCTGCTGACTTGGTTGTTTTAGAACTTGCGGTTTTGCTTGTTTTTGC
>JAAYJH010000093.1 GCA_012523035.1 Fibrobacter sp.
AAGTTTAATTGTTTGAATTTTTAGATGAAACTATGAGAATGAAGGCCTTTTATCTATGCATATAGCGAGACTAAAAGCCTCAAATCACCTGCTCAAGGCGCTTCTGATTTCCATATTATTAAAAAAACAATGCTTTTTATTTACAGCTTGATTATCCTTTGACAAGCTCCCATAGTTTTTCGTAAGTGTCTACGACATCATATTTTACACTCTCTCCGCTGATTGCATGGAAGTGTTTGCGGGCACAGTGTGCTTTTGCTTTTTCAATTTCTCTTAGTTCCATGGAGCTCATGTCACCTTTCGTTTCTGCAACGAAATAAATATGCTTCTCGTTGCCTTCATAAAATGCAATCGCCCAGTCGGGATTATATTTGCCCACTGGTGTGTTGATGTAGAAGCCGCGTGGCAACTTGACATAGACCTCTACCTCCTGGCTGTGTGCTTCTAAGGCAGAGGCAAAATCCCGTTCGGTGGTAGAATCGTATATCACATAATCGTACAGATGACGCTTTGCTTCCATTGCGTTTAGATTTAGGCTAGCTTTTTTGAGCTCGGGTTCGGTGAATATTTTGGTATCAAAAGTGGAAGTTAGCTTGTTGTAGGTTATATGTTAGAATCTGGAGTCCATGATTGTTAAATCTTGCTAGCATTGTTTTCGAGTGTGATAAAACGATCAAAATCACTTTGGAATAAACGATCTTGGATCATGCGGTGTTTTTCAAACTCCGTAAGTACGTGCAGTTTTGTAATCTCAGCCGAAACTTTTCCAGCATCTTTCAATAATCCATATTAGAACATTTCGATAAACCTGTTTAAGCAAGTTTCCTAATCCTCCATTGTCATCGGGATATCACGAATGGCCATGCTTTCACCGAAATTGATGTAGGCTGAAACCATACGCTCCATTTGCGAAACTGTACGACTCATTCGTTGTTCACTTTGAAGCCGATCGCGATTATCATTTGTAGACTGTAATGTTCTACTTCACGGGAAAGCTCACGGTCATCTTCATTTTGAACTATAAAGTATTTCTTTATGGTTGCCTCGCTCTCGAGTTCGCTTCTACTGTATTTGTTGTTTTCTTCAAGTCGAGGAACTCCAAAGTATACGAGTCTTTAAGTATGTAATCAGCATCCATTTTAGTTTCGGTCTTCTGTGTCTGACTTGCGATCTCGGATTTATACTCTTTTGGCGGGATAAGCAAACATTCGTAAAGCGATGTGTCTATTTGGCGTTTCATCTCTCTCACCGATTATTGCTGGTTCATCGATTCGATTTCGCAAAAGCGTCGGAAAGATTCATTTTCTATTTTCATTAATATTTGATAGTGAGATCCACTTAGTTTGATTAGAGATTCACTGTTTTTATTTTTTTTCAAAGAGGTCGATCTACTTTATACTTTTGTTGAAGTGTTTTGTGTTTGTAAAAAAGACTTGTTTCTGTGCACACCTGCTCAAGGCGCTTCTGGTTTTCATATTATTAAAAAGGAATGCTTTTTGTTGCTTTTTTTTCGTTAGTTTGTTGTGAGTTTGGCCTGGAGTTGATGGTGGATTTGTTCTTGGATTTGTTGGTTGGAGAGTGTGGATAGGTCCAAGGGAATGTGGGGGCACTGGTGTTTGAACCATGTGATCTGGCGTTTGGCGTAGTGACGGGTGGATTTTTGTATGTGCTCTATGGCGTGTTTTAAGGTGGTTTTTTGATTTTGGACACTCAAAAGTTCGCGGTAGCCTAGACTTTGCCAGGCCGGTGCGTGGAGTGGGTAGATTTGGCTGAGCTGCGAGACTTCTTGTGGCCAGCCATTTTGGAGCATGTGATCGATGCGTTGGTGGATGCGATGGTAGAGTTCTTCTCTTGGACGATGTAGATAAAATGTGAGAATTTCGCCATGGCCGCCTTCTCGATTGTTTTGAAGTTCTGAGAGTTTTTGACCTGTTTGTTGTTTGACCTCTAAAATACGCAGTATGCGATGAGTGTCTTGTGGGGTGATTTTTTGTGTGGCGATGGGGTCTTCTTGCATTGCCTTTTGATATAGAGCTTCTATGCCTTTGTTTTGGAGTTGATTTTGAATTTCTTCTCTGATGAATGGGTCTATGCTTGGAATAGGAGCCAAACCCAAACTTAAAGATCGAAGGTAAAGGCCCGTACCACCCACTAAGATGTAGTTTTGTTCTGGGTTTTCTTGGAGTAGTGCTTGGACTTTTTTTATAAATTCACCTGCCGAAAAAAGCTGGAGTGGGTCTAAAAAACCAACGAGATGGTGTGGTACCATTTGGAGCTCTGCTTTGGTGGCTTGAGCGGTTCCTATAGAAAATTCTCTATAGATTTGACGAGAGTCTAAACAGATGATTTCGGCGTTGTATTTTTGTGCAAGAGCGAGAGACTGTTGTGTTTTTCCCACCGCTGTTGCACCTACTAAGGCAAATAATATAGGCATATACTTATAATCTAGTTATATTTAAGGTGCTATGAGTAAAATTAAACATGTTATTGTCATTTTTATTATTTCTACTTTGTTTGTTTTAGTGCTTTATTTGTTTCCACAGCGAAATCAAATTTGGGAAGATTTTGTTTTTTGGGGAGGCAATAGTTATTCTAGCGAGCCCGATTCTTTGGTAGACACTCGCCCTTATTTAGAAAAACTAAAAGAGTCGCTTCCTCTGGTTAAAGAATCTTATTTGACAAAACAAAATAAGCATTTGTGGACTTTGGCGAAGGGAAAAACACTTACAGTATATTTATTGGAAATTCAAAAGCACATTCTAGCACATCATGGAAAGGTGCTTGCGATGGAGGAGTTTTTAAAGTTCAAGAACACTCGGGCTGTGAATGTTAGTTTTTTGGATTCGCTAGGAGATACTACTTTTGTTGAATTGCAGATTTCTGAGTCTATTTTTTTGGAAAACAACTCTGATTTGGCTCTAGCTTTTACTGCGGATCAACTGGATTCTAATGTTGTGAATATGTTAAATGAGCTCCAACAGCCTTTTTCTCTTTTGATCACTCCTTTTGATAAAGATAGCGTATTTTTTGATCTCTTAAAGCAAATTGAAAAAGCTGAAACTGTGCTTTGGCTTTATATGGAGTCTGATTCTTTAAGAAATTCTCATGCTTCTAAAAACCCTATTCGTATTCGAAATTCGGCAGCTAAAAATGAGGATATTATAGAAACCGCACATAAAATGTTGCCCGAAGTTAAAGGGGTGGCCACAAGATATGGAAATAAAGCGGTGGAACATCGTTCGTTATTGAATTTTATTTTTAGAGTTTTAGAAAAACAAAGGCTTTGGTTTTTGGATATAACTAATAATTCTGCATCTTTGAGCTTAGAGCTTTGTAAAAATCACTCCATTTCTTGCAAACAACAATCTACTTACAATCAAGCGACTAGTAGTGTAGATGATTATTTGAATAGGAATGTGCGCAAGGCCTATAGGACTGGCGAAGCTTATGTTATTTTGCCACTAAATAAAGAAAATCTCTTGAAAATACAGGGGATGATTGAAAATGCGAAGTCTCAAGGCACAAAAATAACTACATTATCTAGTCTGTTGAATGTTTCGAAATAGGAGCGTATATGACTGTAAAATTAGGTGTAAATATCGACCACATTGCTACCATTAGGGAGGCTCGAAAAATCAGAGAGCCGGACCCTGTGGCTGCAGCTATTCTTGCGGAGCTAGCGGGGTGTCATGGCATTACAGTTCATTTGCGTGAAGATCGACGCCATATTCAAGAAAGAGATGTTCGATTGCTTAGAGGGGTGGTGACCACTCATTTGAATTTAGAAATGGCCGCTACCAAAGAAATGACGCAGCTCGCTATTGATGTGCAGCCCGACATAGTCACTTTAGTGCCAGAAACTCGTCAAGAAATCACGACTGAAGGTGGTTTGAATGTTGCTGCAAAAAGTGAGGAACTCACCGCTTTAATTAGTACTTTGAGAAACAACGATATTGTGGTGAGTGTTTTTATAGAACCCGATACAGAACAAGTGAAGGCTGCCAAAAAAGTGGGGGCTCAATTTGTAGAGTTTCATACCGGTAAATTCAGCAATGCTTTTGATATGGGAAATGTTCAAGAAGCTGAACAAGAGTTATCTGCTATTCAAGATATGACTTTGCTTGCTAATAAGTATGGTCTTAAAGTCAATGCTGGACACGGTCTAAACTACCGAAATGTAGGGCATATTTCTTCTATTGAAGGGATCGAAGAGCTTAATATTGGGCATAGTATTATTGGGAGAGCGTCTCTGGTAGGGATGGAGCGAGCTGTGAAAGAAATGCTAGAGGCAATTCGCCTGGCAGAACGCTCTTTTTAAGAGTTTTATGTAAAATTAAAAAGCACTTCGATGAAGTGCTTTTTTTGTGAGAAATTAAGCTTCGTTCTCTTCTTCTAATACTTCTTTGTATTCATCTACTGTTGCTATATATTCGTCGGTCATGTCTGGAGCTGCGTCTAAATGTTTTAAAATTAAATCTAAATGTTCTTTGTCAAAAATAGTTTTTAATTGCCTAGTGGTGCGTCCAGTGTAACCCCATTCTTTTAAATGCTCATCGGTCAGTAAAAAAGCATTTTCTATGTCCACAAAACGCATATTTCCATAAACCGCTATATCTTTTGATAAATTCATGGATTCCGGCTTGTCTTTGGAAGGATTGAGCATAAATTTTTGAATGTGACGCGTGCGAACATCGCGTGTTTTGATGATTTCCATATATCCTATAATCAAGTACTTGTTTTTGAGCTCAGGATGAGTAGCCCCTCCATATCGAGTACCAAACAATATATAACGACTTTTATTCTTGACAATGGCATTTATATTTTTAACATTAGTACAACTCACAAAACCGTAAGTGCTAGTTTCATAATTGGGCTCATAAAAATAACCCTTGCCATTTTCATTTAACTGATCTCGAACAGGAACCGCAGATTGACGGCTTGTTTCTACATATAAAAGGGTACCAGTAGAGTTCCCGCGGTAATCTTCCCAACCATTTAGATTTATTTGTATTTTAGGCATATTCAGTTCCAAGCAAAAGTGAAAAAAAGCATACATTGCAACTTGCAATGATACACTTTAAAATTATACAAGTACAGCTTAAAAAAGACGAAAAACACGCCTAAAATGGAAAAGAGAGAATAAAATAAAAACCTATTTTAATAGGCATTTATGGTGTTTGCAACTCTTTTTTGTAATACAATCTAAGGATGCTTTTAAAAAAGCGCCTTTTTATAGGGTACCTGATGCGTATAAAATACATTTTAACTAAACAAAAGTCAATGATTTTATGGACATCTCTGAATCTAGAAATAATTCAGCTCCCTTTTTAAAAAAATCTACTGTATCTGTGGTCAAAAACTGAGTCGAGCCTGATTTAGAGAGTTTTTGCTCTACTTCTGGGTGATTTTTTAAGTAATCTAGAGTTTTTTGAGCCACTATTGGCCCTTGAGAAAGCAAAGTGATATGGGGAGGTAAAAACTCTTGAATGAGTGGAGTTAAAAGTGGATAATGAGTGCAAGCCAATAGTACTGTGTCCATTTGAGGGTCTTTTTTTAAAAGGGCTTGAACATCTCTTTTTACAAAAAAACGAGCTCCTTCTGAGTTTAATTCTCTGTTTTCGACGAGTGGAACCCAAAAAGGGCAAGCTTGTTGGGAAAGTTTTAAATGAGGGAACAAGCGAGAGATTTCTATAGAATAAGTGTTTGATAATACGGTGCCAGGAGTGGCAAAAAGCCCTACTCGGTTGTTTTTTGAATAATTTCCAATGACTTCAGTGGTAGGGCGAATAATGCCTAAAACTTTGCTTTGGGAATGCTTAGATTGAGGAAGGTTTTTTTGCTGTATAGTGCGTAAGGCACGAGCCGAAGCGGTATTACAAGCTAAAATCACGAGCGGGCATTGCTCTAAAAGATAAGAAACTGCTTGCCATGTATAGCGATGAATGGTTTCAAAACTACGAGTACCATAAGGGGCTCTGGCATTATCACCTAAATATAAAAAATCATGGTTTGGAAGTGCTTTTTGCAAATCTTTTAATATGCTCAAACCTCCAAAGCCAGAATCAAAAACTCCGATCATAGCAATCCTTCCATTTGAGATCTAATTTTTGGCATTAAAAAGTCACGAATCCCTAGTTCTGGCTTGTCTCGCTTTAGCTCTAAAAGGTCTGTGGGTTCTAGTATTTCGACACTAACAAAAACAGGTTTTGTGTTTTGACGAGATTCCCAGGCCTCGCGACTTTTGTGAATCACTATGGGTAATATAGTGGCATCTAAGTCATTGGCTATTCTAAAACCTCCACTTTTAAAAGGCAAGAGTTTTGCATCGGTGCTTCGGGTACCTTCTGGAAAAATAAAAACTTTGGGGACTCCTTTGTTTTTTGAAATTTTTTCTTGGAGATGGAGTCCCGCTCCTTTTTTATTACGATCTATAAAAAAACACCCGATTTGTTTCATCCAAAAACCCAAAAAAGGAATGGCTTTTAGCTCTTTTTTTGCTATAAAACCAACGGTTCGTTCTACACTCAAAAATGCAATGGGAATGTCGGCATAAGATTGATGGTTAGCCAAAATAACCACTGGACGGTTCCAGTCTATTTTTGCCAAATTAGATTGATTTTCAACCCTGAGTTGGATGCGAAGCAAACGAATGCAATAAGCAGAAAATGTTTGAATTTTATAGTCTAACCATGTCTTGATGTGCTTGCGAGCAAATAAGAATTGATAAGGGAGCACAAAGAGGTGCACACCCATAAAAAAGATGATACGAGACACAACTAATATTCGAAACAAAAAAAGAGGCATCGAAGACTCCGGCAAGCGACGAGGCATGCATTTTAAAAAACGAGATTTTTGGAAGTGTTTTAACTGCCCCTTCCAATGGCGCTTTTTACAATATAATAAAAATAAAACAGCTTCTGCACGAGTGACCCCTACATAAAAAAGTCGTCTCTCTTCTTTTAGCTGATTTTTTTGCTTTTTTCTACTCCCTTTGCATAAACCAGGCGTTAGATTTTCTGCTAAACCAGCATAAAAAACCACCGGATACTGAAGTCCTTTTGAAGAATGCACGGTCTCGATATGCACTCCTTTAATTTCTATGGAGTCATCTGTAATTTGGTAAAATGGAATTTCATATTCTTTTAAGGCCTGCTCATAGTAAAGGCGTTGGTGATTGTATCGCACCAAAATGGCAAAATCATAAAATTCCAAAGCATAATCCAAACGCATTTCTTTGATTTTTTGAACGATCATTTGCATTTCTTGAATTGGATTGTCTATTTCCCAGAGTACGGGACTTCTGTTTTCTTTGAATAAAGGGTCTTGACGAGTATTCCCTGCTCGAAGTACTTTTCGTAAAGATAAAGCCTTATTTGTAAAAATACGGTTTGCTAAATGCAAAATAGAGGGCACTGAGCGATAATTCCACTCTAAACGAATCAAAGCACTCTCTTTGAAATCTTTTTGAAAGCGAATAATGTTTCCAATATCTGCCCCTCTAAATCCATAAATAGCCTGGTCATCATCTCCAACTACAAATAAAGACTTGCGGTTTCCAAGCAAAGCTCGCACCAAGCGATATTGAGAGGGGTTAATGTCTTGGTATTCATCCACCAAAAACTCAGACCATCGACCATGCACTAAAGCCCTAAATTCAGCATCTTGTTCTAAAAGACGAATGGCTAAATAAATCATATCTTCAAAAACTAAATCTCCACTTCGATAGACTTTTTCGCGAATCATTTTTAATCGCTTTTCAATACGAGGCTTTAAGTCTAGTGAAAACAAGTCTTCTCGCTCTAAGTCACTGGCTTTAAGACCTTCTTTTACTAATTCACAGGCAAAGTCTTGAGCGTCTGAATGGACGGGTTTAGGAGCTTTTAGAAAACCTAATCGTTCATAACCAAAAATGCCATCCATGTTTTCTCTGAGTAAAAACAAAGCAAGAGAATGAAAGGTGGATAGTCGCACTTCGGCATCTGGAAATAAGGCACACACTCGCTCTTTCATTTCAAAGGCTGCTTTGGCTGTGAAAGTGAGGGCCAATATAGAGGAAGGCTTTGCTCCCATAGCAATGCGGTATTGAATCCTTTTGGTGAGGACCGATGTTTTTCCTGAGCCGGCTCCCGCTAAGATTAATAACTGAGAATGAGTCTCGTGATTGTGTAAAACAGCTTTTTTTTGTTCTGGATTTAGTCCTTTTAAAATATTTTGCACTTCCAAGTCCAAACTCCTTAAGATCTTTTTTTAAATAACGATTAAGTCTGTAAAAATTCCAAAAAAAATATATGAACGAAATGCATGCCAGAATAGTGAGAAGTGAGAAGTTGTTAGTACTCACGAAGATGAACAGCTTTATCACAATGCCATCCTGTATGGATTGCCATCAT
>JAAYJH010000094.1 GCA_012523035.1 Fibrobacter sp.
CCTACTTCGTGTTTTAAATGGTTCACTTCGTCGGCAATGGTATAACCCGGACCGCCTGCACCAGTACCCAAAGGGTCTCCGGCTTGAACCATAAAACCTTGAATTATTCTGTGAAATACTAGTCCTTTATAAAATCCTTTTTGAGAGAGGTCTATAAAATTAGCCACGGTGTTTGGGGCTTCTCTAAAATTTAAATCCAAAATAATTTGGCCTTCATGAGTGTGAATCACGGCTTGAATACTAGAAACTCCCTCATAATTTCTTTTAAATTCTTTAGGTCCGGCAAAAACCAAAGAAAAAAGACTTAAAAAAATAACTCTAAGAAAAAATTTTTTAAATATCATCATAATTATCCGTATTTAAAATGTTATGTCAAATATACATAACTATATTTGTTTTACACTTTATTTAATTGAAAAACATGGAAAAAAAGCATAAATTTATTAGGAACTTTAGCATCATCGCTCACATTGATCACGGTAAGTCCACTCTTGCCGATAGACTTATCGAAAAAACTCAGACCGTATCTAGCAACGAAATGACCAACCAATTGCTGGATAGCATGGATTTAGAGAGAGAAAGAGGAATTACTATTAAAGCCCACGCCATTCGAATGGTTTACAAACACCCAGATGGTGAATACATTTTAAACATGATAGACACTCCTGGTCATGTGGACTTCTCTTATGAAGTGAGTCGCTCCTTGGCTGCTTGCGAAGGAGCTGTATTGGTTGTAGATGCCAGTCAAGGGATTGAAGCCCAGACTCTTTCTAATTTGTACCTAGCGATCGAAAACGACCTCACTATTATCCCAGTCCTAAACAAAGTGGATTTGCCAGGAGCAGATCCTGATCATTCTGCTCAATTGGTTGGAGACCTTTTAGGTTATGATCCAGACTTAATCCCTAGAATTTCTGCGAAATCTGGTTTAAATGTAGAGGCCGTTCTAGAGAAAATAGTACAAGAAATCCCTCCTCCAAAAGGAGACGAAGAAGCCCCTCTCCAAGCTTTAATTTTTGACTCTGTTTATGACACTTATAGGGGTGTGATCAATTACATTCGTGTGGTGCATGGCTCTTTGGCTGTAGGTCAAAAAATAAAAATGATGAAAACCGGTGCCGAATACATGGTCACAGAAGTGGGCACCTTTTCTATGGTTCGAAATCCAAAAGAAAAACTAAACTCTGGTATGGTTGGCTATTTTTTGGCCAATGTAAAAACTATTAGTGATGTTAAAATTGGAGATACCATTACCCATTCTCAAAATCCAAGCCTCACAGCGTTGCCTGGTTACAAAGATATTTTACCTATGATATTTTCGGGGATATACCCCATAAACCCCGAAGATTATAAAGACTTGCGAGAGGCCTTAGAAAAACTAAAGCTCAATGATTCTGCAATATCTTGGGAGCCCGAAACTTCAGAAGCTCTAGGCTTTGGTTTTAGAGCAGGTTTTTTGGGACTTTTGCACATGGAAATAGTGCAAGAAAGACTGGATCGAGAGTTTGGAGTGGATATTATCACCACTGTTCCCAATGTGGAGTATCATGTTCATCTCAATGACGGCTCTTTTATAAAAATTGAGAGCCCTTCCAAACTTCCAGACCCTAGCCGATATGAATACATTGAAGAACCATATGTGCGAGTTCAACTATTCACTCCCAAAGAATATGTTGGAGCTTTAATGGGGCTGTGCGATGAAAAACGAGGTGAGTTCAGCACCATGGAGTATATAGATGAACACAAAGTCATTTTAAAATACGAAATGCCTTTAGCCGAAATCATGTTCGACTTTTATGATCGCTTAAAATCGGTGAGTCGTGGTTATGCTGGGTTAGACTACGAAGCTTCTGGATACCGTAAAAACAATTTGATTAAATTAGATATATTGCTTAATGGAGATCCCGTCGATGCTTTTTCTGTGATTATTCATCGTGAAAAGTCAGTCCATTATGCCAACGCCATTTGTACAAAACTCAAAGAGTTGATTCCAAGGCAACAATTTGATGTCGCTATACAAGGAGCCATTGGGGGCAAAATCATCAGTAGAACCACGGTGAAAGCCGTTCGAAAAGATGTTTTAGCCAAGTGTTATGGCGGTGATATTTCTCGAAAAAGAAAACTCTTAGAAAAACAAAAAGAAGGGAAAAAACGAATGAAAAACATTGGCTCTGTAGAAGTACCTCAAAAAGCATTTTTGGCTGTACTTTCACTATCAGATTCCAGTTCTAACTCCTCATCATGACAAGAACAGAAAAAAAAGTAAAGCGACTGCTTCGAAAGAACTCACAATCTCGTTTGTTTGGGTTCATTTTTTTGTTAATCCTTGTTTTTTTATTGTCCATTGGACTTAGAGTTTATATCATAGAGCCCATTCAAATACAAGATGTTTCAATGCAGCCTTTGGTCCAAGCTCATCAGCGAGTCTGGGTGTGTAAACTAGAGAGGTGTCTTCAAAACCTAAAAGCCTTTGATACCGTTTTAGCCAAAAAAAGACAAAGAAAAGCTTTACTTAGACAAATTATAGGATTGCCAGGTCAAGACTTAAAAATAGCTTCCGATGGACATGTAGAAGGAGAGGGGGTGGATTTTATATGGAATGAAGAGGTTGCTTTTATAGACACTCGAAAGTTTTATATTCCCAAAAAAGGGGATTCTTTGATTTTAGAAGATTTAAACGATATAGAAATGGATTTTGCTCTTGGTGTTTTAAAAAATCAGGGTGAAGACTATTTTGTAGATGCTGAAATTTATCAAGGAGAACAAAAACTATCCATAGATATAGTGGGTTCTACTCGAATTGCTTCTAGACCTGTGAGTATCAAAGAAGTGCCTTATTTACCGTGGAGAGATTTGTTTTTGATTGAGCTTCAGATAGCAAGACAAGTCCCGGGGGCAAGTCCTATTCGGATTCAAAGGAAAGCTTATCGATCTGACTCTAGTGAGATCACTGGAGTTTTGGTCCAAGAAGATTATTATTTTTTAGCTTGCACTCAAGGTAAAAGGTGTGTGGATTCTAGGGAATTAGGGCTATTCAAAAAGTCAGAGCTTATAGGGAAAAAACTTTAAGACCACCCTAATTAGATAAAGTTAGTCATCTAAAGTATGCACCAAAAGACCATCACGAAGCTTTGGTTCAAACCAAGTGCTTTTGGGCGGCATAATTTCTCCTGCGTCGGCAATTTCCATCAATTGATCAATAGTAGTTGGGTGCATAGCAAAAGCACAAGAACACTCTTTAGAGTCCACTCGTTTTTCTAATTCTTCTAAGCCTCGGATGCCTCCGACAAAATCGATATCGTGAGAAGTTCTGGGGTCTTTGATTCCAAAAACAGGTTCTAAAACTAATTTTTGTAAAAGATCGACATCTAAACTATTGACTGGGCTTAGATTTTTTAGATGTTTATCCTTAAATTCACACAGATACCATTGTGCATCTAAATAAAGGTGCACTTGGTTCTGTTTAGAAGGAGATGCCATAGAATCGATTTTAGAAATATGAAATACAGAGTCTAGGGCTTGTAATAGTGTGTCTGGACTATGTCCATTCCATGTTTTTAAGACTCTATTGTAGTCCATAATTTTTAATTGAGTGGAAGGGAACAAAATAGTTAAAAAACGATTGTACTCTTCTTCTCCGGTGTTATTTGGATTATTTTCGGCTCTAAATCCAGAAGCCCTTGCTCCAGCTGCACTACGATGGTGTCCATCGGCTATATAAGACACAGGAACTTCATTAAAAGATTTGACTATGGCTTCAATCTCGGAATCATCATCTATTTTCCAAACTGTGTGTCCAAAACCATCAGCCTCTGTCACAAAATCATACAAAGGTTCTCTAGACCTCACCACTCCATATAAATCAAACTGACCTTGATCACGGTAGGTTAAAAATACTGGCCCCGTATTAGCGTTGGTCGCGAGTATATGTCGCAAACGATCTTCTTCTTTGTCAGCTCGTGTAAGCTCGTGTTTTTTAATAATTTTATGAAAATAATCTTTGGCGGGCACACAACAAACCAAGCCATATTGTTCACGGCCTTCCATTGTTTGCCTGTAAACATATAGAGAATCTTTTTCTTCGTGTGCAATCACACCTTCTTGAATCATTTTATCAAGATTTTCTTTGGCTCTCAAATACACATCAGAGCTATAGGGATCCACATTTTCTTCAAATTCAATTTCAGAGCGGGTCACTCTCAAATAAGAGTGGGGTAAATCTTTTGCCATTTCGGCAGCTTCTCTTCGATTCATCACATCGTATGGAAGGGCAGAAATGTCTTTTGCATTTTCTTTGATGACAGGTCTAAGTGCTTTAAATGGATATATATGCATATGGAATGTTTTTCCTTTTTGTTTTGCTTCTCGAATTAGTTCTTGATCTTCGGTTATTAAACTACGAATATAAGAGTTTTTAACTTTAATTCTTTTGTTTTTACGATAAGAAACCACAAAATAAGCCAAAATGAAAAATATTAAAGCGAATACAAAAGCTAAAATCATGATCCCTACCATAAAAGCCAACAAATGTCCCGAAGCATTGTCCAGTAAATTAGTGATCACTTGAATGAAATTCTTAAAAGAGAGGCCTTCGATCTGCTCTAAAAAGTCAAAATTAATTTTTTCTACATCGATAAATTTTTTCCCAATCATATAACCGACTGGATAAAAGAATCCAAATTGCGTCACTGGATTAGCGACAAAAGAAGCCACCACTCCTGGAACTTTGGGTAGTTTAAAAGCAGCACACACCACCACTGTTAAAATCAATGCCACTCCTAGAGTAGGAGCTACTCCAATAAAAACTCCTATTGCGACTGAAAAAGCGACTTGCAGAGCGTCTTGTCGATGTGGAAACATACGATTCCACATAATACGGCGGATACGGGTGGACCTAGAATTGGGGTTTTTCTTTCTAACGATAGGATTTTTCATAGTGTAAATTTAGTAATAAATAAAAAATTTCTATTATTATTCTTATGAAACATACATTTGTGGACACACATTGTCATATAGACACTTATCAAGAACACACTCAAGAAAGTTTTGAAAGCCTTTGGGAACGCATAGAAAATAAACCCGAACGAATCATACAAGTTGCTTGCGACCCCAATGAATTTGAATTTGCCAGACAAATTTCAAAAAAACACCCTTTTATTTATAGTTCTTATGGAATTCACCCACATTATGTCCAAAATCACAAACCCGAACATTTAGAATTATTAAAAAAATACTTAAAAGACCCGAAGGCAGTGGGGATAGGGGAGTTTGGGCTCGACTATTACTATGGTAAAGAAAACAAAAAAGAACAAATCGCTCTCTTCAAAGCACAGCTCGAAATAGCTCTCACACTCAAAAAAACAATTGTCTTACACCTTAGAGACGCCGAAGCAGACAGTTTAGAAATTTTAAATCAATACCCATTACAAAAGCATAAAATTCATGTCCACTGCTACACCAGTCACCCCGACTTTGCAAAGGCACTCCTGGATTACTCACCCAATTTATACATCGGATTCACAGGGATTATCACTTTTAAAAATGCTGAAAATGTTCGTGAATCAGCAAAAATAGTGCCCTTGGACAAACTCCTTTTAGAAACCGATGCCCCCTATTTAGCACCCGTCCCATATCGAGGCAAACCCGCCCACAGCGGTATGATCCCCCACATTGCCCAAACTCTAGCCCAAATCAAAAACACAAGCATTGAAAACATCTTCAAACATTGCAGACAAAATACCGAAAATTGCTATTCTATTTGATATTATAGAAGTCTCACACACGCCTGGCTTTTTTTAGCGAGAAAGTTTGCTTTTCCAAATAAACATATCTTTGTAATGCTTTTAATTTAAAATGGATGAAAAACATGATTCAAAACTTTAAAATCAAATGCTTATACCCTTGAGTGAGTCTATTTCATTTAAAACTTTAGAAGTTTTTATCTTAAATCAACAAGCAAAAGAACCTCATTTGGCTCAGTAATACACGCATCCAATCAAAGTGGGAAAAAATATAGCGTGTATATGCACAAAAGTTGTTATATTTATTCCAAGACCCTAAAATTATTTACCCATTCAAGAGAAATTATGGCTAGAAATAGAAAACACCGTTTTTGTCGTTTTGACAAATCTGGATGCAGCTACAAACCCAGAGGCACTCCTATGGGTTCTTTACAGTCTATCACCATCCCTTTGGATGCCTTTGAAGCTTTAAGACTTTGTGACTATGAAAAACTAGAGCAAACAGAAGCGGGCGAGAGGATGAATGTATCTAGAGGGACCATTCAGCGTTTGCTAGAAGAGGGCCGTCGACTTTTGCTTGGGGCTATTATCGATTCAAATGCTTTTTCTATTGGTGATCAACCTTCTTGTTGTGGCAAAGGAGTCCCTTGTGACTTTACAGAAGAAAATCGTGAAGCAGATGGACAATAAAATCATATTAACAGTGGTGGTAGATAACCATTCTAGTTCCAAAGAATGCCCAGGTGAACATGGGCTTTCCTTGCATTTACAGTCTCAAAATCAATGCATGCTTTTGGATGCAGGCAAAAGTGACTTGGTTTTGGGCAACCTTAAAAACTTAAAACTTGCTAAAAATGCTCCTGAGTGGATTGCTTTTAGCCATGGCCATTATGACCATACCAATGGCACGCTAGCACTCCTTCAAGAGTTTCCCAATGTGAAATTACATTTTCATCCAGCCCTCACTCGTCCTAAATGGATTTTAGACGCACCAGAAACCTGGCGTTATGGAGGTGTCCCTTGCGGTTTTCCACAAAAAATGAACGAAATCTACAAGACACCCCAAGAATTAATCCCAGGTATCTATGCTAGTGGTTCTTTGTTAAACGATGAAGTTCCAAAGCAAAAAAACACTGCTTCTCGTTTTTATTATAAGGAAGGAGACACGCTAAAAGAAGACTTTTTTATAGATGAGCAGGTGTTAATTGTTCAGAGTCGCAAGGGTGTTTCTATTGTCAGTGGCTGTGCTCATACGGGTATCGCCAAAGCCATTCAAAAAACTGCAGAAATGTTTCCAAATCCAAATTTCTATGCTTTAATAGGTGGGTTTCATTTGTCTGCAGCTTCTGCCTGTGAAATCACAGAAAATATAGAGCTGATTTTAAAAAATAAATTTAAAAAAGTCATGCCACTGCATTGTTCTGGAGAAGCTTTTTCTAAAGAATTAGCACAAAAGCACCCTAGTATTTTTGTGCATGGCGAAATAGGCACACAGATCGAGATTTAAAAGACCAAATGCATTTTATACAAGTTAAAATGCATCCAAATCGCCTTGATTTTTTTTCAAAGCGATTTGTTTTTGAGTGATCACTCAAATTTGGTCTAATCTTTCTACGGGTTCATTGTAGTCCACGCCTTCAACATCAAAACCATTGGTGACCAAAAAGTCATGTTTATACCCTTCTAAGTCTCCGAGTTCTGCAAGATTTTCTTCGTTAATCAAAGGCATTCTTTCTGAAACATATTTTTGAATTTCTGGATCTAACTCCCAATCATCAATGCGTATCAAACGGTTTTCATCGACTGGAACTTGGCCAGACACATAGAGCCTTTCGGCAAAAAGTCTTTCTGCTTGTTCTATGCAACCTTCGTGAGTTCCTTTTTCTTTCATAATCTTAAATAAAATCGAAAGGTATAGAGGAATCACTGGAATCACAGCACTAGAGCGAGTCACTAAACCCTTGTTCACCGAGACATAAGCTTCTCCATTCAAGGGAGCTAATTTTTCTTGCAAAATATCAGCTGTGGATTCTAAGTGTTCTTTGGCTCTTCCAATGGTTCCATCTCTGTATATAGCGTGAGAAAGAGAAGGCCCGATATAAGAATAGGCAATGGTTTTCAGTCCCTTGGCAAGAACGCCTGCATTTTTCAATTGCTCTATCCAGCGTTGCCAGTCTTCGCCTCCCATCACTTTGACCGTTTGCTCAGCTTCTTCTGGTGTTGCGGTCTCGGCACTAATGGTGATTAATTTGTCTGTTGCTACATCAATATTTTGGCCCACAAAAGATTTTCCAAAAGGTTTTAAAACAGAGCGATACATTTCTCCAGATTCAGGATCGATACGCACAGCACTAGCCACACTGTACACGACTAGATCGAACTGTATGCCCATTTCTTTTGCCTGCTGAATCACTTTTGCTCTCATTTCATCAGAAAAAGCATCTCCATTAAAAGTCACACTGGATAGACCTTCGTTTTTGGCTGCTTCATCAAAAGCCATGTTGTTGTACCAGCCTGGAGTACCGCTTTTCTTTTCACGACCTTCTTTTTCAAAAGAAACGCCAATGGTGGTTGCCTTGTATTGAAAAGCTGCGGTAATACGACTTGCTAAACCATAACCTGTAGAACAACCCAAAACCAACACATTTTGAGGTGCATTCACTGGAGAAGTTCGCTTTTTTCCTTGAGATTGAACATACTGGATTTGTCGCTGCACTTCTTTTGCACAACCTTTTGGGTGTGCGTTTAAACAAATATTACTACGAATCAATGGTTTAATAATCATTTTTGGATTCCTTTTATTGAACAAACTTTTTAACTACAATAGCACCATTGTGCCCGCCAAAGCCTAAAGAGACCGAAACAAAACAATTTATTGTTCCAGCTACCCCCACTTTGGGCACATAATCCAAATCACAACCCTGTTCCACATCTGGATTCTCTAGATTTATAGTAGGAGGAAAAAAGTTTTCATTCATGGCTTTGGTACTAATGACTGCCTCGACCGCTCCTGCGGCACCCACGCAATGGCCGGTCATGCTTTTTGTGCTAGAAACTTTGAGCTTGTAAGCGTGATTGCCAAAAGCATTTTTAATCATTTTTGTTTCTGTGGCATCGTTTAATTGAGTAGATGTTCCGTGAGCATTATAATAGTCTACCTCTTCGGGTTTTACACCAGCATCTTTTAAAGCCCTAAGTATCGCTTTGGCTCCACCTTCTCCACTTGGGTTTGGACTAGTAATATGATAACAGTCGCTAGAAGCACCATAACCTGCTAATTCACCATAAATGGTGGCTCCGCGAGCAAGAGCATGTTCCAACTCTTCTAAGATAAGGACTGCAGCACCCTCTCCCATGATAAAACCATTTCTGTCTTTATCAAATGGACGGCATGCTGTTTTGGGAGACTCATTGTTTCGACTCAAGGCATTTAAAACTGAAAAACCACCGATACCAAAAGGAGTAATGATACTTTCGGTGCCACCCGCAAAACAGACATCCAGTCTACCAGAACGGACCAGATCCAAGGACGCACCAATAGCGTCTGTCCCCGATGCACAAGCCGTAGCAAGAGTCCAAGAGTGTCCAGTGATTCCCATTTGAATACTTACATTACCGGCAGCTTCGTTGGCAAGCAGCATAGGAACCGCCAAAGGAGGGATTCGACTAGGGCCTCGTTGGATATGCCTTTCAAATGCATTTTCTAAAACATCGTAGCCACCCATGCCATTGCCTGCAATAATCCCTGTCTTTTCACCTTGAATGACGGAGTCTGGCAACTTTGCATCTGAGGCAGCTTCTTTAGAGGCGGCGAGCAAAAATTGAGTGAAGCGAGCCATTCTTTTGGCTTCTTGCTTTTCGATGCCATGATCTTCTGGATTAAAGTTTTTTACTTCTGCGGCGATTTGCACTGCATGATTAGATGCATCATAAAGGGTAATATTATCTATTCCACAATCCCCTCTTTTCACAGAACTCCATGTTTCTGAGAGATTATTTCCTATAGAGGTGATGGCCCCCATTCCTGTAATTACAACTCTTCTTTTATTCATTTTCTATATAAACCATTTTGATTAATGTGAAATTATTCTTGATATAAAGCTTGTCTGTCTCGTTCACGGATTTCAACTCTTCTAATCTTTCCGCTAATTGTTTTAGGGAGCTCTGAAACAAACTCTATAAGTCTGGGGCATTTGTATGCCGCCGAATTATGTTTTGAAAAACTCTGTAATTCTGTAGAAAGTTCTTTGGACGCTGTGTAACCTTCTTTTAAAATAATGGTTGCCTTGACTATTTGATTTCTGGCTTTATCTTCTACTCCTGTTACAGCACACTCCATTACTGCGGGGTGTCGCAAAAGTACATTTTCTACTTCAAAAGGACTAATTCTATAGCCTGCACTTTTAATTAAATCATCGCTACGACCCACAAACCAAAAGTAACCGTCTTCGTCTTTCCATGCCGTGTCGCCTGTTCGATACAAATTTCCTTCAAAAACTTCATCGGTTAATTTTGTGTCTTTATAGTAACCAGAAAACATCCCAAAAGGTCGGCCTTTTTCGACTCGAATGACTATTTCTCCGATTTCTGTAGCACTACAAGAAACTCCATTAGGGTGCACAATGTCGATTTCATAACCTGGAGCTGGCTTACCCATAGAGCCTGGTCTGGCTGTCATCCACGAAAAATTACCAATAGTTAAAGTGAGCTCTGTTTGCCCATAACCTTCTTTTAGAGCGATTCCAGTTTTTTTTAGGAAGCGATTGAAAGTTTCTACTGGAAGGGCTTCTCCTGCTGTGGTACAATATTCTAGATGAGATAAATCATAGGAGCTTAAATCGAGCTGGACTAAATAACGATATACGGTAGGAGGAGCACAAAAAGAAGTCACCTTGTATTGGGCTAATTTTTCTAAAAGTTTTCCTGGAACAAAGGTATCCATATCATAAGTGAAAACAGCACAACCAGCAATCCATTGTCCGTAAATTTTTCCCCACACGGCTTTGGCCCATCCAGTTTCTGCTAAAGTCAAATGCCTTCCATTGTCTTTTACATTTTGCCAGTATTTTGCTGTGATAATGTGCCCTAGAGGATAGGTGAAGTCGTGTTGTACCATTTTGGGGTAGCTAGAAGTGCCCGATGTGAAATAAATTAGCATAATGTCTGAATTATAAACGGAAACCTCACCACTAGGTCTATTAAAAACAGCGGGCATTGAGTCTAAGTTTTCTGCAAAAGACTCCCAACCGTTACGAGCTTCACCAATAGTTACTAGTGTTTCTACGCTGGGTGAACGAGCTTGTGCAGATTCGATTTGTTCTTGAAGGGCAGGATCATCTACAGAAACAATCATTTTTATGCCAGCGGCGTTGTTTCGATATTCGATATCTTTGGTGGTGAGCATATGAGTGGCGGGGACTGCAATAGCTCCAATACGGTGCAAGGCAAGCAAGAAAAACCAAAATTCATAACGGCGTCGAAGTATAAGCATCACGGCATCGCCTTTTTTGATCCCTAATTGGCTTAAGTAGTTCGCTGTCTTTTTAGAGGCTACAGATAAATCTTTGAAAGTAAACAAACGCTCTTCACCGTGATCGTCACACCACACCAAAGCTTCTTTATGGGGTTCTTGTTTGGCATAGACATCTACAACATCAAAAGCAAAATTAAAGGAACTAGAAGCTTTAACTTCATAACGCTGTCGCATTTCTTTATAAGAATCATATTCTACTTGATCTAAAAAATTGTTTAATAAATTTGCCATTAAAAAATCCTTTCGGGAATTCCGTTAAAAACAAAATTAGAATTTTAATTTTTTTTTCTGGATATTGAAAAAGAAAGATAATGATAAAAAGTATAGAAATAAAAGTGAAAAGGGGGTTTTACAGGATAGGAATTTAATTTGTTGCTTGTTGAATTTTCATTCAACAAATGAGGCTTGTTTTTAAGCAAACTATGTTGAATTTTCATTCAACAAATGAGGCTTGTTTTTAAGTAAACTATAGTGACTTTAAACAAAAATAAATTTCATTTTTATAAATAACGATAAAATGGATCGTTTTAATGAAAATATTGAATAAAAGTATACACTAGATTCTTGTGCAAAGCTATGACTCACTCCTTCATTTCTTTTGAAAACTTGAAATTGATGCTCTTAAAAGCGTGTAAACAAATCATATAAAATGTTTTGGTGAAAGCACAGCGTTATCTTGTACTTCTATTTATAAGAATTTGACGCAGTTTATAAAATAAAAGACTTTTTTCCCTTTTCTTTTTTTTTAAGTTTTACTATATTGTGTATATGTGTTACCGTAATCTGTTATTAAGCCTCACTTTTATTCGCTTTTGAAGCGGGGTTTTACGGTATTTTTTTTAACGAGCCTGCTTCGATTTCGAGGTAGGCTTTTGTTTTGTCTATTAGGACTCGAGGTAGCAAGGAGTATTTATGGAACAACCGATTCCGTTTTTTTATGATGTAACGCTTCGAGATGGCAATCAAGCACTTGCTAAGCCTTGGAACAATGCCGAAAAAGAAAAAGTGTTTTTGCAGTTGCTAAAACTTGGAGTTCAAGGGGTAGAAGTGGGTTTTGCCGCTGCTTCTGATATGGATTTTGAATCTTGCAAAGGCATTGCTCAATTGACAGCTTCTATGGCCGAAAAAGGGGATGTGGCAGCACAAAATGTGGTGGTAGCCAGTCTTGCCCGAGCCAATAAAGTAGATATCCAACGAGCATTTGAGGCTATTCAATATGCTCCAAAGCCAAGGATTCACACTTTTATTGCAGTGAGTAAATTTTCTATGGAACATGTGCTCAAAATGAGCCCCGAACAAGTTCGAGAAAAAGCGGTAGAAAGTGTCACTTTTGCTAAATCTTTGCTCCAAGGCCGAGGGGATGTCCAGTTTAGTGCCGAGCATTTTGGAGATTCCCTTGATAATATGGAATTTGTGATTTCTCTTTTAAAAGAGGTCGTAGATGCCGGTGCCACAACCATTAACTTGCCAAACACCGTGGAGCGATATCGCCCCATGCTTTATGTGGAGCAAGTACGACAAGTGGTGGAAGCACTCCCTAAGCATGTGACTATTGCGGTGCATTGTCACAATGATCTTGGTATGGCAACTGCTGCTACAGTAGAGAGTTATTTTGTGGGTGCTACCCAACTCGAAGTGGCGTTGAATGGCCTTGGTGAACGCTGTGGAAACACCAATGCCTATGAAGTGGCTGTGGCTTTGTACAATTCAGGAGCCCCTGTCCAATTGAATTTAGACAAAATTTATGAGACGGCATTGCTTGTGAGCCAATGGTCGGGTGTGAACATTTATTCTAGGGCTCCTTTGATTGGCACTGAGGCTATTGTGCATCGTAGTGGCATTCATCAAGACGGTGCAAGCAAAACAAAAGGCATGAAAAAGGGAGCCTACAGACCCATTGATTATGCACTTATAGGTCGTGATGAAAATGACTCCATTTCGTTTACCAGCCAAAGCGGAAGGACTGCTGTTTATGAAATAATTTCCGCTTTTGGTTATCGTCTTAGTCTTGAAGAAGCACAGGAATTGCAGCCTATTTTAAAAGACCTAAGCGAAAAAGAAGGTGAACTTTCGGCAGAACGAGTTTTGGATGTATTTAGAAATGAACGATGCAATGTCAATGGGCCATTGATTTTTAATAATGTCGAGGTGCTCCCTGGTGAAAATCGCTTTATTTTTTACTTTAAAAAAGAGAGTGAGGCTATGGTCAAATCCATCACCGCCGAAGGGCCTATTGAAGCTTGCCTTATGCTTATGCAAAGCATAGGAATGCCAGTAGAGCTTGTAAAATACCGACAATTGGTGGTTCCAGACTCTGACCCTCTTTGGAAAGGTCGTGGACTTTCTAGGATCATCCTTAAAGCCGCTAACAAAACGGTAGAGGGTAGAGGCGTATCTAGCGACACCCTAAAAGCCAACATGAGGGCTTTGTTTTCGGGTGTGAACTTGCTATATAGATAATAGATAATTTAGGTAAAACTTGAAACAAAAATCTATATTAAAGTTGCTTTTTTTGCTGAGTTTGGGCTTCACTTTTTTGTTTGCCAAAGAAGTGCCTCCCAAACCAGTTCACTCTTATGTTTTCGATGAAAATCGTGTTTTAAATGCAAATGAAGTGGCTGTTTTTAATGGTATTGCAGAAGAACTTTTTAATAAGACGGGAGTGGCTCTTGCCCTTGCCTTGTTTTGGTCCATAGACAATGAAGACCCGCGTAGCTTTGCTCTTCGGGTGGCAGAATCTTGGGGAATAGGAAAAAAATCCAAAGACGAAGCTTTTTTGATTTTTATATCTATGGTAGAGAAACGCAGGAGTGTAGAGGTGGCTTATGGTGCAGAACCATATATGCCCGATGTTTTGGTCGAAGACTTGCAACAAAAAACACTGGTCAAAGCTTTTAGAGAAGAGCAGTACAGCAAAGGGATTATTTCTTTAGCCTTGGCTTTGGCTCAACACACCGCTCAAGAAAAGGGTGTTCAACTCGATTTTGACTCTGCCTTAAATCTTTCTCAATATCAAAATCAAGCCCAAGAGGGCCCTTCTATTTTATTTTTAATTGTTTTTGTACTGCTATTCATTGCCATGCTTTCTAACCCAAGAGGTCGCACAATGCTCATGCTTTTATTGCTCAATCTCATGGCTTCTTCTGGACAATCTTCATCGAGAAGGGGTGGTTTTGGAGGGGGGCGTTCTGGCGGATTTGGTGGTTTTGGTGGCGGTCGATTTGGTGGAGGTGGTTCTGGTGGTTCTTGGTAAAATGAGGTGTTTATGAAACGAATTTTAAGTATTTCTGAATTAGAAAAATCTCCTTGGAAATCTATGCTTGTAGAGGCTCTTGGTTCTAACTTAATATCTATCTTTTTACACGGTAAATCTTTATTGCCAAACTTTAACCCTTTTAAGGAAGACTGGGAAATTAGCTTTATCTTAAAAGAAAATAATGTGTCCGACATAGAGCCTTTACAAGGATTACTAAAAAAAGCGAATAAGGCGGGACTTTGCTTTGCTTTGTTTTTTACTCCCAAGGATTTATTGAACGCCACTGATAGTTTTCCATTAGAGTTTTTACATATAGCCAACAAAAATCACCTGCTTTATGGAGAGCCAATATTAAAAGATTTTGTAGTCGATTTAAAAGAGCTTCGCTTGCAATGCGAAAGAGAACTTCGAGGTCGTCTAATACAGATTCACCAATATTTTTTATATTCCAAGCAAGGCAAAACTCCCATGGATTTCTTCATAGAAGCTAATAAAGAGCTATTGCCTTTGTTTTACGGAGTGTTTTACTTGGATCACAAGCGTTACCCCAACGACCACGAAGAAGTTTACCAAGCACATCCTTTTTTAAGAATAGAGGAGCCCACTGCAAATGCAGAATTGCTCCAAAAAAGAATTCACAATTATATTCTAGAGCTTTCTAGGGCTGTAGAATACATTGATTCCATGGAGGTTTCATGAAAAAGAAAAGCATTATTATACTAGTCATTATAGCCCTTGTGATTTTAATCTTTGGCTCTAAATTAGTGGGTACTTATAATAAAATCATAGCCTTAGAAGAAGGGGTAAAAGCAAGTTGGGCTCAGGTAGAAACTGCATACCAACGCCGTTTCGATTTGATTCCAAACATAGTTTCGACTGTTCAAGGAGAAGCAAATTTTGAAAAAAGCACACTTACAGAAGTGATTCAAGCCCGAAGCAAAATGGGTGGTGTGATGCAAGTCGATGAAAATATGCTCAACGATGAAATGGCTATGAAACGCTTTCAAGAGACACAAGCTTCTCTAGGAGGTGCCCTTCAAAGGTTATTAATGGTCACTGAAAATTACCCCACTTTGCAAGCCAATAAAGGTTTTCAAGACTTGAGGGTTCAATTAGAAGGCTCTGAAAACCGAATTTCTGTAGAAAGAATGCGTTACAACGAAGCAGTAAAAACTCACAACACTTTTATTCGACAATTTCCAAATAATTTAGTATCTGGTTTTGCTGGAGCCTCACCCAAAGTGCCATTTGCCGCCGATGCAGCTGCAGCCACCGCTCCAAAAGTTGAATTCAATTAAAAAGCTCTGGGCTAAGCTTTAAAACTTAGCTCTCAGCTATATCACCCCTATTTTTACTGCAACTGAAACTCCAAACTATAAAAAGTACGAATCCAAAAAGCAAATTTTTTTATTTTTAGAATTAAAATGGAAAGTTTTTGAAGTCTCACAAGTGAGACTTCTAATATAAAAAAAATGTTGTTAGTTTGAAGGATTCATTTTTTAGGTTAGTATCTTGATTTTTTTCGCCTTTTTTCTGCAATTCATTTCCCAATAATTTTGTATGGATAGCCATAGAGTTGGTTCTCGTAATGCGGTGCATTGAGCCTGTCGATATGATTGGATAGAATTGTGATGGTATTTGGTGCACGGGAGATGTATTCGAAAATTAAAAAAATCTTCGTGATAAAGAGTGTATTTCTATATATCAAGTGCTTTTTTTGTTATAATGAAGTCTTTGTTTCTAATTGAGTCTGAATTGTGCTTGTTGGGTTTTTGAGAAGATAATTGAATTGAGAGTCTTGATAAGGCAAATATTTTGAATGATAAGTACCTAAAAGAAAAACTCCCTTTTTATGGGGAGTTTTAGTTTAATGAGTTAAATCTCTATTTTATTTCACACGAGAAAACACCTTTATTTCCCTCGCTTGCTTCGCAGTTTGGATAGGCAGAACAATC
>JAAYJH010000095.1 GCA_012523035.1 Fibrobacter sp.
AATTTTCGCACCATCCTCTTCAGCTTTTCCCACCGTATCCTTCCGATTTCCGTACCACATCTCTAATTCGCATCCCCGCATTTCTGGCACGATTTTCGCACCATCCACTCCGAATTTGCATAACATCTCTAACACTAACCACTACCCACTTCCAGCTTCCCACTATTCAAACTCGCATCCCAACTTCTCTGGCACGATTTTCGCATCACATTTCACAGAATATTTCGCACAGAATCTAATCCCCGCATCCCAAACTTTTTGCCATTCCATACGAAATGTCATTATGAAAAAGCTTTTCATCTCTGTGAATACTTTTAACTTTCAACTTCTCACTTCCCACTATTCAAACTCGCATCCCTGCATTTCTGGCACAATTTTCGCACCATCCACTCCGAATTTGCATAACATCTCTAACATTAACCACTACCCACTTCCAGCTTCCCACTATTCACTTTATATATTCATTATTAAATAACTTTTAATTACAAAGCTTTCTCTAGTATGGATTTCACGCTTTGCCCGTGGCAATCCGTGCGAAACGCGTGTCAGAAACAGACTGGGATGCGTGTTTGAAATGTGAGGTGAAACTTTGCAACAAGTGCTACATTGAGCCTGTCGAAATACTCGCCAAAATGCTTGCGAAAATCGTGTTAGAATTTGGTGTTAATCTCTAAATACTAACAACTTCCCTCTTCCTTCTTAAAAAAAAGCCAGGCGTGTGTGAGACTTCATCATAATCCAAAGGATTTTCTTTTTTGCGTATGCTTCGATGTTTTTTAGTCCTAGATGCTTTAAAATTTACTATCTTTTGTTTATGGCTTATATTGCAATGGCCCGAAAGTGGCGTCCTCATTCTTTTCAGAGTATGGTTGGTCAAGACCATATTGCTAAAACTCTTCAAAACGCGATTGAAGGGGGCCGTTTGCATCATGCTTTTTTGTTTACTGGTACTCGTGGAGTGGGGAAAACAACTTCTGCTCGAATTTTAGCGAAGACTTTGAATTGTACTGGACCAAATCCTATTGTTCCGTGTGGTGAGTGTGCTAGTTGTAAGGATATTGGCGGCGGTACTCCTATGGATGTGCTGGAAATTGATGCTGCTAGCAATACCGGTGTCGATAATATTCGTGAGTTGATTGAACGAGTGCAATACACTCCTATGATCGGTAAGTACAAGGTTTTTATTATTGACGAAGTTCATATGCTTTCTAATGGGGCTTTTAATGCTTTGCTTAAAACTTTAGAAGAGCCTCCTTCGCATGTGATTTTTATTTTTGCTACGACCGAGGTCAATAAAGTCCCTCAAACTATTTTGTCTCGTGTGCAGCGATTTGATTTTAAACGATTGACTGCTTCGCAAATTGTGGGCCGTTTAGAGTTTATTTGTAAAGAAGAAGGGGTTCAGGTGGATCCAGAGGCTTTGCAGATTTTTGCCGAAAAGGCAGATGGTTCTATGCGCGATGCTTTGACTTATTTTGACCAAGCTTACGCTTTTACTGGAACTTCGATGAATGCAGATGCGGTGAGGTCTATTCTTGGTATCCCTCCCAATGAGCTTTATTTTAAATTGATCGAGTCTTTTGAAAATCACCATATTAAAGGTGCTTTTGAGATGGTAGAAGAGGCTAGTGCTATTGGAGTGGAGTTCACTCCCCTTCTCGATGGTTTTTCTAAGTTTTTAAGGAACCTTTTGTATTCTCGTTTGAGCGTTTCTGCTGAAGAGCTCGGGGTAAGCGTAGACTTTTTTTCTCAATTGCAAAGTACAGGAGAAAAGCTTTCTAATGGAGATTTGCTTCGATTGTCAAAAATGCTGAGCGATCTTCAGGCTAAATTGAGTCGTGCACAAAACCCCAGATTGTTGGTAGAGACTACTTTTGCTCGTATGGCCTGGCTAGACCATTTGACTGATTTAAAAAGAGCTCTTTCTTCTATGGCTAAGATTGAACCCGCTTCTAACGAAGTGTTAAAAAAAAAAGTAGTTGAAGTCAGTGAGTTTATAGAGCTCGAAACTCAAGAAAAAAACTCTTCTTGGACTTCTACGGGAGCTAAATATTCTCGTTATGAATTATCTTCTGCTTGGAATGCTATTTGCAGAGATTTGAGTAGTGACGAAGACATTTTATTTGCTGCTACTTTAAATAAAACAAATCTCCACACACCAGATTTAGAGTCTTCTCCGTTTATCGTTCAACTTCAATTTAAAATGGATAATACCAACGAATCTTCTTGGGCTCATATGCAATTTTCTCAAAACCCTCACTTTCATGAGCGATTGAGTCAAATTTTAGCTGAACTTTTGCAATGTCCTGTGAGCTTGCAAGTCGAAAAAAGAGAGCTGACCTCCGAAGAACAAGATGAGATTATACAAAACAGTAAAAGTCCTTATGAAAAAGATTTTGAATCGCTTCCTATTTTGGGGCTTTTACAAAAAATGTATGATACAGAGTTGATTTATTCTAAAAGAATACCTAAAGTTTTTGATTCTACAACCGATATCGATCCGATACTTTGATTTTTCTTAAACCCTACTATTGAGGATATAACTATGAATATGCAAAAAATGCTAAAAGATTTACAAAAAATGCAGAATAAAATGTCTAAAGCTCAAGATGAGCTGCAAACTCAATCTTACGAGGCAGAAGCTGGTGGTGGGATGGTTAAAGTGATTCTCAATGGCCAAGGGATTTTAACATCTATTGAAATTAATCCAGAAGTGGTGGATCCACAAGAAGTTGAAGCTTTAGAAGACTTGTTAATGGCTGCATTCAATAGTGCCGTTAAGAAAAAAGAGGATGCTGTAGCTTCGAGTATGAATGATTTAACTCAAGGTATGAATATCCCTGGCCTTGTATAATAAGCCCTTTAATGCTTAAATTATTAAGACTTTTGTGTTAATTTTCAATTGAATCTAATGTTAAGTCTTTTTTACCATTTATCTTATGTTTTATTCCTTTTGTCGATAAAACTATCCAGAGCCTGTATTTTTACATGCTATTTTTCTAATATTGAATTGAAAATCAACTATTGAAGGAAATAGAATGCCTTATTATTTAATTTTAACGCTTAGTTTTTTGATATTAGGACTAGTTCCGGCTGTTGCTGGACCAGTTTATACAAAAGAAGAAGCTATAAAAATTGCACTGGAGAAATCTTCTAGCATCCAAGAAGCAGAACAGTCTGTGAAATCTGCCTCTGCACAGGTGGATCAAGCTTATGGTTATGCTTATCCATCTGTGGACTTAAGTGTACAATATGCTCGTACTTTTGGAGTCTCTGATGTTCAAAAATCTTCTAGTATTTCAGAAATGTTAGACCCTACCGCTCCTGGCGTGATGAATGACTATATTTTGGGAGGAGTTTTAGATGGTGTGACTTATGGTTTAAATGCCATGAAAGGTTTTCGTTGGGGTACTCAAGTAGGGATCACTGCAAATCAAGTGCTTTATGCCCAAGGCAAGGTGAGCACCGGGACTAAAATTGCAAAAGTCTATAAAAACTTAAGTCAAACTTCGTTGGAGCAAGCTAAAATTAAAGTGAAATTCGAAGTAGAAACGGCTTTTGATCAATTGATTTACTTGGATTCTGCTGTTGTTATTTTTGAGGCAAGTATTGCACAAGCTCAAAAACATTTAGATTTTGTGACGAAATCTTTTGAAAGTGGGCTGGTCGGAGAATTGGACTGGATTCGGGCTCAACTGCAAATCGATGAATTGAGTTCGGGTTTAGAAAGTACTAAAAAGAAACAAGTTTTAGCCAAAAACGCTCTTTTAAATACAATGGGACTCCCTTATGAAAGTGAGGTGTCTTTTAAAGGAGACTTGAGAGATCCCAATGAATTTAATCCAAGCTACCCCGATACTTCGATGCAAAGCATTAGAAAAAAAAGAAATGAGTTTCGATTGTTAGAGGCCAGTGAAGAAATGTATAACCTGAATGTGAAAATAGAGCAAGGTGATTATATGCCAACTGTGGTGCTGGGAGGTTCTGTTGCCTACGCAAATGGAGCCAATCGGTGGCACCAATGGGACGCACCTCATTGGAAAGACAATATTTCAAAAAAAGTTTATTTGTCACTCACTATGAATTTATTTAATGGGCTTCAAACTAGAGAAAATATCACTATGGCAAAAACGGAACTCCGAAAAGCTCAAATCCAAAAAGAGGCGGCCGAAAGAGGGATTCGTTTAGAATTAGAATCGGCTGTGAATACATTGGAAGATGCAAAAACGCAAATCGCTATTAGGACTCGACAAATTAATTTGGCCAGTCGAAATTTAGAACTAACTGAAGCAGCTTATAGTGTTGGAAAAGCCCCTCAACTGGATTTGTTAGACGCTAATATGAGTTTAAGGAATGCTAAACTTGATTATATGTCTGCTGTTGTAGATTGGAATGCTGCTTATAACGCTTTACTCAAAGCAACTGGAGAATACTAGAGATTATGATGAATATAAGAAAAAAAACAATTTTAATGGTCGCTCTACTTGGTGCTTCTTTTTTGGTGGCTTGTAAATCTTCCGAAGAAGAGAACGGTTCTAAAACGATGGAGCAAATTCAAAAAGAAAATGGAAAACCAGCAAAAGTCACTTCTGTGAAGACCTCTTTTGTGAATGATTATAGAGAATATAGTGGTTCCATATCTGGAAAACAACAAAGCTCAGCTATAGCAAAACTTTCTGATCCTATTCAATCTATTAAAGTTTCTATAGGATCTTATGTAAAAAAAGACCAAGTCTTAGCTGAATATCTTTTCACGGGAGATAATACTGGAAAAGAACAAGCAGAAGAACAGGTGAATTTGCTAGAAGCCTCTGTGAAACGACTTCAAGAAGTTTACGATAAAGGTGGTATTTCTAAACAAGACCTAGAGCAAGCTGAGACTCAACTTCGAATTGCCAAAATGTCTTTGGAGCAGGCCAAACGGGCTTCTGTGGTCCTTGCACCCGCCAATGGGATTGTGACTTCTATAAATATCGAACAAGGTCAAGTCCCACAATTAGGTTCTACACTATTTAACATTGCTAATTTAAGTGAAGTGATTTTGACAATTTCTGTCCCTACTCATGATATAGGTGCATTCAAAAACAATCTATTAGCCACTGTAGAATTAAATGGAGAAGTCTTCGAGGGTAAGGTTTCAAAAGTGCCTATGGCTGCAAACGAAGTGACTCGCTTTTTTCCTGTCGAAATTACTTTCAAGAATCCAGGAAGAAAACTTTTACCAGGCATGTTTGTCACAGCTAAAGTTTTAGTGAATAGTGTCGATGCTTTGAGCGTTCCTAACGAGGCTATCGTTTATCAAAACTCCAATCATTATGTGTGGGTTGTTGCAGACAATAAGGCAAAGAGAAAGTTAGTCTCAGTCGGTGTGAGTGACCCTACAAACACTCAAATTACAAGTGGTTTAACCGAATCCGAAACCATTATGATAGAAGGCATGTCCAAAATGAACGATGGTGATAAAGTTCTAATCGTAGAATAATTGAGGGACTCTTAAATGATAAAAACAAGTATTTATAAACCCATCACGATGCTGATGGTCTTGCTCACAGTGGTAGTATTTGGACTTTATACTTACCGTATGATGTCTGTGAATATGCTTCCTGATTTTACTATCCCTGTGGTTACTGCTGTAGTGGTGTATCCCGGTGCTAGTCCAGAAGAGTTAGAATCTACTGTAATAAAACCCATTGAAGATCAAGTAGAATTGATTGATGGCATAGATTATATGACTGCCTATGCCTTAGAAAACTACGCTATTTTTGTGATGATTTTCACGATGGATGTGAGTGTAGATGTGGCGGCCAACGATGTTCGAGAAAAAATAGAAGCGGTGCAACTTCAATTTCCCGATGCAGTCGAAGACGCTGTGATTCAAAAAGTGGATATCAATGCTCAATCTATTGTGGATTTTGCTTTGACAGCCCCAGTAGATCAAACAGAACTACGAACTTTTGCAGAGAATTATGTGAATCCAAAACTTTCTTCTATACCAGGTGTAGCGAGTGTTGATATTTTTGGAGGTACAGAGAGAGAAATTTCCATAGAATTAAATAAAGAGGCAATGGTTTCTAGGAATGTGGACATTGCTACCATTATGGGTATAGTGGGTCAATCGAATCTCACGAACCCTTTTGGAGATATTCAAGGTGATCTCAAAAATACGAGTATCCGTATGGATGCTAAATTCAAAAGTGTAGATGAAATTAGTTCTTTACTCATCCCTACAGCCACTGGAGCTATTCGACTCCACGATATCGCTGTAGTCAAAGATACTATTAAAGAAGTTTTATCCACTTCAAGGTACAATAGTGTCAACGCCATTAGTTTGTCAATTAAAAAACGAACTGATGCAAATATTATAGAAGTGACGGATGGTGTGCTTAAAGCGGTAGAGGCCTTGAATAAAACATTACCAGAAGGTTTTGAAATTCATTTGGTGTACGATAAATCCACTATGATTCGAGAGTCTGTCGATAATGTCATTCAAAATATTGTATTGGCTATTTTATTGACTGCAGGTATTTTACTCTTGTTCTTGGGTAAATTTAGCTCTATGTTTATTGCAGCGGTCACCATGCCTATCAGTGTGATTGGTGCCTTCACCTTTATGTATTTTGCAGGATTTTCTATCAATGTGATGACACTGATGGCACTTTCTTCTTCTGTGGGCCTTCTGGTCACCAACTCTATTGTGGTTTTAGAAAACATTATTGTGAAACTCAATACTGGATTGGCTCCCAAAGACGCTGCTTATCAAGGGACTTCAGAAATCATGCTCGCGATCATGGCCTCGACCCTTACTAATGTTTGTGTGTTTGTACCGATGGCTTTTATGCATTCGATTGCAGGGGTGATCTTTAAAAGTTTCGGTTTGACTATGGTGTTTGCAACTTTTGTATCGCTTTTAGTCACCTTTACCTTAACACCTATGATGGCTGCTTATTTGTTTAAAGCTCGAAAAAAAGATGCAGAAGGTAATTTAATAGAAACAAAACAAAATGCTTTTGTAAACTTTTTCAAGGTTTTACCACGAATTGTTAATATGTTGAGAGATTTATACTTAAACTCCTTAAAGTTTGCTCTCTCCAGAATTGGTGTTGTGTTTCAAGTGGTAGTCCTTTTGGTAGTGGTTGTGTTCATTGGTTTTTTAACCAAACAATATTTAAGTATCGAAGTGATGCCAAAACAAGACGAAGGGATTATCAATATCGGAATAGAACTTCCTTCTGGAACTAACATAGAAAAAACAAATAGTGTCTTATTAAATGTTGAAAACTTAATCAAAAAGATTCCAGAATTAGATAGGTACAATGTGACCATTGGTGGTTCCGCAAGCTTAACTGGAGTCAACTCAGGAAATATCAAGATCAATTTAAAAGATATAGATGAAGGTAGGACTCGATCTACAGACAATATCATAGACTCTCTTAGGCCGCATCTAGCCAATATTCCAGACGCTTATGTGTCTGTAAAAAGTGTGAGTGCCTCTGAAATGGGCGCCGGTCAAAGAGGAGATGTGACTTTTGAAATCACTGGACTCAATCCGGATTCAGTACTTTATGCTTCTAAACTGGTAATGGATAAGATTCAAGACGTTAAAGGAATTGTAGAAATTAGATCCACTCACGAAGAAGGTAAACCAGAGTATGCTTTAATACCCAAACGAGCTGCACTGGCAGAATATGGGATGACCGCCAAAGCCATGGCCACTATAGGCTATATATATATGAGTGGTTACGAAGCAGGCACCTACACAGAAGATGGCGAAGAATATGATATTTATATTCGACTTCAAAAAGAAGATTTTCAAGATATAGCTGCCATAGAGAATCTTCCATTTTTAACACCCAAAGGATATGTACCCGCCAAAGTTTTATTTGACATTCAAAGAAAAGAGGGGGCAAATCAAATCACTCGTAAAAACAAACAGCGATTGATTCAGGTTTACATGAACTTACTACCAGGATACACTACAGGACAAGTGATGGGTGAAATTAACAAGGTGATTCCCACTATAGAAAATATGCCCAAAGAACTAAACTTTGCTTTTGGAGGTAGTGCCGATATGCAAAACGAGATGGTCGATGAATTTGTGGCTGCTATTATTATGGCTATTTTATTGACTTATATTTTATTAGTGGCCTTATTAGAATCCTTTTCACAGCCATTTATTATTTTAACGACTATTCCTATGGGTGCCATTGGTGTTCTAGGCTCTTTGATTCTCACAGGTAAAAGTCTTTCTATTATTGCTTTTATGGCCATTGTGATGTTGATAGGTGTGGTAGTCAATAATGCTATTCTTTTACTAGACGAAGCCAATCGAATTTTTAGAACCACTGATATGGGTAGGCGTTCATCGGTGCTTTGTGCTGCAAAAGCCAAGTTTCAACCTATTTTATTGGCTACTTTGGCCTCGGTCATTGCTCAGGTGCCGCTCGCATTTGGAATAGGTGGTAAAAGTGCTGCATTAACGCAACCTATGGGTATTGCAAGCATGGGTGGTTTAATTGTCTCGGCCATTTTAACCATATATTTGATCCCTACCTTTTTCTGGCTGCCCAACGCTCTTTTTACAAAAGTGAAAAAAGCACCCATCAGAAGAAGGAAAAAACTATAAAAGTTCTTCAAAAACAAATAAACCCCGAACTAGGAAAGTTTGGGGTTTTTAATTTTAAATGAATATTGATTTTGATATTTATACTTTTAACTCACCCGCATCCAAAGTTTTCCAGTCATCGTATTGATTTAATACAGGATAGACTTCGTTTTGAATAAAGCTTTCGACTTGTCCAGGGGCTCTACCTACAAATTTTTGAAGGTTTAAGATTTCTTTTAGTTTTTCTGAATGAATACCTAAATTCTTAAAAGATGGATTCTCAATAATTCTCTCTAAAAGATCGTTCTCTCTCCCCTCTTCTTTGACTAGTTTACCCGCCTCCATACTCATGACGCGAATTTCTTCATGAAGTTCTTGACGGTCTCCCCCTCTTTTGACCCCTTCCATAATGATATTTTCGGTGGCCATAAAAGGAAGCTCTGCCATGATTCTTTTTTCAATCACTTTAGGATACACAACCATACCATCCGAGACATTTTCGGCTATAATAAGCATAGCATCCATTGCTAAAAAGGCTTCTGGAATGGCTAATCTTTTGTTGGCACTATCGTCTAGTGTGCGTTCGAACCATTGCGTTGCTTGAGTAAAAGCGGTGCTATCGACCAATGAAATCACAAAACGAGCTAGAGAACAGATTCGTTCGCTACGCATAGGGTTTCTTTTGTACGCCATTGCACTAGAGCCAATTTGAGAAGATTCAAAAGGTTCTTCAATTTCTTTAACTCCTTGCATCAAACGCATATCTGTTCCAAATTTATGCAAACTTTGGGCAATAGAAGAAAGTGTTTGATTCACTCGATTGTCCCATTTTCGAGTATAGGTTTGCCCTGTAATAGTCAAACATCGATCAAATCCAGCTTTTTGAGTCACCAATTGATCTAACTTTATGATTTTAGCCTCATCTCCATCAAAAAGCTCCATAAAAGAAGCTTGAGTGCCGGTAGTCCCTTTGACTCCTCTAAAAGGCAAGACTTTGATTAAAAAATCCAGTTCTTCCAAGTCAATTAAAAAATCTTGTAGCCAAAGAGTGGCTCTTTTGCCGACTGTAGTGAGTTGAGCGGCTTGAAAGTGTGTGGCTCCTAATTGAGGTAAATCTTTATATTGGAGTGCAAATTGAGACAATTTATCCATGACTCGCATTAAACGACGACGAACCAAAATCAAGGCCTTTTGCATTTGAATTAAATCCGTGTTGTCTCCCACATAAGCACTGGTTGCCCCCAAATGAATGATACCTTTTGCTTTTGGGCATTGGACTCCATATGCATAAACATGGCTCATCACATCATGGCGACGGATTTTTTCTTCTGCTTCTGCAACTTCAAAGTTTATATCTTTTTCGAAATTTTTGAGCTCATTGATTTGCTCTTCTGTGATATCCAAGCCTAATTCTTTTTCACTTTCTGCCAAAATAATCCAAAGTTTACGCCATGTTTGGAATTTAAACTGAGGACTAAAGAGAAAACTCATTTCTTTTGAGGCATATCGCTTGATAAGCGGACTTTCAAATTGATCGCGCATACTGAATCCTTTAAAATAAAAACTAGGCAAAATATAGAAAATTGCCTAGTAGATATTGTAGAAGAATTAATTATTTGGAGGCTACAAAAGCTTCGACAAGCTCTTGAGCATATTCTTTAGCTTTTGATAGATCATTTGTCGATGGATTAAAGAGGATTTTCAAGCCATCTCCAACTACTTTGCAGCGTAAATTGGTCAAATAAGATTTTATTTGTGGAACCGCCTCTCCACTCCAACCATAAGAACCAAAAACTCCAGCGAGTTTACCCGACATGGCAAAAGCATTCACACCTGCTAAAAAGTTCCAAATGGTAGGGAGTGCATTTCGATTGATGGTAGAAGATCCAACAAATAAAATATCAGCGTCCATGGCAGCAGCCAGTGCTTCACTATGAGAGTCTGTTGCTAAATCAAAAAGTTGGACATCAAAACGAGAAAGTGTGAGCTCTTCTGCAATAGCTTCAGCAATTTTTTGGGTGTAACCATAGGCAGAGACATAGACAATCACAGCTGTTTCTGTTTTTTTGATGGGTTTTGTACTCCATTCAGTATAAAGCTTTTTTGCATTGTCAATCACAGCTTTTGAATCTAAAGCCGGACCGTGACTTGGAGCTAAAAAATCAAAATCTAAACTATCTAATATTTGAATTCCATCCAAGACATTTTTATGAAAGGGAGCCATAATATTGTCATAATAAAACTTAAAAGCGTCGTTGTATTTTTCTACGCTATAAAGTTTGGAGTGTTCTAACCTAGTTTCGCAATAATGACACCCTAAAAAGTCACAGGTAAAAACTATTTTACTTTCTGGAATATAGGTGAACATCGAGTCTGGCCAGTGTAAATTAGGGGCCAATCTAAAATGTAGGGTTTTACCACCCAAATCCAGAGTCAAATCATTGGTGGCGGTAATGGATGGAAAATCTGCATTCACAATATTTTTTAGGAATCGAAGGGCAGGCATAGAAGCCACCACCTTAGCGTTAGGAGCAATCTCCAGTAACTTAGGCAATGATCCAGAATGGTCTGGCTCTGTGTGATTAAAAATAATATAATCAATTTCTGAAGGGTCTACCACTTCTTTTAAATTTGTAACAAACTCATCCATACGGTTATGGTGTGCAGCTTCGATCAGGGCTGTTTTATTTTCTCCCTTGACCAGATATACATTATAGGTCGTGCCGTATTCTGTACACATGAACACATCAAAAACTCGAAGTGTTGGGTTTAAAATCCCTACAGAATAAATTTCATCTCTAATTTCTTGGTGCATATTTTACCTTTTAAAAATCATTCTTCGTTTAAAATATAAAAACCACCTTAAAAAAGGTGGCTTTTAATAGTAAAAAAAAATTAATTCAAGTTTAACATGGCAAAAACCATTACAAACAAGGCTACGGTTTCGACTACCCCACAAACCATCAAGTAGTTTGCCATACCTTTGCCAGTTTCACCTAAAGCATCGCTAGCATTTGCAGCAGCACGACCTTGGTACCATGCCGAAAAAGCCATACCTAAACCGCCAAAAATCCCGGCACCTAGAGCAGCCCCCCAATTAGCACCACCAGTGCTTTTGACAGCAGCAAGAATAGAGTTCATTAAAAGCATACCGTAAATAGTTTGAGAAATAGGCACACCCACAAAGACTAATAAAGTAAAGAGAGCACTTTTACCTTGGGCATAAGCTTTTTTCCACACACCAATGGCAGCAGAGCCCGCAATTCCTGTACCCAAAGCAGAACCAACCGCTGCTATACCCAAAGCAGCCATTGCACCCATGTTTCCAAGAGCTATCATTGTATTTTGTTCCATATCGTTATTCCTCTATGTATTAGTTTATAAGTTTATATGATTTCCTATGCATTAGTATTTTCTTTTGCAAAGGGTTTAAATTCAGTTCCACTCCACTGTAAATCCAAATGGCTTGAAAACTCTAAAGTATTTAATCTTAGTGCATGAACAGCCACTCCCATAATAGAAAGAGCAATATTGAGAGCATGCACAAAAAATAAAGCTAAAACAGAAACAGCTATCCCCACCACTGACCCAAATAAAGGCGAAAGCATCCCATTAAAAGCCTCTGCAATGGCCACTCCGGCCATCCCTACTGCAAAAAGTCGAATATAGCTAATAATATCTACAAAATTATTAACCACATCAAATATCAACATAGGGAATGAAATCCATTCTTTTTTAATATCTCTAGGTGGTACCATAAACAGAACCACCAGCACCAAACCCACTATAAACAATGGAGTGGCAAAAGCTGGGATTTCTTTGTCGAGCACCATATTGCTAGCTAAAAAGAACATGAACCAAGTCGAAAACAACCAGCCTATTTGAGCAATGGCTGTGGTGCTTTTCCTTTTGAGTTTAATTACAAAATTCCAAAGATGAGCAATGGTAAGGTGACTCACTCCTAAAATAAAGCACAAGTATTGGACACTGGTATCGACTCGAATCCAATTGGCAAAGCTTTTAAGAAATCCGGGAACAAAACTCTTTTGAGTGATATCCAAAACTTCGGGTGAAAAACCAAAAAAAGAATTGTTAAAAAAGCCCCAAATAAAAGTACTGACACTCATTAAAATCATAAAATGAAATGCCGCTTTTGGAGCTTTAGGGAGCTTAGCTTGTGCAAACAAAGTCAAGGCTAAAAAGAGAAGCCCATAGGCAGCGTCTCCAACGATCATCGCAAAAAAGATGCTAAAAAACGCTAAAAACACCAGGGAAACATCCATTTCATTGTAGCCCGGAGAAATCCCAATTATATCGTATAAAAACTTCATGGGACTAGAGAGTTTATTGTACTCTAATAAAGTGGGCACTTGCTCCTCTTCAGAAGGGTCTTCTACCTTAAGACCCAGCCCTAATTTTGGGGCCAAAGCTTCGAGTTCATGAAGTCTAGGCACAGGACAAAATCCTTGGACCATAGAAATTCCTGAATCACTAAAAGTTCCAGCACTCACCTCTTCAAAATTAAAATCATCAACTTTATTTAATAGTTCTTCTTTTAAAAGACTTTTAGCAGAAGCAATTTGAGTCAAACGAGACTCTATCTTCGATAAAAGCTCTTCTTGAGAAGAGAGTCGAGTTCGAAGTGTAGAAAGAGCTTGCGATGGCAAAGACAACTTGGTAGCATTCACTTGAACTGCGGATTCACCTCGATTGATCACTGCATATTTTTCACCATAAGAATCTTTTCCAAAATAATGTAAAACAGCCTCGCCTTCAAAACTCGGTTTTTGGGACTTTTCGGCCTCATATAAAGAAATAAAAATGCCTTGGTTCTCTAAACTTTTAATCTGCTGAGGATCCAAATCTCCATAAATAGAAAAACGGTTCAAATCACTTTTTATAGCGGCATTTTCTTCTTCTAGCTCTTTTTTTTGTGCCAAAAGAGACTTTAATTCTTGAAACAATGCTTTAGAAGAGCCTGTCACCACACTTTCTTTTTTTGCTTTGGCGGGCAAAGCGTCTAAAGCTTTTTGAGCGGTGTTCATCTCATCTTTTGCTAAATTCAATGAAGCTCCACTAGGTGTCTTCAATGAAATAATATGCATTACCCCTAAATCACGAAGGGCTTTGAGGGTGTTTTCTTTTTGAGCTTCTGTACTCAGCACTGTAATTTTTTTCATTGGAACAATCATGCTACAGCACCTCCGTCTTCAATTAAGGCTCTGACAATAGACTTGGCTTTGGCTAGTTTGGATCGAGCCACACCCGTTGTCTGCTGGTCTCCCAAAAAGATATTGATCACTCGAATATTTTCTTTGGTTTCTGGAATTTTCACTTTTTCAAAAAGATTCACTCTTTGACTAGTGGTTCTAAGCTCTTCGGAAAGAAGTTCGTGTTGTTTTTCTAAAACTCTCCTTTCTAATCTCAAAGAAATCAAAGATTTTAGAGCCCGAATCCCCTTGTCTAACCAAACAGGAGTGTCGAACAAATCTGGAATATTAAAGTTAAAAGTAACCCCTTTAAAAATGGGGATTTCTACACCTGCAATATTGCCTTCGGCTTCTTGCACTTCTTTTACAGATAAATAAGAAGCCCATTCTATAGGCTCTGCATACAAAGAAACCCAAGTAGCCATTGATTTTTGCAAAAGCTCTTCTTCTTCTCTTTTGGCCATCACTTTTGCCTGCAAACCACGCATCTCCATCTGCAGTTGTTGTTTTTTTAACAAAAGAGTTGGCAAATACCGCTGAAATCGCTTTAACGAATCTCGCTCTGCTTTGAGTGCGTTTTTGGTCAATTTCACTTTTGCCATACACTAACCTTCTTTTTTTGGCCAGTATTCTTGAATCATTTTGGTAGGAATACCTGTTTCTTCTGGCTCAAAATAATCAGCTAAAATTTGCCACCCTAAATCGAGAGCTTTTTCCAAAGAAATATTCACCGTCAAGTCCATCATTTCTTTTTCAAAACGAACTCCATACTTTAAGAGCTTTTGATCCCAAGCACTCATCCTAAAGCCCATAGATTCTTTTTCTAGGGTTTCTTTAAAACTAGCATAAAGCTGGATCATAGTATTCATAATAGTACGGTGATCTGATCTGGTGTCTCCGTTCACTTGTTGTTTTAATCTAGACAAAGAGCCAAATGGTTCGATACGCCCTTTTCTTAGATAGAACTGACCTTCGGTGATATAGCCTGTGTTATCTGGAACAGGGTGAGTCACATCGTCACCGGGCATAGTCGTCACCGCCAAAATAGTGATAGAACCAGCCGTATCAAAATCCACTGCTTTTTCGTATCGGCTAGCCAATTGAGAATACAAATCTCCAGGATAACCACGATTCGAAGGGATTTGCTCCATAGTAATAGCTATTTCTTTCATAGCATCGGCAAAGTTGGTCATATCTGTCAATAGAACCAAGACATTTTTACCTTCGGTGGCAAATTTTTCAGCGACAGCCAAAGAGACATCGGGAACAAGCAAACTCTCTACAATAGGGTCAGAGGCAGTGTGCACAAACATCACTGATCGAGACAAGGCACCATTTTCTTCTAAAAAATCTCTTAAATAAAGATAATCGTCGTATTTTAGCCCCATTCCCCCTAAAACAATCACATCCACTTCGGCTTGTAGAGCAATTCGAGCTAAAAGTTGGTTGTAAGGTTCTCCTGCAATAGAAAAAATAGGGAGTTTTTGAGAAACCACCAACGTATTAAACACATCAATCATTGGGATACCGGTTCGCACCATATTTCTAGGGACAATGCGTTTAGAGGGGTTCACCGATGGTCCCCCAATCTCTACAGGATTTTCTTCTATACGAGGTCCGTTGTCTCTGGGCTCTCCTGAACCAGTAAAAACACGACCCAAAAGAGATTCACTGAAAGGAATTTCCATAGGCTTTCCAATAAAACGAACTTGAGAATCTGTAGAAACTCCACGGGCTCCTTCAAACACTTGCAAATCCACCATATCTTTATCTATACGAATCACTCGAGCCAAAGAAACTCCTCGAGGACTTTTCACTTGGGCGAGCTCTTGATAAGAGACCCCTTCAGCTTTAACTGTGATCACACTTCCAGTAATTCGTTCAATACGATGATACACTTTATGCATGGATACTAACCTCCAGAACAGACTTAAATACTTGAGCTTCGAGTTCTTTAAATTCAGAAGATTCAAATTCAACTCGGTTCCAGTCTTTTGTAATTTGAGTGAGCTTTAAAAAGAAGGACCTGGCTTCTTCTTTGTTTTTAAAAGAAAGCGAAGTCATTAAAATTTCGTAGATTTTATCGAACAAATACTTTTGTCTCTCCGAAGAACTAGCCGCATCAATATCGTGATAAGCGTCTTGTTGAAGGTACACAGCATCTAGATACTCTGATTTAAGGTATGTGATAAAATCATCCATAGATGTCCCCTCTTCACCCACCACTTTCATCATTTGATTCACATCTACGCCCATAGACAAAATTTGATGAGCTATTTGGACTTTTTCACTAGGAATAATACCTTCGTATTTTGTCCAGGAATCCATAGGGTTAATAGCAGGGAATCTCCTTTGGTCGGAGCGTTCACGAGATAAACCATGAAAAGCACCCACCACTTTTAGGGTTGCTTGAGTCACAGGCTCTTCAAAGTTACCACCAGCTGGGGAGACAGTCCCTCCAATAGTCACAGAACCTACGGAGCCATCTTTAAGGCGTACTACTCCTCCCCTTTCATAAAAGCTAGCAATCACAGACTCTAAATAAGCTGGGAAAGCTTCTTCACCGGGGATTTCTTCTAATCGACCACTCATTTCGCGTAAAGCTTGAGCCCATCGAGAAGTAGAATCGGCAAGCAATAAAACATTCAAACCCATTTGTCGATAATATTCAGCAAGAGTCACTCCTGTATAAACCGAAGCTTCACGGGCAGCCACAGGCATAGAACTGGTATTGGCAATGATCAAAGTCCTTTCCATTAAACTTTTACCTGTCCTTGGGTCATGGAGCTCTGGAAACTCCACAAGAGTCTCGACCACTTCACCGGCCCTTTCACCACAAGCGGCCAAAATCACAATATCCACATCGGCATAACGACTAGTCAGCTGTTGCAGCACTGTTTTTCCGGCTCCAAAGGGCCCTGGAATACAATAAGTACCCCCTCTAGCCACAGGGAAAAAAGTATCCACAATCCTTTGTTGAGTCACCATAGGTTCTGTAGGCTTCAAGCGTTCAGCGTAGTGTTTAATAGGCAGTTTCACAGGCCAAGTCTGCAGCATTTGCACAGGGATTTTTTGGCCATCCGCATCTAAAACTACAGCGATAGTCTCTTCGACACTATAATCTCCGGCTGGTACCACAGATTCTACAGTATAAACTCCACGGAGTTTAAAAGGAAGCATAATACGGTGTTCAAAGATACCTTCGGGAACCACGCCCAAAGTTTCCCCCGCGGTCAATTTATCTCCACTCTTAGCTTTTGGAGTAAAACTCCATTTTTTCTCTCTATCTAAAGCCTGCAAATACTTGCCTCTTTCCAAGAAAAAACCAGACTCTTCTGCCAAACGAGGGAGTGGGTTTTGAAGCCCATCAAAAACTTGAGTCAAAAGCCCTGGGCCAAGCTCCACCGACAGCAATTCACCAGTAAATTCCACTGGATCACCTGCCTTCAGCCCTGTAGTGTCTTCAAATACTTGGAGTTCTGCATAATCTCCACGAATACGAATCACCTCGCATTTTAATTTTACACCAGAAGACAAAGCGGCGTATGCCACTTCATTTTGAATAACGGGCCCACTAAATTCAACTCGAATTAAGTTGCCATTAACACCTGTGATTTTACCGATACTAGCCATGTGAAGAATAATCCTCCGCTCATTCTCGCTCAATAGCGAGATCGTTTTCGTTAATAATTTTTAAAAGAGCTGTATTTCCAGCCTCTTGATTCAGTTTTGAAAGTCGTTCTAAAATTTTAAGCTTCAGTGCGTATGCATAAACATGGGCCATAGTAAAAGACCCCACTCCACTAAGCTCATCGGCCAAATAAAAACGCGCCTCTTCAAGAGCCTCTTCCATTTCTAGGGGATTTGCTTTAACCAAAGCATCGTTCACCATTTTAGCATACGCGACATTATAACCATCAAAAGGGCGGTCCATGATACGGATATCTGAATCCCATTCAGTGGCTCTAGCTCTTGCAGCAATATTTTTCAATTGAGTTTCGTGAGAGTAAAACGCAGACACAAAAGGCTCTGGATAATCTTTGCCATCCAAAAGGGCCTCTATAGCACCAAGCTCAAAATCATTTAAATTAGTTTCACACTGCCTTTTAAATTCCTCAACACTCATAGGGGGAGCATCTTTGAATTGAATCATAGGCAAAGAAGAAACAAAATAAACAGCATTACTCATTTTTAACCTTGAGTAGCCACTTCTGTTACAATTTTAGAAAGCTGGGGTCGAAGGAATGCAGACAGAGCATCTGCGATCGCCTCGTTGGTAAATTCATGGCTGAGCTTTCCATTTTCTAATTTCAATTTAAATCCAAAACGAACATTGGAATCACTCTCGACTTGGACACCTGCTTGCAGTTGTTTTTTGAACTCGCCCAAAATAAAAGAACTCAATGCTTTAGCATCTTTATCAGACAAGGCCACTTGAAGCTCAGAATTATAATTTTTAACCAAACTCAACAACAATTCTTTGATAGTATCTTGAGAAAGATTCGACTCAACTTGAAGACTCAAAAGATCCAGAATCATTTTCTCTAAACCCTTTCCCACCGTGATCAAAATATCTCTAGCAGATTGTTTCAAAGCTTTTTCACTCCGTTGCGCATACACTAGAGCATCTTTATCTGCTTGTTCTAAACTATTTTTAGCTTGGAGCTCTGCTTCTTTTATAATCTGAGCGGCCTTATCTTTTGCCGAACTAAGAATAGCAGCGGCTTCTTCCTCCGCTTTATCCACAGCATCTTTTTGAATGCGATCTATAAGGTATTGCAAATTTTCTGCCATATTGTATAATCTCCAAATTCTAAACACTTAAAAATGTTATTTTGAATATATAAGGAAATACAAGAAAAAAACACTTTTTTTTGTAAAAATCTTTTTAAGTGTCTTTTTTTAGGATAAAACGGCGTTTTTTAATGATAAAAACCTAAATTTTCACAAATTCATAGAAAATCAAGATAAAAAGAAAGAATATAAAATTATTTTAACCATTGAAATCCACTCTTATGCAATAAAACGACCAAACAAACATTCAATATCACAAAACTCAATCATTTTTAACATTTTTTATTGAAGTTTCAGAAGCGCCTGGCTTTTAAAAAAGCTCAAACTGAAAACCACTTCACCTAAAATCTACACCAAACTTCAATCGAAAAATTGAAGTAAGAATAAAACCACCCGCAATCATACAATAAAGGCAAAAAAGATTAATTAAAACACCCCATGTACTAAGCTTCCCTAAACATGCTATACTGAGGCTCTCGATATACATTTTTTTATAGAACTTAAAAACCAAATTAAAGAAACGGCTAAATCAACATAAAAATTCAAGTAAGAACTTCACAAAAACACACCCCAAAAGTATTTTCAAGAATACTCGACTATTTCTAGGGAACAGAATCATCTCCGCCACAGGGATCAAAGCGACACATAGCAAGGGCGTGAACCTGTTTATGAGCTTTGCCGTTTACGAGCTTTGCCGTTTACGAGCTTTGCTCGTGGAAATCCATGCATGCAGAATGCGTGCCAGATTAGTTGGAAGTGGTTAGTGTTAGAGATGTTATCTGAAAATCGGAGGAGGACGGTGCGAAAATCGTGCCAGAAATGATGTGAAAAACTTTTTTTTTGAGGAATGCTAAGTTCTTATCGTTATGGCGAGGGCGTGAGTCCGTTTACGAGCTTTGCTCGTGGAAATCCATGCGAAACGCGTTTCTTGAATAAAGCTACGACTTCTTCCACTAAAAGTTGTTTATCTCTAAACACTAATAAAATTAAACTTCATAGTTCCTTCTCATTTGGAATGACACAATGACGGAGAAGGATACTCCCCCATCATGCTGGGATGAGTGCTTGAAAATTGAGACGAGCGTGA
>JAAYJH010000096.1 GCA_012523035.1 Fibrobacter sp.
CGAAAAAGACTACCACTAAGGCTGCTCCAAAAGCCACGGCCAAAAAAACAGTGGCGAAAAAGACTACCACTAAGGCTGCTCCAAAAGCCACGGCCAAAAAAACAGTGGCGAAAAAGACTGCCACTAAGGCTGCTCCAAAAGCCACGGCCAAAAAAGCAGTAGCGAAAAAGACTACTGCTAAAACCGCTCCAAAAACTACCGCCAAAAAAGCAGTAGCGAAAAAATAAAAATTTTATCAAGAGCATGAAAATGCTCTTTTTTTTTGGCAGAAGTGAGCCTGAGAAAAATTTAATTCTATATCATGCAAGTGATTTTAATTTTCAAGTTTCAATCGCCAGACATCCTTCTTTTGTGATTGAAAAAATAAACTAGGCCTTTCATTAATTGTGTTTCTTTAAATTTTTAAAAGTGCATAATAAAAGTGTTTAGAGAATTATTTGATTCCATGTTTTTTTTGCTAAAGCCATAAAACTTTAGAAAAAGAGGGGAGTGTTTGCTTTAGCTTTTTTATTTCGATAGCTTTTATTTTTTTTGTACTTCTTTTTGCTAAATTGGGTTTATGATTTCAGAAAATGATCTAAAAGAATTAGAAACTATGGATCTATACGAAAAAATAAGCCGTGTAGAAAGTCGAGTTCAAGAAACTAAAAACCCTAAACCACTGGAGCTTGGGATTTTACTGGCCTTAAAAATGGCCGTAGAAATTCGAGAAGCCAAGGCTTTGGGTTCTGTGTCTGGTGCTTTGGTCTCGGAATGGGCTAAATTATATCCTGAGTCTGTGGTCGAAGAGGCTATTTCTCACGCCAAGGAATTGTTTTTGAATTCTACTACTTTGGTCGATAAAATTAGAGAAAACATTATTACAGATCTAAAAGATGCAAAAGAAGATGACAAATCCTAAGTTTTTGGCTTCTATAGATATCGGAACTTATAGTTGTATTTTATTGGTGGCTTCTGTAGAATCCAAAGATGGTGTAGAGAAATTAGTGCCAAAGTTGCAAAAGGTAGAGGTGTGTCGTTTAGGAGAGGATATTTTTGAGACTGGAGCAGTTTCAGAAAAGAGACTCCAAGATTTGATGAAAATATTATCGCGTTTTAGAAGTACTTTAAATGCTTTAGGGGTGCAGCTCCAAGCTGCTATAATGACCGAAGCGATGCGCAAGGCTTCTAATAGTGATCTGGTGATTGAGCGGGTAGAAAAGTCACTGTGGATAAGGCCTCAAATTATTTCTGGAGAAGAAGAGGCTGCTTATTCTTTTATGGCAGTGAGCCGATGGTATTCTACCGATGTGCTCAGTTTAGATATTGGTGGGGGCTCTACAGAACTTTCTTTGCTCAAAAAAAACATGTCTATCCCTGTGGGAGCTTTAGCATTGTTTAAGCAGATGGGAGCAATTCCTGGACCAGAGTACAAGCAGTTTGTGAAAGGAATTTTTAAGGAGCATCCTGTGCGGGCTTTTGCAAAAAAAGAAATTGTTTTGATAGGGGGGACTGCTACTGCACTGGCTATGGTTTATTTGAATTTGAGTGAGTTCGACTACGAAAAAATAGAGGGTCTGGAGCTTCATTTGAATGATCTAGAGATGGTGACTACACGGATTTCGAATTTATCAAAAGACTTGCGAGCTATGCTCCCGGGCTTAGAAAATGGTCGAAGTGATGTTATTATTTGTGGTTTATATTGGCTAAAAAGCCTTTTGGAGCGTTTGCATGTGACTTCTTTTAAAATCAGTACGGCAGGGATTCGTTTTGGAGTGCTGTATTCTTCTTTGGAAAACACTCATGCGACTCAATAAATTTATTTCAGCTTCTGGTTTTGCTTCTAGGCGTGCTGCCGATGCTTTGATTGCAGAAGGCAAGGTCAAAGTGAATGGATTGGTGGTTCAAGAGTTGGGTATTCGAGTTTCTAGTCAAGATTCTGTGGAAGTGAATGGCCACCAAATTTCTATTCCTTCTCAAAGGGTGCTCATTGCTTTTCACAAACCTTTGGGTTGTATTTGTTCGCAAAAAGACCCTCAAAATAGACCCACTGTTTATGATTATCTTTCTAGTGAGTATCAAAATCTAAAATATGTGGGGAGGCTTGATTTTTGGAGTCGAGGTTTGTTGCTTTTTACCAACGATGGCGAGCTTTTGTATGCTTTGACTCACCCTAAGTTTCAGATTCCACGGACTTATTGGGTGAAAATAGAGCCTTTTTTTAAGCCAGAGGATATCGAAAAAGTTAAAAAAGGTGTCGATATCGGAGATGGTGAATGGGGGCAAGCTCGTTCCGTGAGTATTGAAGAAGATTTTGTGGAGTTGGTTTTGACCCAAGGTAAAAATCGTGAGATTAGACGGATGATGGATGTACTAGGCTATAAAGTTTTAGACCTTTTAAGGGTTGCTTATGCTGGAGTGGATTTGGGTTCTTTGAAAGCGGGAGAATCTAGGCTTTTGACGCCAAAAGAGATGAAAAACTTAGAGACTTTTGGTAGTATAGGCGCTTCTAACTACCCTAAAAAAACAAAGGATTTTCATAATGAGTAGGAGTCTTTTTATCGGTGATGTGCATGGTTGTTTTGATGAGCTTTCTCAAATGATTGAGGATTTTGCTTTTGTAGAGGGTAAAGATTCGATTTATTTGACAGGAGATGTGATCAATAAAGGGCCTATGGTTTTGGAGTGTATTCGGCTGATAGATGAGCTGAAAATTCAGGCTGTTTTGGGTAATCATGAGGCTAGATTTTTAGAAACTTTGAAAGTTCCAAAAACGAAATGGACTGAAAAAGAATATAAACGAATGAAGGCTCTGGGCGAGGTGGAGTGGGTTCAAAGTGTGGTTTCTAAGTGGCCGCTTTGGCTAGATACCCCCCATGCATTGTTGGTGCATGCTGGTTTGGAGCCTGCTAAAGATGCCTTAGAGTCAATGGATGAGGCTGTTTTGCTTTCGGTTAGAAAGTGGAGTGGAAAGCCTTGGTTTGAGCAAGTGTCTTGGCCCAAAACAGTGGTTTTTGGTCATTGGGCTCAGCTTGGTTTTGTGAATATTCCTGGTTTTATTGGACTGGATTCGGGGTGTGTGTATGGTAAGGCTTTGAGCGGTTGGTGCCCCGAAGAAAATCGGTTTTATCAGGTTTTGGCCAGAAAAGAGTATTCTCCAGTGAATTTGTCGGCTTTGCCTTATAAAGATACTTAGCCGCTGCTTCAAAACGAGGTGGAGGACTGGTGGGTGAGTGTAGTTTTGTTTTTAGAAAATAGTTTTAAGCTTTATTTAGTCTGGTTTATGCTTTGAATTTTTCTACATTACAAGGTATGACTGCAATAGAATTATATGAAAAACTAAAAACGATACAGCCTGGTAGTGTTTTGTGTAATTATAGCATGGAAGCTTGTGAGTCTATGATTCCCCTGATCCATGAAATCAATGAACTTAAAAAAGAAAAGAATGCGGTGGTCTTTGCACATAGCTATGTTTCTCCAGAAATCACCATGTCGGTGGCCGATTTTGTAGGAGATAGCTTTAAATTGAGCCGAGATGCTACAAAAGTTGAAGCCGATTTGATTGTGTTTGCGGCGGTTCGATTTATGGGAGAGACTGCTAAGATTTTAAATCCAAATAAACGAGTGCTTATCCCCGGTTCTATGACGGGTTGTAGCCTTGCAGATAGTATTAATGCCGACGATATGAAAGCTTTAAAAGCCAAATATCCAGAGCATACTTTTGTGTGTTATATCAACACGACCGCCGAGGTGAAAGCCTATTGCGATGTGTGTGTGACTAGCTCTAATGTGATCCAAGTGATCAAAAGCATTCCTAACGATAAGATTGTGTTTGTTCCCGATTATTTGATGGGCGAAAACATTAAAGCAGACCTGAAAAAACAAGGGATTCAAAAAGAATTGGTCTTGTTTGATGGGGTTTGTTATGTGCATGAGCAATACGATCACGAAATGATTCGCTTTTTTAGAGAGCAAAACCCTAATTTACAAGTGATCAGTCACCCGGAGTGTAACCCAGGCGTGGCCATGCTTAGCGATTATGTGGGTAGCACCAGTCAAATGGTGGAGTATATTCAAAAAGAAAGCCCTCAAAATCCGTTTTTGGTGTTGACGGAGTGTGGCTTGAATGCAAAACTGCAAGCGGAGCTTCCAAATCATACTTTTATTGGTAGCTGTAGCATGTGTAAATACATGAAATCCAACTCTTTGACGGGTATTTTGAATACGCTTCGAAATCCAGACCAAGCCGACGAGGTGATTATTCAAGAAGATACACGGGTCAAAGCATTAAAAAGCATTGAAGCTATGTTTCAATATGCTAAGACTTGATTTTTGAGGAGGGCTTAAAAATGAGGTTGGTGTCAAAATTTGTTTTTTTTGCTTTAGTGATGCTGAGTTTGGTGATGGCAGAAGACACCTATTGGGAGCGCAGCCATTATTTTGGACTTCGACTGAATGGGAGTTGGAGTGGTGGTGATATTAAGAAGTCTAATTCAATAGCCCTCAAGGATAGCCTTTCTAAAGAAGAGTTTTTTTTACCATCTTGGCAAAGAGAGTGGACTGCAGAGCTAGAGTTGGGTGCCAACATGAATGCTCATAGCATCGCATTTTTGTATTTGCCCTATGCTAAGTTGAAAAACGCTTCTTATTTTAGGGTGGGGCTTGCCTACACTTATTATTTGCTTTTTCCTCAAGCCCTTCAGTTTGGTTTAGGTTTTAATTTGTCTTACACCAAAATCTCGCTTTCAAAAAATGTTTTGACTCAAGAGCTGACAGACAAAGACTCCAAAGAAATTCGTAGTGATGGTTCTTTGATGGGGAACGCTTTTTCTCCTATCTTGAGTATGAAATATTATTTTAATCCATATTTAGGGGCAGAGCTTGCCTTGCAATACCGTTATTTTTTATTTTCTAGCTTATACACCAAAACTTGTGGTACCTGTTCTTTAGACCGATCTTTGATTCAGCATTTGGCAGAAATTAATATTATGCTATTTTTTCAAATCTAAGTTCTATAATCTAGGGAAGGTGCGATTATGAAAAATAAAAGCTTTGTGTTTTTTTTCAAAAAAAGTTTTTTTTCACTTTTAGGGATTCTATTTTTTGTTTTGTTCGGGGTTTCTTGCTCTGAAACACCCGGTAATCCTCCAGTGACTTGTGGAGAAGACTGTGATCTACCCCCAGATACAACGCAAGTTCTTCCTTCTGATTCTCTTGAGCAGCCTCCGACTGGACCCAACGACTCTTCAAAAACAGAGCCCACTCCTAATCCTAACACTCCTGAAGACTCTATTCACACTCCTCGACTAGAGCCCGGTTCTTTTGGTTGTAATCCCAAAAATGTGATTATGATGGTGTGCGATGGTTGTGGTTTTAATCAATTTATTGCTTCTGATTATTATCACTTTGGAGAAAAAGAAAAGCAAGCTTTTTATCGTTTTCCTGTGAGTATGGCTATGAGTACTCATCACTTGCAAGGGAATAGTTACGATTCTCAAGCTGCCCAAGAAGATCCAAAGTGGGTGTGGCGTGGTTTTACCGATTCTGGGGCTAGTGCAACGGCTCTTTCGACAGGGGTAAAAACAAACAATCAACGGATAGGCTTTGATCAAACAGATTCGCCTGTGCCCCATGCTGTCGAAGTGGCGTACCAAACAGGGCGAGCTTCTGGAGTGGTCACTAGCATGCCCATCTCTCACGCTACTCCCGCTGGTTTTGTGGCTCATATACACAATCGAAACCGTTACGCAGTGATTGCACCTCAGATGATTTTTGAAAGCACTCTCAATGTATTGCTCGGCACCGGGCACCCTTATTATGACAACAATGGCTTTCCTAGAACTAACCCCGACTTCCAGTGGCTTGGAGATGATGAATCTGTGTATTTACAATTAAAAGCAGGCACAGCTCAAAATTTATTGGGAGCATGGACTTTTATAGATTCCAAAGAAGATTTTGACCGTTATCTATCGCTTAGCTCGCAAGAACTCCCCGAGCAACTGCTAGGAATTGCTCCCATTGACTTTAGTTTGCAGGTGGCTAGAACTGGCGGGCCAAATGAACTGAATTTGATAGTTGGTGAACACCCTAAGGTAGCTAGTGTTCCCGATTTAAGGAGTTTATCTACCATTGCATTGAATGTTCTGGCTAAAAATGAGAAAGGTTTTTATTTGATGATAGAAGGTGGAGCTATTGACGAGGCTTCTCACAATCACTCTATCGCAAGAGTCATCGAAGAAATAGATGATTTTAACAATGCGGTAGATGGAGTGGTGCAGTGGATAGAGCAACATGGCGGCTTTAACGATAACCTTTTGATTATCACTGCAGACCATGAAACGGGTTATTTAATAGGCCCCAATGCATACGATGAAGAGACTGGTTTTATAGATTATGAACTGGTGAATAATGGCGTAGGGCAAATTCCAGGCCATAGCTTTAATTCCACAGCACATACCAATCAATTGGTGCCGCTTTTTGCAAAAGGAGGCTGTGACGATAAAATACAAACCAGTGCAGTGGGCACAGATTTTAGGCATGGGTCTTATAGTGATAATGCGGTTCTAGGGGCTTTAGTTCAAGAAATTTTAAAAAGCACAGGGCATTCACATTAAATATTGTTATTTTTGAATTATGAAATTTATAAAAATCATAGGGTTCACGCTTTTTTTATCTTTTACCACATCTTTTGCAGAGTGGGCTACCATACACGAGTCTATAGTAGCTTTTGACGAAAGACCAGGAATTTTTAAAGCAAATCGACCTGGATATGTAAGGCCTATCATCACTCAGTTGGGGACAGTGCTCAATTCCAATTGGATCATCAGCTCTAATGTGCCTCAAAGGTTTTCTTTTGATGCAGGCATGCCCTTGCAATTGAGTTTAATTTCTGAAACAGACCGAGTTTATAGATCAGACCAAATTCCGACCATATTTGGAAAAGAAACTCCCCCCAATAGTGGCTTAATTGTTGCAGGTAACGAAACACTAAACTCTCTCCCTCTTTTTTCTTATCCTATCTTGCAAGCGGGGTTTGGTTTTTATCACACTCGTCTTGTGTTGAGAGGGATGTGGTTGCCGGCTGTGAGTGAGCTAAAATCGTTTAGTTTACTTGGAATAGGTTTGCAATATAGTTTTGGGCATCTTTTCCAATATGCTTTGCCCAAGGGGCTTCAATCCCTCAATGTGAGCTTGGGTTTTGGTTATAATTCTTCTTTTATAAGTTATACTCCCGAAAATTATAAAGGTTCTTTAGACCTAGATGTGAGCACCCATGTTTTTGAACTGGTGCTTGGCTATTCTCCTATTTCTATGTTTGAATTGATGGTTTCTTTGGGCTATGAATCGGCTGGCATGCAGTCCAGTGGCTACCTTGAATCGTTAAATAATGAAGCGATTCAGCCCACTCTCTTTGTTAAAGGGAATAACGGCTTTCGATTTGCATTTGATATAGCTTTTTCTTTTGGTGAGTCTTATAGACCCGTTATTGGTATAGGGGCTGGTTCCAGAACAGCCATTAAAACCAATGTACTTTACTTTGGTCAAGCCTTTGGAGAAGAGCCCACACTAGAAGAGATCCGGGAGAAAAAACGAAAAAACTCAGAGATTAAAGTTCAAAAACGAAAACAAAAAGAGATGGAGGCCTTGACACCAGAGCCGATGGATTTTTCTGCACTAGAAGAAAATAATGAAGTTTCAGAAGCGCCTATACAAGAAGAGCCCGAAACAGAAACTTTAGACTCAGAAGAAGATTTTTAATAGTTCACAGACTCTAAAACTAAACCTTGTGGAGGGGCCCAGGTCCTTTCGCCTTTAAAGCTTTGATTGAAAATAGCTTGGACTGTGCCTCGAGGATGTCTCCCTCTACCTACATCAAAAAGTGTACCCACCATCGCACGAATTTGCTTGTGTAAAAAACGATTCCCTTGGATTTGAAAGCAAACAGAATAATCGTTGGGCCTTTCCATTTTAAATTGAAATATATGAGAATGCGTGGTTTTTCCATCGTTTCTAGGAATACAAAAATCAATGAAATCGTGATAACCTATAAAATCTTTGGCTTCTTGCTCCATCAAGTCAATATCGAGCTGTAAATTGCCACACTCCCAACCAAAATCTCTGTACAAAGCCACTGGTCGTATGAAAATGGTGTAAGAATAAGAGCGACTAACGGCACTGTGTCTGGCGTGAAAGTCTGGATCACAAAGCTCTAGTCCACGAATACGAATCAATCGTTTAGAGAGTCCGTTGATAGACTTTTCTAGTTTTTTTAAGTCTAGAATTTCTTCATCAAAATCAAAATGCACACACAATCCACGCGCATGAACGCCAGAATCTGTGCGGCCTGCACCCACCAACTTGAGTTTTTTTCTAAGCACAATAGCAAAAGCATCTTCTAGTGTAGATTGAACGCTTTTAAATTTAGTTTTACCATCTTGATTTTGAGCTTGCCACCCAAAAAACGCATTCCCTAGGTATTCACACCAAAAACGATAACGAGGCATCAAGCACCTGTTTCTCTATTTTCTCGAATAATAGTTTCTACTTGTTCTGGAGCGATTTGGATGCGCCTAGCGATTTCTGAATTGGTGTATCCCCGACGCATAAGCTGTAATACTTTTTCTTTTTCGTTTTTCTCCACATCAAAACGAGTCACATCGAGTGGGCTAGGGGTCTTGGGTGCAGGAATAGTATTTTGAGAGAGAGTGTTTTTACTTTGTGCTCGAACTCGTGGTGCTGATTTAGGACGATTCACGCCTTTTGGAGCCCCCACCAAAGCGTCAGAAAGAGACTGCATGGCAGAGGTGATTCGTTCTTTTGCTGTGGGTCTAAGAGGAGCTGGAGCATCTGGATTGTGAGCTAAAATTTTGTTCTCTGGCAAGCCGTCTTCGTCTTCGAAAGCAATGTTTTTGGCAATGGTCTTAGAGGAGTCTTCTACGGTAAAGGATTGTTGTTCTGCGTGTGCTTTGGCATCGTCGATAATGGAACGACGAACTCTAGTTCTATTGACAAAGGTGGGGTCATCGTCAAAACCACCCTTGGGAGTTTTAAATCGTTGATCTTCTTTGATTTTTTCCATTTGTCTGGTAATGGCTGTTTTGCGCAAACGATTCAAATAAAATAGTAAAGAGAGAATGAACACTAAAGATACAACGACCAATAAGGACCATAAGATGATTTGATTTTCAAACCATTTTGCTTTTGAAATTTCATTTGAAGTTTCAGTGGGTTTCTTAATGTCTTCCAAGAGCTCCCACAAAGAATCTAAAGCTTCTAAAAGCTCGGCACGGGTGGTGTCATTGTTTTGATGAGCCCAGAGTTCTATTTGAAGAGAATCAATGGCAGCCCTTTTTTTTGTATAAAGGCCTAAATCTACTGCGGTAGAGTTTGGAGAAAAATCAACTAAAAAAATAGCAGCAAGAGCAGCCATCAAAAGAGTCAAAAAAATGGGGAATAAAAATTTTTTCATAAAAATTTCATAAAATAAAGTTTGTCCACATAAAAAGGCGTTAGAATATGAATAAATCTAATAAAAAACTTCTCTTAAAAATAGAAGCTTTTCAAAATAAGCCGATTTTTCTCTATACGCTTATAGGAGCCTAGATACAAAAAAACACCATAGCCACAGAAATGCCTTGCG
>JAAYJH010000097.1 GCA_012523035.1 Fibrobacter sp.
TCTCCTTATTTATTCACAAAAAGAGTCTTTTGGGAGCAAATTAAAAAAGAAGGATTTAAAGAAGAAGTTTTAGAGAGCATTTATAACCCCAAAGAGGCTTTTGAGCCTTCTACTTTATTGTTGGGAGAAAAGGATCTAAAGTTTTTTAATTCAGAATTTCTTTTTCATATAAGAATTTTATATAAATCTCCGCATTTTTATGCTCGATTTCTATTAAAATTGAACACTTGGATTTTAAGGTTTTTGTTTAAGTTTTACAATGTTTTTTATCAAAAATTCTTAAAATAAATCTTCAAATATCCGAAAGCTTTTGCCTTCTATCTATGATGAACTTGAAAAAGTATGCCAGAAATCTAAAGGTATGTGGAGGACTTTACAAACACCATTTATAAAACACTCGATTTCTCATCGTCAAATAAATTCAATCTTGGCTGAAAAAACAAAAATCTTAGAAAATGAATTCTAGAGATGCTTAGCTTTCTAACTTGCATTTTTGACCAAAAAAAGTAGAAGCAATGAGACTTAACCGTAAACTAAGATGCTAAATCAAGGCCTTGTTGAAGACAGGACTCTTTCAAAAAGATATCTTAAATAAGCTTGTATTCTAAAAGCTTATCCAAAGTGCTTTATGTCCCAGTGGGGGTTTACAGCAATCTCTCCCTTTCGATTTTTGGCAAAACCTGCATCAAAAGCATGCCTTGAATCTAGAGAAACCTGAAAAGAAAGAGCATTGTCAATATCTAATAAACTTCTAGTTCGGGGCCTTAAGTATTGGAGAGAGACACTGTAAAAGCCAGGTTTTAAAAGAGGAGTAGGCAATTTAAACCGACAAAGATAACGACCTTTGCTTCTATGTTTAAAAAGATGGACGTTATCAAAAGTGTCGCTTAGTGTTATTAGAGGTGTGCCTTCTTTTTCAATTACAAAAAAAATGGTATGTCCAAAATCATCTTTTTCGAGTTTATATTCTAGCTCAAAAGAAATCTCATCAAAAACATCGATAGAAGGGGTGGCCATTTGACCATTTTGAAAGATTTTAAGACTGGTAAAGTTAAAATATCGAGAAGCTGAACTTAAAAACTCCACGCTTGGGTTGAAGTCAGTTTGAAGCATATTTACATATTGATGGATAGTGTCGTGCACATCTCCATGATAGGCGATACAACCGTTTTCTAAAAGCACTCCTTTTTCGCAAAGATTTTTGACTGCACCCATGTTGTGGCTTACAAACAACACAGTTCGTCCTGTGGATTGTGCTACGCTTTGCATTTTGCCTATGGCTTTTTTTTGAAACTCGGCGTCACCTACGGCAAGGACTTCATCGACCACTAAAATTTCGGGCTCTAAGTGTGCCGCAATAGCAAAGCCAAGCCGCACGGTCATGCCACTAGAATATCGTTTCACAGGAGTATCTAAATAGCGCTCACAGCCAGAAAAATCAACAATTTCGTCTAATTTTTTAGTGATTTCTAGACGATTCATCCCCATGATAGCCCCATTCATGTAAATATTTTCTCGGCCTGTCATTTCGGGATGAAAACCTGTACCCACTTCTAAAAGAGAGGCGATACGCCCTCTTGCTCGAATGATCCCCGTGCTAGGAGAAGTCACTCTGGATAGTAATTTCAGTAAAGTGCTTTTACCGGCTCCATTTTTACCAATGATTCCCACCACCTCACCTTCTTGGATAGAAAGATCAATGTCTTTGAGAGCCCATACATAGTCGCTTTGGCCTTTGGTGTTTCGCCTGTTTTCTTCTCCAATTTTGAGGTACGGGTCCTCTTTGCCTCTGATTTTAGTCTGCCAAAATCGGTTTAAATCGTGAGAAAGGGTGCCTGTAGACACCAAACCCAAGCGGTATTGTTTAGATATGTTTTCAAATTCTATGGCGGTTTTCATATTAAACGGTATCCATAAATGATCGTTGGATTTGATTGAACACTAATATACCCACAAAAAAGATCACAAGCATAAATAAGCTGCTGTATAGTAAACCCCACCAACTAAAATAACCCGTGCCTAAGCTTGCCAATTTAAATGTTTCTATGATACTGGTGAGAGGGTTCAAAGACATTAAAAAACGCAATTTGGGGTTGTCTATAGTGCTCAAAGGATAAATCACAGGGGTGGCATACATCCATAATTGGATACAAAAAGAGAGTAAAAAACTAAGATCACGGTATTTGGTAGTCACAGAAGCAAATAATATGCCAAAGCCTAGAGCAAGACCCGCTAATAAAAAAATTAAATAGGGGGTGAGGAGTAGATAAATATTGGGATTCAAAGGAGTCCCTTTAAAAAAGTAATAATACACATAGACCATCAAAAATAGGCTTATTTGAATGGCAAGACGAATCAAATTAGAGGTGACTGTGGCCAAGGGCACTACCAGTCTTGGAAAATAAACTTTGCCAAACACATTGGCGTTTTCTATAAAAGTTTTAGAAGTTTCGGTTAAAGATTCAGAAAAATATTGCCACAAGCAAATGCCTGCCAAGTAAAATAAGGCTTGAGGAAGCCCATCGGTGCTTATTTTGGCGATACCTCCAAAGACTACCATAAACATAATCGTGGTGAGGAGGGGTTGAATAAAAAACCAAAGTGGCCCCAAAATGGTCTGTTTGTACCAAGTGACAATGTCTCGCTTTACAAACATAAAATATAAATCTCTGTATGCCCACAGTTCTTTTAGATCTACGAAAAAGAGTTTGTTTTTGGGTTTAATAATGGTGGTCCATGGTGTCATGAGTAAAAGATATATAAGCTTTAGCGTTTTTGTGTGTTTTTCAAAAAAAAACTAAACTTTATGTTTTTAAGGTAGTATAGGCGCTTCTGATTACCCTAATTCTCTTCTTTTTTCTCTGTTTTCTTATAAAATGTTCTAAATTAAGTTTATGACATTTAAAAGAGCTGTGCTTTATTCTTTTGCCATTAATTTATTTTTTTTGCTTTTGGTGCTTATTTTTGGCGATTTGCGTTTTGGAGCTATTGATGATTATTTTATGGCGGCTTTACTCACGGGGGCTCACGGCGTAGATTATAATCCTTTGATGATTTTTGTCAACGCCCTTTATGGTTATGCCCTTTTGCCTTGGTATTTTGTGTTTCCAGAAGTGGGCTGGTATTATGTGGCTTTGCTTTGGAGTGTGTTTGTTTCTTTTTGGGTGATTGGGCTGGTGCTTTTGTTGCAATTGGAGCGGTGGGGAGCACTTGTGTTTGCAGTGTTTGTAGCCTTGCTTGCGTCGGACTTTTATTTGGTGTGTCAGTTTACGCGGAGTGCCTCTATTTTGGCTGCTGCTGGAATGCTTTTGTTTTTGTGGACTTTGCTCAATAAGCGTTCTGCTTGGTTTTTGTGCGCTTCGGTTTTGCTTGTTTTTTGGGCTTCTTTGCTTCGGTATCAAGTCTTTTTAATGGGGCTTCCGTTTGGAGCTTTGAGTTTTTTGTTTTTTTGGAGGCCTATATGGGGGCAAAGATGGCGGTTTTTAGTGACTGTGGGTGTTTTGTTATTGCTAGCCTTTGGGGCTCATCAAATAGACAAAAGCTTTTATAAGGGAGAAGAATATGCAGATTTTAGAGCTTTTCAAAATTCACGAGTGATTCTTGGAGATTTGCAAAGTTACAATCAACAGGCTGTTTACGAAGATTTAGAAGAATCCAACCTTTCGGGGCAAGATTTTGCTCTTTTAAAAGAATGGGTTTTTTATGACACCGAGGTGTTTTCACCCCAAGCCCTAGAGCCAATTATAAAGACAATCTCTAGGTATTCTTACCAAATAGAAAGGCTTTATATCCCTTATTTGTTGTTAGAAGCTCTAAAAAACTCTGTGAAATCACCATTGTTGTGGCTTTTTTTTGCATTGAGTTTATGGGTAGTATTGGCTCAAAAACGCTATTGGTTTTACCCTTGGGCATTGCTTTTAATGACCTTGTTTTTGATGGCTTATCTTTTGAATATGTCTCGCTTGGTCTATAGAGTGGAGACGGGATTTTGGCTTTATGCATCGGTTTTGCTCATCCCTTTGTTGCGAGTCCCTTTTGAACTTCAAAAAAAACACTTCTTTTCTTTGTTCTTGCTCCTTGCTGTAGTGAATATAGGGCTATATGCGTTTTCAGGAGAAATTGTTCGAGACCCCACTACCGGCAAAAAAAGAACTTTAGTTTTAGAAAAAGACTCTACCGACTATGCTGCTGTTTTTGAGTACATAGATTCAAAAAAAGACTATTTGTTTTTGACCAGTATGAACGCGTATATGCGTTTTTCTCACCACAAAACGCCCCCTTGGAGGCGAGAACCTGTGGGCTCTTATCGAAACATTATTTCTTTTGGCTATTGGACACCTTATTTGCCAGACCTTCAAGATGCACTGCATAGTTATGGAGTCAAAAATCCCATCAAAGAGGTGGTGAAACCCAATGTGCTCGTGATCAATCAAGACAATTTAAAACTCTTTTTAGAGCGGCATTATTATAAAGAAGTGCGGATGGACACCGTCAAAGTGATAGGTGAAATGTTTTTTTATAACTATGTATTGGTGGAGGAACGGTGAAATCTTTTTTATACCCCTTAATCGCCACAGCGTGGATCACTGTCACTCCTTTTTTGCTTTCATTTCAAAAAGGGCAAGATATTTTGCATGGGCTTTTTTTGTATGGGGTGCTTGTTTTATTGCTTTTATGGAAGTGGGTCCAAGACTTTTTTAACCCTCGTTTTTACATTCTTAAAACTATGCTTTTATCCCTTTTGGGACTTCTTATTTTTGCCCTTTCTTGTTTAGATGTTTTCAATATACTCGCCGAGCAAAATCGAAGCCCTTTTGCGTGGTTCTTTTTAGCGTTTTTTTTGACCCTGACCGCTTTTTGGCTTTTAAAACCAATTAAAGCCCTTTTCATGTGGCAGATCAGTTTGTTTTCTATGTTTTTTTTGGTCTTGCACTTGGCTTTAAGTCAATATTACCCCGCCCAAGCGCTAGCCGAGTTCTCTTTGACCAGGGCCTTGTACAAAATGCCTCAAAAAATCGAACGAGATAGCCTTTCCAGCAATTTTAAAGAGAAGTATTTGGTCTTGGACACGGCCTCGGTCACCATGCAGTTCATAGATACTTCTAAACTCAATGTCATGATTTTGGTAGAGTCTTGGGGCATTGATTTAGATATCGAAGAGTGGCAAAATAAGCTTAGAGTATTTCAAGATTTCAACAAGCAAGTGGGAGCACATTCCAGAGCATATTCTAGAAGTAGAACCGCAGAAAGAGAAGATTTATTATATCAAATCACACGGCAAGATTTCAAAAAAGACTCCATTTTTTTACCTCAATATTTCAACAATTTAGGTTTCCACTCTTATTATTATTACGCCGGAAACGCAGAAGACCACAAACGAGACCAATACATATACAATCTAGGCTTTAGTGAAGTGCATTTCGGTGGCACAGACTCTAGCATTTACTTAAAAATAGACTCCCTATTGAAAACACTCGAAGCCTCAACGCCTGCTTTAATCGCCTTTAGCACCACTCATACAAAATTCCCCTTGAGTCCACAAAACTTAAGTCCAGACTTATTAGAAAAACTCTACACACAAAGGCTAACAGAAACTTTAAAAAATATCGCCAACTTAGCAGAAAAGCACCCCACAGTTCGCTTTATTTTACAAGGTGATCACGAGCCTATTTTATCGCCTCTCGCCTTTCAAAACAAATTTTACAAACGCTGGGTCCCCTTAGTTGTACTCCATTAAAATAATTTGAGTTTATGGAAGTTTCAGAAGCGCCTGGCTCTTTTGATATACAAAGTTACTAGTTTAAGTATGGAATATTTCATCAAAAAAAATGCTGCCGAAGAGTATTTTGTGTTTTTTCACAAAAAA
>JAAYJH010000098.1 GCA_012523035.1 Fibrobacter sp.
GTTGGAGAGATTTTTACAACGAAATTAGACCACATAGTTCTTTAGGTATGATATCACCTAGGAAATATATAGCTAAATTATGAACAGAAACTATCACTTCAAGTGTCCATCACTTGGGGGCATCTCATGGTGGACGTCGTATTAAGCGTTCGCTAAATATTAATGTGAAGAGTGTAAAGTTTGTAGATGCTACGGCACGAGAATCCTATAAGAAAATTTTTCTTCTAAAAGATTATATCGAGACGAGACAAAAAGAAATAGAAGAGTTTAATAGTAAATATGACTTTGATTCTTCTGTTTTGATTAATGGTCGCCGAATGACAAATTTAGGGGTGTTCCGTCATTATGTTGAAAGTTACTTGAAAAATCATCCGAAAATTCATCAAGGCCTTACTCTTTTAGTGCGGCAACTTCCTCTTGAGGATAAAGGGATTCCTATTGAAGTATATTGCTTTACTAAAACAACAGCATGGAATGAGTATGAAGACATTCAAGCCGATGTTTTTGATCATTTGCTTGCCTCAGCATCTTACTTTGATTTAGATGTATTTCAGCAAGTGAGTGGGAGTGATTTTTCAAAAAATCTCTAGTGATTCTTTGCGAATATTAGCAACCTCAAAAAATTATTACATATAATCTTGATGGCGCAATACTGTCATGAAAAGGCAAGTATTTATACAACATTCATTTAGCACGTCAATCCATTTTCAAAACATTGGATGCAACTCTTCGTGCTGGTTGGCTTTGCCCAGTCACCGGGTTTCACTCAAATTTTATTAAGTAAAGTGATAATTTAATGCATAAATGCACATAAATGCATTTTATAGAAGCAGAAACCCAATTTTTTTCTTAAATTTAGTTCGTTATTATCCATGTGGGGAAGCTCGTGTGAATCGAGCACAGTCGCGCTACGGTGTGGAACTAAATGTTCTAAGTCCGAATACCACGATAGTAACAAAACGTACTTTGTCGCGAAAACAAAAGGAGTTTGCTATGACAAATAAAACCTGGATTACAGGATTTTCTCGTATTGGTGAAAATCGTGAATTAAAGAAAGCGCTTGAACTTTTTTGGAAAGGGAAATCTTCTAAAGAAGAATTAGAAGCTACAGCCAAAGAATTGAGAAAAAAACATTGGCAAGAACAGAAAATGAGGGGCGTAGAGTATATAAGCTCAAATGACTTTAGTTTATATGATCATGTGCTTGATACAGCGGTGATGCTCAATGCGATTCCATCTCGATTTCAAAAGATAAAAGACCCTATAACTCTTTATTTCTCAATGGCTAGAGGCACAAAAGATGCTCAGGCAATGGAGATGACAAAGTGGTTTAATACGAATTACCATTACATTGTTCCAGAATTAAGCCCTTCTATATCTTTTAAGTTAAATGCAGATAAAATTATAAAAGAGTATAACGAAGCTTTTGAATTAGGGATCAAAACAAAGATTAATTTAGTGGGCCCACTTACGTTTTTATCGCTATGTAAGACCGAAAACGGAGAAGATCCTTTTACCTATTTAGATTCGGTGCTTTTTGTATATAAAGAATTACTTGCTAAAATGGCAAAGCTTCAAGCTAATACTGTTCTTCAATTTGAAGAGCCTATTTTTGTAAGAAATCCATCATCTATTTTGATTTCAAAGATTGCTTCTACTTATCAATCATTATGTGAAGTTAGTCCAAAAAATAAAATAGCTGTGGTGACTTATTTTGAACACGCCACAGAAGCGCTAAAAGAGTTATCAAAAACAGATGTTTGGGGCATTGGGCTTGATTTTGTTTATGGCTCTTACAATATGAGCGCTCTTTCAGAAATTAGAAATAAAAAACTAATCGTTGGGCTTGTGGATGGAAGAAATATTTGGGCAAATGATTATGAAGCATCTTTAGATTTACTTGAAAAAATAAGTGCAAAGATACCTAAAGAAAATATGATTATTTCTACAGCAACGTCTCTTTTGCACTGTCCATATTCTTTGAAAGAAGAGCCCCATAAAAATTTATACCAGTGGTTTTCTTTTGGGGTAGAAAAAATAGAAGAAGTTGTTTTTCTTAGTGAGCTTTTTTTCTCAGAAAATAGAAGTGAAAAAAAAGAAGAACGCTTGAATAAAAACAAACAGATTTTTATAGAGAAAAGACGATCTCGTTTTATTACAGATGAGAATGTTCAAAAAAGAATGGGCTCTTTTGATACAAAAGAAAGACCTATGGATTTTAATGCACGTTATAAAATTCAAAGAGAAAAATTCAATTTGCCATTATTACCTACAACAACAATTGGAAGTTTTCCTCAAACGGCAGAGTTAAGGCAATTACGTCGAGATTATAAAAACAATACTATTTCAAAGCATGATTATGAAACAAAAATCAAGGCGTACATTGATGAGTGTGTTGCTTTACAAGAAGAGATTGGCTTGGATGTTCTTGTTCATGGAGAACCTGAAAGAAATGACATGGTGGAATATTTTGGTGAGTTAATGCAGGGCTTTTTATTTACCCAAAAAGGCTGGGTACAAAGTTATGGCAGTCGTTGTGTAAAACCACCGATTATTTATGGCGACGTGAGCAGACCTTACCCAATGACTGTGCCTTGGATTTCTTATGCACAAAGTAAAACGTCTAAAAAGATGAAGGGTATGTTGACGGGCCCCGTCACTATTATTAATTGGTCTTTTGTAAGAAATGATATTTCAAAAGCAGAAGTGGCAAAGCAAATTGCAATGGCTTTGAGTGATGAAATCGTGGACTTACAGAAAGCAGGAATTTCAATTATTCAGGTAGATGAAGCGGCTTTTAAGGAAGGGTATCCTTTACGCAAGGAAAAAGTTCAAGAATATGAAAACTGGGCCGTAGAAAGCTTTAAAATGGCTGTTAGTGTCGCTGCCCCTGAAACACAAATTCATACTCATATGTGCTATAGTGATTTTAATGATATTATTCACACGATCGAATCTATGGATGCCGATGTCATCACTATTGAGACAGCTCGTAGTGGAAATAAACTTTTAGAAATTTTTAAGAAGACTCATTATGAACACGAAATCGGTCCTGGTGTTTATGATATTCACTCCCCACGAATTCCTTCTGTAGAAGAATTTGAAACACAAATAAAAATGCGTTTAGAAGTTCTCTCTAAAGATAAAATGTGGGTGAATCCTGATTGTGGTCTTAAAACGCGCTCTTGGGATGAAGTAAAACCTGCATTGAAAAATATGGTTCAAGCGGCAGATAATGTGAGACGCTCTTTGAAGTAATCATAAAAACACGAGCGGAATGGTTCCAATCTGGTGAGTCATTCCCTCGTTATGTTCCCACTAATTCCTAATTAACTTCATTACTGCTCAAAACAAAATAGGTGTAAAGCAATTTGACAAGTCATACATGGATCATGGTGTGATTTAATAAGAGGGTAAATGAAGCAATCATATTCATTGTTAAATGATTTCCAAACCGAGAGTCGCAAAAACATGTTTACATGTTTTTATGACTGAGGTGCAGAATCAAAATGACGAAGTCATATCATTCCAAAAAAATGGAAAAAATAATGTAAAGAGTCCATCACTTGGAGGAATCTTACAGGTTCAATTGAAGAATTTAATTAAATATATTTTTGTTGCTTTTTACTTGAAAACGCCGATACATTTTTTAAATTTAAAACTTTTCGTTGCTATTAGGAGGAGTCTAAATATTGTTGCTCAAAGGGAAAAAACAATTTTTTGTTTAATTACGATGCTTTCATTTTCGTATGCGTCGATGAATGTGTTGTCATTTGAAAATGGTTCCCAAAATCAGTCGATAAAAATGAGTTGAACTTGTTTTGGATAAAACCATCTTGTCTAGATGGAGGTATGATTATGATTCGTTTTCTTTTGTGTTTGTTAGCCTTAATGATGGTACAAGGCTGTGGTCTATTTGATTTTAGAAGTTGCGACGGTGATTCGGGAAATTACGGGAAAAGTATCAAGATTGCTACATACTATTCGTTTAGTAAATATCACCTAAATACAGATGAAATATTTAACAGTGCTAACAATAAGACGGAGTATCGTTCAAGCTATGTGTATTTTAAAAGACAATTAGAATTACACAATGATTCCACATTCATATACACTCGAATATGGGAACACTATTCTGATTCAAGTCATAAAGAAGTGGTTGTCGATACAATGGAATACATGTCTGGTTCTTTTCGCATTCGGCCTGTTGATGGAGAAAAATGGAATAGTTTTGTTTTAAGCTCTGATTCTATTTTCACTAGATGGGATATCCAGCGAGATGAAAAGTATGAGTATCATCTTATCATAGATGAACAATACCATTCAGAGCGTTATATTGCAAATGAAGATTCAATATTACTAAATGTGGATTTAAATGATTCATGTTTTACACTTGCAGAGTGGTATCAAGAATCAGATGATATATCTTTTTCATGCATTGACCCTTACAAATTGATAACGCAGGTTTATTGCGCGAATTCATTGATGAGGGATTCATCCATTGTGGGCATCGTTGAGGAATAAAAAATGAGTATAAATATGAAATTAGAAGTGTTGTTACTGTTTTTTTGCATCTTCATTTTATCTGCTTGCTCTACAAAAGATTTTAATGAATATTGTTCTTCTGATGTTGGCAATTTTGAACATGATGTTTTTTTGACAAAATACTATGCGTTTGATAGTTATTTTTTCGATGGAATTTATGTAAATAATACTACTTTGCCATTTTCAACAATGAGTAAAGTGATTTTGGATCTTCGTAAAGACTCAATTTTTTCAAAGATTGTTGTAGATTCCTTAAATGATACATTGGAAATACAAAATGGTCATTTTTCAATCCATAAAATGCCCAGCAATGACTGGGTTAAAGAAAATGAAGTTTATAGTTTTGTTTTTACTGTAGATTCAACTATGAAAAGATGGAAGAAAAATGAAAAAAATGAAATAGAAAAAACAATTTCGATTTCAACAATGTATGGGGCGGAAGTGAATGATGATTCGCTACTTTTGGACGTTGCAGTAAAAGATACTTGCTTTGTTCTTGCAAGTCTTCAAATTGAGGTGCTCCCCAAAAAGTGTACAAGATTGAGTGATAGTTCTTCTATCTTTACATAAGGAGAACATATGACACAGAAAACAGGCAAACGCTATAGCGAGGCTCAAATAATCAGAGTTTTAGAACA